>CAZSLS010000227.1:0-10541 GCA_964607575.1 uncultured Planctomycetaceae bacterium | reverse complement strand
GCGGGCAAGTTCAAGCTGACCACGGACTACGGGCAGATCGAGATCGACCCGTCGCGCGTCAAGACGATGAAGTTTCGCCCCGAAGACCTCGGTCGGACGATAGTCGGTATGTGGAAAGGCTCAATTCTCAAAGGGCGCCTCGGCCAGTCTCAACTCGGTTTTGCAATATCGCCCAAAACCGTGCTGAATATCCACGCAGGGCAGTTCGTTTCGATCGAGTGCCCGCTTCCCATGCCCCCCAAAGCCGCTCGCGACGAAGTCGAGAAGCTCGTGGCCCAACTCGGCGCCGAGAGCTACGAAGACCGCCAGAATGCCTCGAAGGAACTCGTGAAAATGGGCAAGAATATAGTACCGATACTTAAAGACCATCTCAAGACCGGCGACCCGGAGGTCCGCCAGCGGATCGAAGACGTGATGGAGCAGCTTGGCAGCGGTCTCACGCCGGTCCAACCGATACAACCGATACACCACCGCTTCATGAAGTTCGGATGCAAGGGCGGTTGATACCAGGGTTTATCGGCGCAGAGGCGATCACAGAACACCGAAAACCAGAGACACAACGATCATGAACAACTATGTATTCCCCGCGGCCGTGCTGGCCGTCATGCTCCATATCGGTTTCGCCCGGGCGGCAGACAAGAGTCTCCACATTCCCGCAGGCCGGGCGGTCTCGTCGAGTTGGACCGTTAACGACAGCGCTGGTTTCAAGTGGGATATCTACCTGAACTACGGGCAGGTCAACGACGGTACGAACGACGCGTACGACGGCGGGATGCAACTCCAGATAAGCGGTTCGACGATGAGCGTCAGCCAGCAGGGGCGCCTTTCCAAGGCCGGCGACGAAGTCGAAATAGGACCCTGGCGCCGCGGGTCGGTAAACGTCTATCGCCGCATATACGTTGACAGGCAGGTCGGGTACTGCCGTTGGATCGACATGTTCGAGAATACTTCGACCAGCGCCCAGACGCTCAGCCTGCGGTACTACTCGAACATGGGCGCCTCGACCCAGTCCACGTTCACCACCAGCGGGCAGAGCAGCCTGACAGCGAAGGACTGGGGGATCGTCACCGGTTCCTCCAGCGGATCGCGCCCGGCGGTAGTCCACATCTTCGCCACGAAGAACGCGAAGATCAGACCGAGCTTCCAGTTCAGGAAGGGCGACGACAATCTCTATTACAATCACACACTCAAGATCCCGCCCAAAAAGACTGTGGCGCTGTGCTTCATAGAAGCCCAGCGCCGTCCGATGTCGGCCGCTCAGAAATTCCTCCAGGAATTCAAGGTCGAACGCGAACTCAAGAAGGTCCCCGCCCCGCTGCGGCGGATCATCCTGAATATGGGCGGCGCAATGCTCACCCTCGGTTCGCTGGAACTGCCCAGGCACGAAAAGCACGATCTGCTCGTCCAGCGGGGCGGAAATGAACTGCTCGGTACAATCCAGAACACCGAATACGTAATCGACACGCTGCAGGGAAAGATGACCCTTCCGGCGGCGAGAGTTGTCGGGCTGCACGCTCCTCTGGGCGCCGGCGACCGGGTTAAACTCGGTCTGGCCGACGGGCAGGTGATGGTGGGCAAGCTCGCGGCCGGAACGATCAAATTCAAGCTGGCCAACGGGAACATGATGTCCCTGACGGTGGACAAGATCGACACCGCCGCCTACCGCGTATCGCCCCAGCGACCTGAAGAGATTGCCTTCCGCCGCCCGATGATTGTCCTGCGAAACGGGCAGCAACTGTTCTTCAAGCAAACCGACGTGGACTGGGGTTTCCACACGCAGTACGGGCGGATCGCGCTGAAGCCCGAGAATCTCAATTCCCTGATCCTCGACACGCCCGATGGCGGATTGCACCGCGCGATTTTCAGCAACGGTTCCGTGCTCTCGGGGCTGCTGGTCCAGGAGGACATGAACCTCGCGCTGGATCTCGGGCCGAAACTTGGTATCAAACGTTACCTGGTCCGGAAATTCGGTCTGCCCACTCCACCATTCTCCGGACCCGAACCGGGAGAACTCCGCCTGCGAAACGAAGACACACTTGCCGGCAGGATCGCCGACAAGGTCGTCAGTATCAAGACCACCGATAACGAGCAGGTACGTGTCAAAACCGTCGATATCGCCACGATCAGCGTTCCCGAGGGAGCGTCACTGGGCGCGGTGCGAATCAAGCTCCACAACGGTACGACCGTGGACGGTACGCTGGTGGGCAAAACAATCGCCTTCCAGATAACTCCCGGACCCAAACTCGATATCTACGTCGGGCACATCATGGAGATCAACCAGCCCAAGCCCGCCGGCGCCGCCGCGTCGGCGACAAAACCGGCGACCGTAAAACCGGCGACAGTAAGACCGCCGATGAGCATACGTCGGAGTAGACCCAGAAGACCAGCTACGCCGGAGGTGATCAAGCAGATTGGAGGCGTGCCTGCAAACCGGCTTGAACGCCTCAAGCGCCTCAAAGCCGCCGAAGCCGCCAAAGCCGCCGCGGACAAAGCTGCCACCGAACGCGCTGCCGCCGAGGCCGCCGCCGCTGCCGCCAAAGCCAAAGCTGCCCAGGATGCCAGAGCCGCTGAAGCCGCCAAACGCGCCGCCGACCGGAATTAGCAACTCACATTTCCGCCAAATGATTCTTGGCGTTCGCCGACGGAAGCCTATACTGAAAGTATCGCGATGGTTTCGAGAAAACATGGAACAGGAGAACGAGAGATGACTACCTCCAACCGACGTCTGTTTACCGCGTTTGCGGCGATGCTCTGCCTGAGCGTCGCAGTGTTCGCCCTGACCGGCTGTGCCCCCCAACAGGTGCGATGCGGCTGCAAGCCTGTCACACCCGTCACGAACCCCGGTAACGCCGCGGTCTACAAAGCCGACGGAGCCTTCGATGCCGGGGCGGCCAAGGACGCCTACTACGCGATGATGCAGGGGTTTGGATATCCGATACCGGAGTTCCTGAGAACCGATAATTTCTGGGTCGCCGACTTCCTGCAGCGGGATTTCGAGACGCTCGGTATGGGCGGGGTCTTCTGGATGAACCAGAATGCGACGTACGGCGAGACGGGCGCCAAAGCCTACACCGGAGACTTCAAAGGCAAGAAGTTCGGATACCTCGGACACGAAATCTACCTGCTGCCCGGACAGATGCTGCCCGAGCACAGGCACATCGGCGGGGCAGAAGGCTTTGGACCGAAGATGGAGTCATGGCACATTCGACACGGGTCGGTGGAGTTCTTCGGCGAGTACCAGAGCAAGAAGGTCAAAGAGACCGACGTGGTCGAGACGCCCGTCAGCGAGATGCCCGCGGCCAAACGCCCGTTCGGATTCGGGCAGGACTGGTTCAAATCCAAGTTCGTGATCGCCAAGGGCGCAGGCGGGATCTACACGCTGCAGGATCCCGAGTCGTGGCACTTCATGCGTGCCGGGCCCAACGGCGCCATCGTCAGCGAGTACGCGACCTTCCACAACCAGGTCGAGTTCAGCAAGCCGGACATGAAGTTCGACTCGTCGAAAGCGAAGTAGTAGCGGGCGGTTTGTATATAGACTTAGTCAGCCACGGATGAACACGGATAAACACCGATAATATACAGGTAGAAACGACAAACGGTAACGGCAACGGCATTAGCTACGGACGGCGCGGATATCCGTGGCTAATGCTGTTGTCGTTGTCGTTACCATTCCTACATCCGTGTTTATCCGTGTTCATCCGTGGCTAAGAAGCCGTTGCTGTTTGATTCCCAGAAGCAGGTGCCGCATGCCCGACATTTTTGAACCGTCTCTGATTACCACCGGTATCGGCAGTGTTCCCCTGGCCGATCCGGACGAGGGCGCCGCCTTTGTACTTGATGCTGACGTGTCGATACCGTTCTGGCCACAACTGCCCAAGCGCGGTTTCCGCGAGCAGATCATACCACAGTACGCCCAACACATGCCTTGCGTCACGATCGATACCGACGCCGAGCGAACCGTGCTCGATCCGGCCGACAAACAGACGCACCTCCAGCAGTTTTACGAGGCGTATCTGTCTGAAGAGCTCGCACCGTTCGCCCTTTCGAGTGAGTCGGCCGCCGGGCGCACCTGGCCGATCGTCAAGGGGCATGTCGTCGGACCGATCTCGTTTACCACCGGGATCATCGACGCCGACAAGCAGCCGCTCTACAGTGACCCCCAACTTCGCGATGCAGCCGTAAAAATGCTCACCCGCAACGCACAATGGCAGATCGAGCGGCTTTCCGCCATGGCGACCGACAGGGTGCTGATGTTCCTCGACGAGCCGGCGCTGGCGGCGTACGGGTCCAGCACGTACCTGTACATTTCCGAGCAGGACGTCGCCGATATGCTGGGCGAGATTTTCGACGCGATTCGTGCCGCAGGGGGAATCGCAGCCATTCACGTCTGCGGTAATAGCGACTGGGGTGTGGTGATCCGCAGCGGCGTGGACGTGGTCAACTTCGACGCGCACCAGTTCGGGACCACGATTTCGCTGTACGCCGATGACGTCCGCGACTTGTTCGACCGCGGCGGATCGATCGCATGGGGCATCGTGCCCACAACACCCCAGATCGCAAACGAGACCGTCGATTCACTCGCGCGCCGACTCGACGAGTGCTTCGCATCAATGGAGGCCAAGGGTTTCGACCGTGACCTCTTGCGCCGCCGCGCCATACTCACCCCATCATGCGGGGTGGGCACGCTAACCCCCGACCAGGGGTGCAAAGTGTTCGAACTCCTCCGCGGACTACGCGATTCGCTCGCCTGACCGGGACATTGAGTTCCGCAGGCCCGTCGGTGTCTTCAGTTTCCTGCAGATCTGCTATGGCGGATACTTTGCGCAGACGCTGCGGAAGAACTTAGAACCTTACTCACACATTCCTGCGAAGTCCTATGGTCTTCGGGTGATTCTACCCGCTTGAATCTCAACGTATGAACAGCCTACAGCGGAAGAGCCAGTGCTGACTCGGCCAGTATGTCCGCCAGCGAATCATCGACCTCATCCACAGCCATATCGTCGCTCAGTGGCCGGAGATCATATTCCGACGTCGCCGCACGCTGCAGCGTTGTTGTTGGCGAGCCGACTGATATCAGTCCAGGCTCGGAGATATAGCCGGTTGCTGACGGCGATGGCAGGAGTAGGTCGATCGCCACTGCAGATGCTGCAGCGGTACTTGGATCATTATTTGTATCACGATCATCGAGCAACTGACCGATAACCGGACCCACTCGTGCCGCAACGGATGCAATCGGTTCGACACCCGCCGGAGGTGTAGCTGTCGGGGCTGCCGGAGCTGCTTCAGGCGCAGCTGCAGGGATGGTTGGCGTCAACACCGAGTTGCCAATTGCACCTCGCATGATCGCAAAGTCAGTCAGGTTCATCCGGCCATCAGCATTCAAGTCAGCCGCCAGCGTAGCGATCCCACCGCGCAAGCCAAACTCGCCGACAAGCACCCCGTAGTCGCTGCTGTCAACTTCGCCGTCACCGTCGCAGTCGCCAATGGTGTTGGCGAAGTAGAAGACATCATCAGCCGACAGCCCCGTGTTGGCGGTGGCAAGCATCGTCACCTCAACCCACTGGTTTGTGATCGCTTCGTCAGGCCAGATCAACGTCACACGATCAGATCCGCCAACACCATCGCCCGGCCGGACACTAACGGTCGGAACCGGCCCGGCTGACCATCTGTCGGGATTGGCGGCATCATTGACCCGGATGCCAACATCAGCATCCGTCGGCGTGTCGGTGGGATTGTCAATGTCTATCATGATTCCGTTGATACCGCGCCAGTAGCTGGAGTAGTTAGCAAAGGAAACCACACCCCCGGCCCGTAGCACCGTTTTGTCAGGGGCAATGGCGCCATCGTCACTGGGATTAGCCGCAGGGTCGTTCCCGTCCCAAGCTGAGTTATTGTAGAAGATCTGGCGGGCCGCCACATTTGCTGGTGCCGGCGGAGGATCGATGGTAAGCGAGTAGTTCGGGTTGAACGCTCCCATGTACGGAACCACCTGCACGTAATACGTGCCCGCGGGCACTCCGTCGAGACTCACCGTCTCGTTGTCTGTCGACGAGGCGCTGGCCTCCAACAATGCGCCGCCCGAATCGCGCAGGCCCATATCCAGATCGCCCTGGGAATGGCTGAACGTGATCGTCACTTCGTCCGTCGGGCCACCGACGTCCAGCATCGTGAACTCGTACCAATCCTGCGTCCCGCAGATCAGCCCGCTCTCGGTCAGCGGCGAGGTGAGTTCCCCGAAATCGTGCGCCGCCGGGCTGCTGTCGTTCGGCTCGAACCGGTCGTCGTCCACCGGCGGTGCCGGCGGAGGATCGATAGTCAGCGAATAGTTCGGGTTGAACGCTCCCATGTACGGAACCACCTGCACGTAATACGTGCCCGCGGGCACTCCGTCGAGACTCACCGTCTCGTTGTCTGTCGACGAGGCGCTGGCCTCCAACAATGCGCCGCCCGAATCGCGCAGGCCCATATCCAGATCGCCCTGGGAATGGCTGAACGTGATCGTCACTTCGTCCGTCGGGCCACCGACGTCCAGCATCGTGAACTCGTACCAATCCTGCGTCCCGCAGATCAGCCCGCTCTCGGTCAGCGGCGAGGTGAGTTCCCCGAAATCGTGCGCCGCCGGGCTGCTGTCGTTCGGCTCGAACCGGTCGTCATCCACCGGCGGTGCCGGCGGAGGATCGATAGTCAGCGAGTAATTCGGGTTGAACGCTCCCATGTACGGAACCACCTGCACGTAATACGTGCCCGCGGGCACTCCGTCGAGACTCACCGTCTCGTTGTCTGTCGACGAGGCGCTGGCCTCCAACAATGCGCCGCCCGAATCGCGCAGGCCCATATCCAGATCGCCCTGGGAATGGCTGAACGTGATCGTCACTTCGTCCGTCGGGCCACCGACGTCCAGCATCGTGAACTCGTACCAATCCTGCGTCCCGCAGATCAGCCCGCTCTCGGTCAGCGGCGAGGTGAGTTCCCCGAAATCGTGCGCCGCCGGGCTGCTGTCGTTCGGCTCGAACCGGTCGTCATCCACCGGCGGTGCCGGGGTGGTGAGGAATATGCCCGTGGGGCGACCGGCCGCGTCAAACAGCTCTATGGGCTCTCCGGGAAGAACGGGCAGGAAGTGGAACGTCGCCGCCGGCTTATGGTCCATGACCGACTCGATCCGAATCGGCTCCTCATTGTGCAGCACGAGTCCGCCGCCGACGTCGATCTGGAAGAACACGTCGAAGAAACTGTCCGCATCGCCCGGCGCGAACGGGTCCAGGTCCAGCCAGCCGGGGGTGTTGTTGACCAGTTCCTCGATCTGCCCCGAGGACGTACGGAACGGATTCAGCGAGACAGCGATGCCGTCGCCGCTGAGGTTCAGGGACACCAGTTCGGTAGCCACTTCATCCCGGCCGTTGAAGTCGTCGTCGAACGCGGTTCCTTCCGAACCCTCGAAGAACACATCCTGCTGGGCCGGACCGTTAAGGTCGAACGATACGGGCACAGGCCCGATCGGCCCGCCGACCAGAGCGACCTGCCCCGTCGCATCCTCGTAGTGGTCATGCTCGACGAAGCCCGTGTAGTGATAGCCCTCGACAAGGAAGATGCCCGTGGGACGACCCGCCGCGTCGAACAGCTCCATGGGACCGCCTGGAGGAAGGAGGAAGAAGTGGCGCGTGGCGTCCGGTTTTTCGTCCATGACCGCCTCGATCCGAATGGGCTCATCGTTGTACAGCATGAGTCCGCCGCCGACATCGATCTGGAAGAATACGTCGAAGAAGCTGTCCGCATTGCCCGGCGCGAACGGATCCAGGTCCAGCCAGCCGGGGGTGTTGTTGACCAGTTCCTCGATCTGTCCCGAGGACGTACGGAACGGACTCAGCGAGACAGTGATACCGCCGCCGCTGAGGTTCAGCGACACCAGTTCGGTAGCCACTTCATCCCGGCCGTTGAAGTCGTCGTCGAACGCGGTTCCTTCCGAACCCTCGAAGAACACATCCTGCTGGGCCGGACCGTTAAGGTCGAACGACATGGGCACAGGCCCGATCGGCCCGCCGACCAGGACGACCTGCCCCGTTGTCTCCTCGTAGTAGTCATGCTCAACGAAGTTGTCCTCGACAAGGAATATGCCCGTGGGGCGACCGGCCGCGTCAAACAGCTCTATGGGCTCTCCGGGAAGAACGGGCAGGAAGTGGAACGTCGCCGCCGGCTTATGGTCCATGACCGACTCGATCCGAATCGGCTCCTCATTGTGCAGCACGAGTCCGCCGCCGACGTCGATCTGGAAGAACACGTCGAAGAAACTGTCCGCATCGCCCGGCGCGAACGGGTCCAGGTCCAGCCAGCCGGGGGTGTTGTTGACCAGTTCCTCGATCTGCCCCGAGGACGTACGGAACGGATTCAGCGAGACAGCGATGCCGTCGCCGCTGAGGTTCAGGGACACCAGTTCGGTAGCCACTTCATCCCGGCCGTTGAAGTCGTCGTCGAACGCGGTTCCTTCCGAACCCTCGAAGAACACATCCTGCTGGGCCGGACCGTTAAGGTCGAACGATACGGGCACAGGCCCGATCGGCCCGCCGACCAGAGCAACCTGCCCCGTCGCATCCTCGTAGTGGTCGTGTTCAACGAAGCCGGGCCGCGGCGTGTGGCGTGAGGCGCCCAGGAGGAAACCCGTGGGACGACCGAGCTCGTCGTACAGTTCGATCTGCTCGCGGCCTTCGTAGGTATCGCCCGGTCCCGGCGGCTTTTCGGTGATCAGTCCGGCCATGTGATTGGGATCGATGTTGTGCAGGACCGTGCCATCGGGCAAGACGATCTCGAAGAAGACGTCGAAGAAGCTGTCCGCGTCGCCCGCGTGGAACGGGTCCAGGTCCAGACGTCCCGGGTTGTTGTTGACCAACTCTTCGATACCGCCGAACGTCGGAATATTCTCGTTGAGCCTGACTGCGACCGGACCGAACGAACTGTAGCCGGTGAGGTCCATGCTGACGATTTCCGTTTCCACCTCGTCGCGGTTGTTGCCGTCATCGTCGTCGGCGTCGCCCTCGTCGCCCTCGAAGTAGACATCCACCGCGGTCGGTCCATGGACCACGATCACCTCCGAGCCGCCAGTCGGATCGATCAGTTCGATCACCGCCTCGGTGTCCTCGAAGTAGTCGTGCTCGACGAACTCGACGAAGTCTACGCCATCCAGCAACAGTCGCGGCTCCAGAGTCTCCAGTATTGGCCTGATTAATGCTGGAGGAACTCTCGATGAGGACTTGTTGGAATCGAAAGAGAGGTCACGTGGTGCCATCGCATAACTCCTTGTATTTGTGCCCCATTCTCGAGAACAGCCATATTTCAGGCCAGAGTCTGGAACAAAACGGCTATGTTTTCAGATATGCCTGCGAGCAGTGTGTTCCTTGCCCAACGGCACACATGCATCCTCCCGCCAAAGCTGACAATTCCTCCCTCAATATGGGGAGCTCCTTGCCGCCCATGCATCCGAATACCGGATTATTGTACCAACGACTCCTGATTCTACCAAGGGAATACTCAAAAGAGTGACGTCAACCCGTCGCGTTTTCGCCATTGCCATTTTACGTTCGCGCTTGATATGAACGCCTTTTCGCCGCCCCCCTTGACCAAGTGACCAGGTGACCGGCCCTTCGGCTTGCTTCGCTTGCTCAGGGCCAGGACACCGCAGGTGAACTGTGTATTCGATTGTCGTCTTGCCGTCAGGTCCTGTCGTTGTCGTTTCACCTGCTCTAGTAAAAAGACCGGTTTTTTTACTGGGCGATACAGGACTTGAACCAAACGGCGTAACCAATGAATCCGGCAAGCAGTTACAGAATGGGCCACACGGAGGCGGTGCATTATCCGGTGCAGATAAGCTGACTTCCGGGGATTACGGCCCCGATCTGCAACGGGTGATCGACGCGTGGCCGACGTTGCCCAAGACGGTGCGGCGGGACATCCTGGCCGTGGTCGAAGCCTTACAGGTCAAGAAGTAGCCCACCGTGCGATCGGCAAACTCGTCCCGATTCGCTGTCCGGCCAACTGTCCAGAAAAGAAAACCCGGAGAAAAAGCAACCCGGAGAAAACGAAAGGATTATCGCATGCCTGGGCTGCATCCCGGCGGGCCAGCAGGATGGGTGAGAGCGGCGAAGGTCGCCGAGACGCTCACCTAACCACCCACGGGTGAATCTGGAGTCACTTTGTGCTTGGGTTCAAAGTAGATGCCCTGCACACAAGCAATCGGGCAGACTCATTCCTTTGAGCCTGCCCGTGAATGATAATCCGCGTGGTCTTGCCGGCGGAGTCTTGCGAACCCGTCGGCCGGGTATGTTCGGCCTGGCGGCTACGGCTGACAATCACATTAGTGAGTCCGTTTGGAGCAACGAGCTCCGCACCATCAAGCCTTGAGGAGAGACCTTTTAAAATCAGCAGATTACCAGATTTTCTTGTCGTTCATATGTATCTATGCTTACGCCTTCCTGTCCTTCGACTAGCTCAGGACCTACGCCGTCGCCTGCGGAGAATCAGCAGTCCGCCGATCGCCAGCAGGCTCATCGTCG
>CAZSLS010000226.1:0-10558 GCA_964607575.1 uncultured Planctomycetaceae bacterium | reverse complement strand
CGATGGACCTCGAACTGCCCGACGAGCAGATGAAGCACTTCGTCGATTTCGTCGATTCGGGCAAGCCGGTTTTCGGGATCCGCTGCACCCTGCTGTCGTTCCGCTACAACAAGAACAGGAAGTCGCCGTACGCGGCGCGCTTCGATTTCCGCAACAAGGGCGGATACGCGATTCCGCTGTTCGGCGAGGGGTGGAAGGGTCACTACGGGCATCACGCGCGGGAAAGCACGCGCGGACTGCGAGCCGGTTTGCAGGAACGCAACCCGCTCCTTCGCGGCGTGTTCGACGTCTGGGGCACAACGGACGTTTATCGCGTCACCAAACTGCCCGACGACGCCACGATCCTGATGTACGGACAGGTGCTGGTGGGCATGAAACCCACTGACCCGCCTAACCTGAAAAAATGCGTCATGCCCATGGTCTGGACGCGACAGATCAAGGGCAAAGAAGGCGCCAAACCCCGCCGAATAGTGTTCAGCACCATCGGAGCCGCACAGGACATGGAAAGCGAAGACCTCCGACGCCTCTACGTCAACTGCATCTACTGGGCGGTCGGACTGGAAGCAAAGATACCGCCCAAGGCGGACGTTAAATATGTCGACGCGTGGAAGGGATCGAAGTTCGGCGGAGGGACCTATAAGAAGGGCCTCAAGCCCGCGGACTTCGCCATTAAAGAAAAGGTCACCAAAGCTCCCGCAGAAGAACCGGCCAAACCGATCAAGCTGGTGAAGCGCACGAAGACAAAGTAAGTGCAACAAGGACCATGCGATGAATATCCGTTCGTTCCCCAGCGTGTCGAGGCGAGTAGTTCTCACCGCCCTGCTCTGCCTGACGGTCTCGGGCGCGGCGGCCTCGGCGGCGCCGAAACTTTTGCCCGTAAGCGACCTGTTGCCCAACGCGGCGGCCGCCGCCGAGCAGATGGAGCGATTCAGCCCCGACGCCATGCGACGGGCGGTCGCAGACATGAAGCGACGCTGGCCTGACGTATTCAAGGGCGACCAGGCCGCGAAAATCATCGAGCGGATCGCCGCGTTCGAAAAGAAGCTGCCCGCCCTTCGCAAAGCCCTGAAGGCCGGCGATGCGGGCGCACTCAAGACCGCTCGCCAGATCGTGAACTTCCAGCGCCACGTCCTGCTGCGCAACCCGCTGCTGAAGAGCGACAAGGTAATGCTCATCGAACGTCGCGTTGGACCGGTGGCGCGGAAGTACAGGGACCCGAAGATATCGAGGTTCGGTAACGGGATTCCGCTGGGCGTCCCATGGCGAAACACGCATTCGGTGCTGACGACGGCCGACCCGATCAATGGATGGAACACCCGCATCGCAGTCGTCAGCGGTCTCGGGGCGCCCGAAGGCGCCAAACTCGACACGCTCTACAAAGCCAATAATCGCAAGATCATCACGCACCTGGAACTCGACTTCGACGCGAGCCGAATGATGTTCACCACGATCGGCGCCGGCGAGAGGTGGCACGTGTTCGAGTCCGCCGTGTCCAGGCCAAATCCGAAACAGATCACCCCGACGGTAAAGGCCATCGACTTCTTCGACGCCTGCTACATGCCCGACGGTGACGTCTTCCTGATGTCCACCGCCCAGATCAACGGCCTGCCGTGCGAGGGCGGAACATGCCCCGTCGGCGTACCGTTCGTCATGAACCGCAAAACGAGCAAGCTGCGCCAGATCGGCTTCGACCAGGAAACGAGTTGGGCGCCGTCGATCATGAACGACGGGCGAGTACTCTACCTGCGATACGAGTACATCGACCTGCCCCACTACTTCCCGCGTATCCCGTTTACCTGCAACCCTGACGGGACGAACCAGAAGGCGTATTGCCTGTCGAACAGCTACTGGCCTAACTCGCTGTTCGGTCTGCGAGCCATGCCCGGGCACGCCAGCCGAATCATCGGAACCGCCACCGGTCATCACGGTCTGTCGCGCATGGGCTTGCTGGTGATCGTGGACCCCGCAAAGGGCGCCCAGGAGACCGACGCGGCGGTCCAGACCATTCCGGGTTACGGGCGCCCGGTCAAGAACGTAACGGCCGACGCCCTGTACGGGGGCAACTATCCCAAGGCGATGACCCCCTGGCCGCTGAACGACACGTACATTCTCGTCACGATGAAGCTCACGCGCGACGGTCTGTGGGGCCTGTACCTCGTCGACACGTTCGACAACCTCACGCTGATCGCCCAGCAGGAAGACTGCTTCTACACCAATCCGATCCTGCTTACGCCGCGAAAGCGTCCGCCTGTGCTGGTAAACCGCGTGGACCTGAAAAAGACTGACGCAACGTTGAGCATCCAAGACATATACACCGGACCGGGCCTGGCGGGGATCCCGCGCGGGACGGTGAAAAACCTCCGCGTGATCAGCTTCGTGTACCCGGTAACGAACACCGGCAGCCACGCCCAGATCGGCATCGAAAGCGGATGGGACATCAAACGGGTGATCGGAACCGTGCCCGTCGAGGCCGACGGATCGGCGCACTTCACGATACCGGCCAACATGCCTATCGCCCTGCAACCGCTGGACGCCAAAGGGCAGGCGTTGCAGATTATGCGAAGCTGGCTTACCGCGATGCCCGGCGAGAAGCTGACCTGCATCGGTTGTCACGAGCGGTCGACCGACGCGCCGAAGGTGCGGATGTCGGCTGCGATGCGAAAGGCGCCTGTCAGCATTAAACCGTGGCAGGGACCGCCGCGCCCGTTCGGATTCGCAAACGAAGTCCAGCCGCTTCTGGACAAGCGCTGCGTCGGATGCCATGACGGAAAGCCCAAGAGCCCGCCGAGCATGGTCCGTAATAAGAAGGGTCGCGGGTTTTCCGGGGCGTACATGTTCCTCCAGAAGTTCGTCCGCCGCCCCGGCCCCGAGACCGACAACCACCTGCTGACGCCAATGTCGTACCACGCGTCGACATCCCCGCTTATCCGTATGCTCGCCAAGGGCCATAGCGGTGTGAAGCTCACCGCCGACGAATGGAGCGTCCTTTACACCTGGATCGACCTGAACGCACCGTTCCACGGAAGCATCTTCGAGATGAGCGGCGGGAGAATGAGCGGACACTGGAAGCAACATGAAGTGCCCTTCGTCAAGATGCCCGGTCAGATCGACCTCCTCGCCCTGCCCTGGAACATGGAAGGAGTAAAGGGTCTGTACGCGTACCGAATGAAAATGATGAGCAAGTTCTCGCCGGTGGTCCACGATCCTGAAGCCGAATACGCCGCGCGACAGAAAATCGTCGCCGCGATGGGAGAGATCGATTTTGATATGCCCGAGACACCGGCCGAACCGGCGGACAAGCCCAAGCTGGCGGGGTGGCCTTTCACTGACGAGCAGGCAGCACAACTCCGCGACGCATGCGCCAAGAAACTGAAGCTCCCACTCGCTCGCAAACTGAAAGTCGGGGAGCTGACTATCGACATGGTCCTGATCCCCGCGGGCAAGTACGTCTCGCAGACTCACGTGGTCGCAGTCGACAAACCGTTCTATCTCTCGGCTCGCGAGATCAGCCTGGCCGAGTTCAAACAGTTCGACCCCAAGCACGATAACCGCTTCTTCGACCGCTCGGGCAAGGACCAGCGCAACCGCGGACACTCGCTGCAGAACCCCGCTCTCCCGGCGATCCGAGTTAGCTGGGACCGCGCGGCGGCGTTCTGCCAATGGCTCGCCAAAGCCAACAACGTCGCAGCTGCCCTGCCGACCGACGCCCAATGGGAATGGGCCGCACGCGCCGGGGCAGCCAAGGCGTTCTGGTTCGGCGACGTGTCGAGCGACTATGCGAAAACTGCAAACTTCGCCGACCAATCCCTCGGGCGAGGCTCTACCCCCTGCCAACTGGACAAACACTCCGACGGTACCACCACTCTCGCCCCCACCACCGCCAACAGGCCCAACCCCTGGGGTCTGCACAACATATTCGGAAACGCCGCCGAGTGGACATCAACCCCCTGCCCCCGCGAAAAGACCCACCGCATAGTCCGAGGCGGATCGTTCATAGACCTGCCGAAACTCTCAACCGCCGACACCAAAATGAACTACGCCCACTACCAACCGGCGGTAAACGTAGGCTTCCGCATAACGATACCAATTGAGGATAGGAAATAAGGGGCCTATGGACCGTAGAGGCTTGCGCCAGGCGTCCTATCTCAGAGGACCGTCAAGGTACCGCGTCATCAGTAATCAAGCAGCAGTTCTCCAGGCTGCAAAGGAGTCTGCCCGCCGCTTGACAGGCGAAGTCGGCCGTTAGCCAGCCAGGACGTTCTTGGATATCTATCTTGATACTTATCGGGGTCGGCTGGACCGCCGCTGCCAATTACCGTGTTCAGGTCGATATGGGACATCTTCTTGGCGCCGTGGAGGCGATAGGACACCGCAACAAATTCCATCTGTCGACGCTGGTGGTTGAAAACTCTACCGAGGGCCTCCATAAAAGCGTTGCAGTAGGATAGTCTGTACTTGCCGTAACGCAGTATAGAACCGAATTTCAACGTTCGGTCTCCCCCGCCTTTCTTGCTTCCGTCGGTTCGATTGTGCTCGGTGGCCGTGAGACTAAACGCCGTCCAGTCTTCGCCGTCTTCCCGCACTGGCTGGACCTTCAGGCAATAGGTGTATTCAACGCCAGGCCGCCAACCGGTGGTCATGTTCCTGATACCGACGTAGTTCTTGTCTCCACGATCGCGGACGGGCACGTCTGCAGTGACCCATCCGTCCTTCTTGGATCCCACACCGCGAAATCGGTTTCGTTTGTCCCGCCCGACGCCGGGGCGGTTCCAGACACTGAACCAGTGGGCATAGGTCGAGTTGCGGGGCCAGTATTGAAGCCCCGCATAGCCGGCGTGGAACCGCATGCAGGCGTAGTAGGTTAGGGAAAGGTCAAGAACGCGAAATCGCACTCGGATCTCATCCAACTTAAATGTCTTCGGGTTAAGGCCAAGCCGTTTCGCCTGAATGAGCGATGCGAATACCGCTTTGTGTTGTGCATTGTTGTAGGTGTAGACAGACAGCGGTGGGACGTGAATTCCACCGCGATTCCCCATTGTGCAATGGAGTACAATTTCAGCCTTGCGCTGCATCGTGAGATCCGGTTGCGCGGACAGTTTTTGCGGGATGTCTAATTCCAGTGACACGGCCTTGCCGCGAACAAATCTATCAGGGCCGCGAACCCCAATCTCATAGGAATTCGATTTCGTCTTGAGCTGACCCTTCCATTTGACTGCTTCTTTCGAGTCCGCGGTTGCTGACGGACTCGGAATAAGAATGAACTCCTGCCTGTGCTTTGCCCCGGTGAAAACAGTTCTCACCGGATTCACCGCCAGCAGGATAGCGGATGACTTGTTTTGAGGAACGTGTGAAACTCGAGCCAACCGCTTGATCCGCCGCAGGCCCAGGTCGGTCAGCGTCATGTCCAACAGTGCCGAGCCCTGGATACCGGACGGCTCGACAATGTAACTAAAGACAATTGAGCGGGACGTCGGCCCGGCGGCAATAACGACAGGCGAACCTTTCAGACGGTAGCGCCGTTTTTTCCTCTCGACAGACTCGATGACCTTGCTGACTTTCATGCCATTGACTTGCGCGTCAGCAGCGAATAACTCCTCGATACGCTCGGAGTTTCCACTACCGCAAGCGGCAAGTAATTGCGTAACCAAGCCGTCTTCCGACCGCTGCGCCGCAAAGGCGCCGCCGGTAGAACAAGCCCAGCAGAAAGCGATAAAAAACAGCGCGGCGGATCCCATTTTATGCGGCATTTGTTGCTCCTTTCATCCAACTCGCCTCCCATTCATTTACATAGCCGGACGACCCGAATATGTCGTCCGGACCCGACAAGCTTGTACCATCATCCTTTCACGCGTGCAAACAGAATTCACGGAGATGAATCCCACGGACGCGAGAACCACGCTAAAACAAGCCCGAAAGCCAATGATCAAGGTTCTTAATCTGCAGAGTCACTTGTTTTCTTTCCGGGGAACACTTGTTTGACTTTCAAGCCGAAGTACTCTGAGCAAACGTATCCGTATGCACGCCCCTTTACTACATTGATCTTATCACTGACACCTTCAAGACGGTTTGGACGTTAACTACGCGAATGGGGCCCGTGCAGCTTTCACTCATTGGATTCTCCGATTTTCCTTTCCTTGACCTTGAGAAAACCCTTTGTTTATGCGATCAAATGATGCTCTATTATGCCCAAGAACAAGACCGAAACAAGGAAACCCGGGGCAAGTATGACACGTCGAATGATAATCCTGCTTTTGAGTATGTGCTCGGGCCATGTTGCCCGGGCCGAGGTTCCCTTCAAGGGGATCGTATATCCCGCCTCACCATCAAAGCCGGAATTGCTGGCCGCTAAAGAAATACGCCGCTACGTATATCTGCAGACCGGAAGCCTGCTGAGCGTATCGCAAGGCGACAAAGTCCCCCAAGACAGTTCAAGCTACATCGTTGTCGGCCGTAAGGACCGGGCGATAATTAGGGACGCCCTGTCGGGTGCGAATCATCTTTCCGTCTCGCAAGCGCTCAAGGCCGAGGAGTATCTGCTGGCTTCGGCGCGGAAAGGCGGTCGCACTCTGGCGGTTGTCGTCGGCGGGGACAATTTCGGAACGCTGTATGCAGGTTACGGATTTTGCGAAAAGCTGGGCGTACGTTTTTACCTGCACGGCGATTCTATCCCCGACGACCCCTTTACCAATTGGGCAGCGATTCAGCGATTAGATGAAACCCAAAAACCCCATTTCAAAATCCGCGGGTTGAACCCCTGGGGCTCTCACCCCCAGGGCATTGATATCTGGAGAGTCGATGACTGGAAATCCGTAATATCCCAACTGGCGAAACTGAAGATGAATTTTATAGGGATACATGGTTATCCCGAATTCTGGCAGATGGATCAACAGGAACCAACCGTGTGGGTGGGTTTCCCGGAGGATGTGAATCCGGACGGTACTGTGAAGGCGGCGCCCCCGTCGCGATTCTTCAACACCCAACTGCCCATCCAATGGGGCATGAGGGGCCCCAAGAACACCAGCAAGTATCATTTCGGGGCGGCCATGATTTTCGATAAGGACGACTGGGGCTCGGTGTTGACCCAGGGCGTTACTCCTTTCCCGAAAACACCGGCCAAAAGCGTCAAGGTGTTCAACAAAGCCGGCGAGTATTACAAGAAGGTTTTCACCTACGCAAAATCCATGGGGCTCAAGACGGCCACCGGGACCACCACGCCGCTCATGCTGCCTAAAAGCGTGCTGGGGCGAATGAAGGAACTGGGCTACAAACACAAATACGACACCGACATTCACGTACACAAAGGCCACACCCGCTACAATGTGGACCCGAAGCTGACGGCCAAAATATACGAGGGAATTTTCAAGCGGATAAGAAATACCCACCCCCTGGATTATTACTGGTTCTGGACGGATGAGAGTTGGAGATTCAAACCGAACCTGGTGGGCGAAACGGTTAGGGATATGCAGATAGGCGTGAAGACCGGTAAAGCCATGAAGGTCCCCTTCAAGTTCGCCTCCACGGGTTGGATTGTCGGACCAAAGGGCGACGGAACGCTGTTTGACAGGGAGATGCCGAAAGATTTCATCATGTCGTCCATAGGCATGAAGTTCATCGCTGAACCGATTGAACCGGAATACGCGAAAATGCCCGGCCGGGAGAAGTGGCCGATTGTCTGGCTGACGAAGTGGGACCACGTCAATCAAACGCAGTTCTGGGTAAAGAACATGAAGCGCGCCGCGGATGATGCAAAGAAGTACAAGACTGAAGGACTGATCGGCCTGACGTGGAAGACGCGCAACATCGCCCCCAACATCGCGGCGCTGGCCCAACTGCAATGGCGGTCGGAAGGCTGGAGTATTCCCGGGTTCTATCGCGACTGGGCACTTCATCAATTCGGGAAAGAAGCCGCCCCCCAGATCGCCGAACTTCTGTCCGCCAACGACGGCAAGGACCCGTTGCAGGGAGGATGGGCGGTATGGAACGGCCCTCCCGGCGGACCGGGACGCCTTCAGGACAACGTTGCCAAGTGGACCCTGCCGGAACAAATGGCCAAGCTCCGTCCTCTGATAAAAGGCAAGGGCAATCTCGACAGGTTTAACTACTGGTTGAATGGCCTGCGTTATACGAAAGCTTACGGGCAGGTGAAGAAAGATCCCTCAAAAGTCGCCGAGGCCTACAGGCTGATGCTCGAAAACGCCAGCACGCGCGGCGACATGGGCTCTTTTGCCAATTGGGAGCAATTGATCTTCCCCCGCAACAAGATCGACGAATCGTCGATGTCCATGAAGTACGAAGGCAAGCCTCGAATCTTTGTTCCCACAGTCAGGGGTAATCTTGAATCAGGCGAGCAGCTTTCCCTGGAAGTCATCATTCTGGACAAAGGAACGCCCGGGAATATGGCGTTGTACGTGCGACCAATGGGAACCGGCGCATTTCGGAAGAAACCCCTCACTCACGTAGCCCGCGGAGTGTACCAAGTAAAGTTCCCCGCGGCCGACAAGGATATGGAGTATTACATAAAAGCGGTTTCCAGCAACGGAGCCGACATGTACTTCCCCCCCGCCGCTCCAAAGATAAACCAAACGCTGGTTGTCTCGCCCGCTGCTGATGATGCAGGGAGCAAGAAGTAGATTGAGAAGGCGTCACTGACCATCTATGATGTCGCCGATCACCATCACGCCACCTACGCGCATCGCCGTGCCGTCGTATCTTTTGGGATCGAAGTGCTTCTTTGACTTCTCGCGATTGGTTACGCTCGATCGGTCCGGTTGGTCGGGGTGGATTTCGATCTCCACTGTGTGGACCTTGTCCGGCGCGAGTTTGTCGGCGACAGACAGCGTGGCTATGCGGTGGTAGGTGCAGAATCCGTCGAAACGCTTGACCGGCTTGTCGCGATGCTTGCCGTCTACGGTGATAATCGCCTGGGCGCCATCAGGCCCGAGAAGATCGTACAGCAGCACCTTCGACCCGCGGAAGCGAAAAGTTATCTTCTCGCCGGGCTTTGTCGCCTCCCACATTTCGGGCATGTACTTGGCGAACCGCCGGCCGAGACCTTTGCCGGTGGGCAGCTTCTTCCATCCGGCCGACAGCATCGCCTTCTTGAGCGGGACGATTTTCGCGGCCTGCCAGTGGTCGGCGATGAATGGCTTCTTGATCGCGTGGGGGCCGGGAACTCCGAGCAACTTCATCGAGGTGATCGCCTTTGTGATCACATCGGTGTAGATCTTGTGGCCGGCCGGTAGCGGATGGCAGTCGTCTCTTGCGAAGACGATCTTGTCGGCGGCGTCTTTGGGGGCCTTGTAGATCAACTTCCCCGCTCGCTCGAGTTCTACGACGCGCATCCCCATGTCGATCGACGGGATGTCGTAATGCCCCGCCACCATTTCCATCGCCGACGTCGACCGCGGGCGGAGGCCTTTGGCGTAATCATTTGGCATGCCGTTTGTGTAAATCGTGTAGACGTAGCAGATGTCGATGGTCGGGTCATGCTTCCAGATTTGCCGCACGATACCCTCCATCGCCCGCCAGATATCCGCCGGCCGCGTGCCGCCGTCGTTGACCGCGAACTCAACGAACACCAGATCCGGCTTGTGGCGCAGCACGTCCTGATGCAGGCGGAACACGCCCAGTCCGCATGGCGTGCCCCCGATGGCCGCGTTGATCTCGCGAACGTTGGCTTTGGGATACGTCTGCTGGAACCACTTCAGAGTCATCACGCGCCAACCGGCCTGGGCGGTAATGCTGCCGCCGAGGTATCCCACCGCAACATCCTTGCCGGCTGCCAGCTTGGCTAGAACGTTTGGCATCCCGCCGCGGGGACACACCAGCTTGGCGCGGGCCTGCTTGTAGACCGGCTGGGCCAATCCCGCCCGAGCAAGAAAAGCGATCAGCAGCCCCGCTATAAAAACCCTTCCCATCCGCTTCATATCTCTCCGCTCCATCGACTATTGTTTCACCAGTTTGTAAAACCCGTGGCCGACATCGCGCAGTTTGCCCTGCCTGACCAATTCGCGCCAAACTTCATCGGGCCACTCGATAGGAGGCGTGATCGCCATCGAATCTGAACTGGAACCCTTCGACAGCGGGCTGCGGCCTAGTTTCGATTCATCGTCCAGACGGGTCACCGCCTCGCGCTTGCGGAACGCCTTCAACGCCTTCTTGCAGGTCTCTGAGTCCGGGGCATCGCCGCCCGGCGGCGCGACCTCCGCCTCCGGTGCGCCAAGTTGGGCAATCACCTCAGCGAGCCCCGCCACGTTGCGCATCCCCACCATACTCATAATCCGCCCCGGCGGGACGGAAGTCTTCTGCAGCAGTTTGTACACTTGCTTCCATTCGCTCGACGCTCGGCGGGGATCGGGATATTCGCCAATAGCGGTCAGCAGTTCATTGAGTTTCGTAAGCGTCGCGGGGTCGCTGGTCATGTGATGGTTTCCTTTGTGTGAAAGGTCAGTGCGATATCCTACCGCAATTGCTCCTCCAACGCACTGCCCTCTCTTGACAAACAGGTCTCCCGCCCCCGGAATAGGCGTTACCGAAAGGATGAGACATGAACAAGCTT
>CAZSLS010000225.1:0-10828 GCA_964607575.1 uncultured Planctomycetaceae bacterium | reverse complement strand
GAAACTCCTGGCTCTCTATAGCGGTTGGCTCGGCCAGAAGATTCATTCCCTAACGTATTCGGCCGTCACGTGTGATCGGTCAGATCCTTGGTCCGTAGCGGCGGCTGAAGTAGACCGGCTCCTCTTGGTCCTGCACTGTGCCACCAAGGCGAAAGTGCTCAAACTGTCAGGTGAAACAGGGGCTGCTCTCGGTAAGCTCATAGGATACTTCGCAGCCGGTGGATGGTGGACAGCCAAAGACGGCACAAGTGAGCGTGCTGCTTGCCAGCGGGACAGACGCGAACAAGACGAATTCTCCGGAAACGAACCCGATCCTGACGATGCGCCGTTCCAGCCACAGTTGTTGCTCGAACACGATTCGGTATATTCGGTCGCGTCTACGGTGATCAATCAACTTGATGCTGTGTTAACGCAGACTGCGGCGGCCATGGACAATCTGGACGTGTGTAGGCTAGGTGTATCGCTCTCGGGGGTTTGCTACCGGAATACGTCTCAGTTGGGAGTGCCATTTATTAACTCGGTGTTCAACGACCTGGCTGCCCGTGACGCAACCGACTTGGAATCTGAGAACGCGTTCAGACGGACCGTGGGCTTGTCCGAAGTCAGTGAAGATCGTACTCCCCGGTCACTTAGTGACCCGACCCCCTATCCACCTATCACATTGGATAATGTCGCGGCTGGTCGCAATGAGGTCAATCTATTTACGAACTACGTTGGTGATCTGACAGAGCATCGAGACCTAGCGCTGGGCTGTGTCTTCAATCGTTTCGGTGTGATGGTTCCGCCGGCGGAGAACGACATATCACAGTCTCCAGAGTTGGCTAGGCTGAAGAAGAAGCTTCATGCCGCTTCCGTTAAGGCGACGCAATCTGCGGGCAAGACGAATCAGACCGAACAGACTACCTTCTGGTCAGAGGAAGCGATCGAATACCTTGGTATCGCTCGCCGCAACCTGGCACGTCCCGACATGGTATTGCAGAGATTAATAAAGAATGGAGCACTCCGGCCAATAAAGATCGGTGGCCATAACGTGTTCAAGAAGGCCGAGCTTGACCGTGTTCTCGAAAAAGGGGATCAGGTGCGTCGAAGGGGGCGGCCTAGAAAAGATGAAAAATAAAGTCCCATTCTGCGGCGATTCTGCGGCGTCAAAAAGAATTTCTTTATCGCGATTTGATTCGGCGCACAAAAATACCCTTGAAAACAAGGGTATTTTTACTGGGCGATATAGGACTTGAACCTACGACTTCCTCCTTGTAAGGGAGGCGCTCTAGCCAACTGAGCTAATCGCCCGAGTGGGGAGCGGCATTATACAGCAAAACCGCGAGAATGCAACGGTGGGGGGCAAAAGGCAAACGGCAGAAAGTAGAGAGTAGACAGTAGACCGCCCTGTCGGGCTCTTCTTTTATTCAAGAAAGCCGTCCATATTTCTATGGACGGCTTTTTTGAATAAAAGAGGAGGCAAGCCCAGGGTTCGGGGAGGCTGGGCTTGCCGTAATACCTCAAAGCCATCGCGGTTGGGTCGGGGCAGACCTCAGTGGATTACCGGTCACGCCGCAAGGTACTCCTCATTTAGCGTCGCTTTAAGCTTCGCCAATGCCTTTTTCTGTATCTGTCTGACTCGCTCGGTGGTCAGTCCCACCTGCTGTCCGACTTCGTTGAGCGTCTTCTTCTTACCGCCCGATTCCAGCGCGAATCGCTCGGTGACAACCGTTTGTTCGACGTCTGTAAGCTTGGCGCGATTGGTCGCCAGTACTTCCTTGAGATCGTCGATCGCGTTGTCCTGCTGAATCCGGTGTTTCAATACATCATAGTCGCTGCGTTCCAGATCCGGGTCAAATTCTGTAGGAAAACGTTGTACGTACCGCCCGGTCTTGGTGGCCATGCGATTAAAACCCTTCAGGATCGCGCGGCAGGCGTACGTCGAGAACTTGAAACCTCTGGATACGTCGAACTTCTCGATAGCCCGCAGGAGGGCCATATTCCCCTCGGAAACGAGCTCCGGGAAATCGACGTGGGGAATTCTGGTGCGTCTGGCCATCGCCATCACCAGCGCCATGTTTGCGTCGACGATGCTGGCCTGGACGGCCCGTGCGTGCTGATACCACCTGATCATTTCTTCCGATCGGCGCCTGGAGAAACGCTTGAGCTGCTTGGCGGTCAACTTGCCCAGGCGATATCTGGCGTAGTTGAATCGCAGGAACAGCCTTGCCTCCTCGTCCTTGCTCAGGGCCTTGCGGGCCTTGCGCGAAGTGGGGGTATCTTCGGGGACCTCGGGGAAATGGGTCCATTTAGGTATGCTTACTTCGTCGTTTTCGGATCCGAACAGTTCCTGTTCGGTGGCTGGGAGTTCAAATGACTCGTGTGGTACGTGGCTGACTGTTTCGGGAATCCGCTTGTAGATGCTCTGCAATTCCGGAGTCAGTCCCTTTGATGATTTCGATAATCCTGTAGTTTCAACAAATGAGTAGGTCATGTTAGTCTCCTTAGTCGACCCGAGCCCGTTAGTTGCCCCGGCCGAACCGTCGCGAGCTCGCAGTGAGCCCCAAACCATCTTGTCCCGAACGTTCTATTCACATGTCACCGTCGCATTCACGGTGCTAATTGCTACCGTCTATGTACTATTGTATATAAGTGGTACTAGATGTCAACATAAAAGACGGAATTTTTATATTTTTTTTCGCGCGTTTTTGAAACAGGGGGGGGACGCGATTAGGACGCTTGTCGAATAGCTCATTCGGCCGCGTGATTCGCCCCCGGGGATCGCGGTGGTCAGTTGGGATGAGGGGCGCTGTGCTGTCGCGCGGGTTGGGGATTCGGGCGATCCGGATGGGTGTTCTTTGATGTGGGGCTTGCGGGTCTCAACGGGCGGTTACGCGGGGATGGGTCGATCTAAATATTGAAAGGGCAATATGTTAGGGCTGAACGGATGGGGTGTAATGCTAAATCGTTCGCGGAAGCTCCAATGGATGGGGCGGCAGGTACACAGGCGCGCAGAGTGTGAAGCTCTGGTTGCTGAGGATGCGGCGGGGGCTCGCCGTGTCGCGATGTTCATAACGCATTGTCCATGCGTATGATAGAAGGCTTGTGGCCGCGTGGCGTGCAGGTTTCGAGTGCGTTGGGTCGGTGTGGTTGGCGGTGGGGGGTGTGAACCAATTGTGAAGCTTGGCCGCTTCGGCGATCAGGACTCGTCGGGCTCGAGCGGCTCGGGCGGATCGGTCGGTTTTCCAAGAAGTTTGCGGAGCAGCATCTCCTCACCGCTGCGATTCCCCTCGATTGCGTGGCCGATGAACTGCAGGGCGTATCCTCCGACAAACGCTCCGATCGCCCAGCACCAGAATTGCATTATCGCCAACGCCGGCGCAGCGACGAAACAGACTGGTATGCCGACTATGTGCAGAGCGAGGCTCACCTGATGTTGGTGACGGTGCATCCAGTTTCTCAGCCAGTGTTTCATTATTTGAGTCCGGAGTTCCTGCGGGCGGTTTGAGCGAGTTCTAGAGGATTGGCGTGAATCCCCATATTCTGATCGCCAGCGTTGTAAGGAGCATGCCCAGGAAGAAGTTCAGGCACAGTATGGCCATTGCGCTGGCTACGAACGCTTCGGTGCAGGCTCTTCCGACTCCTGCGGCGCCGGGGGCGCATCGAAACCCCTTGTGGCAGCTTATCAGGCTCAGGGCTATTCCGAAGAAGAAGCATTTTATGGGTCCGAAGAATATGTCGAACATCAGCACCGAGCGTTCGGCGAACCGCCAGAAGTCAGTGCTGTCGACTCCGTATACGTGTACGCTGACGACGTATCCGCCCCAGATGCCCATGAAGTCGGCGTAGAGGACGAGTATGGGGATCATAACCGTGCAGGCGATCAGGCGGGGGACCACGAGCACGCGGATCGGGTCGGCGCCCATAGCCCGCAATGCGTCTATCTGTTCGGTGACGCGCATGGTTCCCAGCTCGGCCGTCAGCCCTCCGCCGACCCTTCCGGCCAGCATTATCCCAGCCAGCACCGGCCCGAGCTCCCGCAGCACCGACAGGTTCACTATGGCGCCCATCTGTGCTTCGAGCCCGACCGATTTAAACTGTTGAGAGACCTGAACCGCCAGCACCATACCGACGAAAACGCCCGTAATCATGACCACCGGTATGCTCTTGGTTCCGATCTCGTAGAACTGCTGGGCCAGCAGCCTGAGCTTCCTCCAACTGGACAGACCGTTTGGAATCCACGCGAACGCTCTACCGGAGAATCTGCAGAAGTCTCCGAATAGGTTGATCCGGCGCACGGTCGCCTGTCCGAGATTGGCTATCACATCCATATCGTTACGGGCATTGTGATGCGCTTTGGTCCGGAGGTCAAGGTTCGGTCGGTTCGGAAGGGGCTTTAACTTCGATGCGGATCAGTCGGCGGGAGTCTGGAGCGACCTTCACGCGTTGGTCTATTCGCAGCGGGGCGAGGTAAACTATTCCCTCGTCGTCGCATACGCACCTGACACCGTCGCGAGCCTTCCGGTCCAGGTTCGAGTTGGTCAGGAAATCACTTACTGTCTGGCTGCCGTCCAGGCCCAGCGGGCGGAAACGGTCGCCAGGCCTCCTGGGTCTGCAGACCAGCCGGCCGCGTATCATGTCGGCGTTGAGCAGCTCCACACCGCTGGGATTTCGCCTGCAATGGGCCTGAAACAACTCCGCGTCAAACTCCATCGGCTCGCACGCGATCGTCGCGCCCGAGGGCAGAACGGTTTGTCCGCATTCGGGCAGGATAATCGGAGCCTCAGCGGGCGTCTCGGGTTCGACAGCCGCGGCGATGATAATCGTATGTTCGCGGCGCCGCGCTACGAAGTTATCGGGCAGGTTCACTGTCCGAGCATCGTTGTCCGCCAAGGCCGAAAGCTCTTCCAGCTTCCCAGCCGAGACTTTTCCCGACGCGATTCCCGCTAACTCCATCGCTTCTCGGAAGATCCAGCCCCTGATAGTGCGGTGAACGCTGTCCAGCGGCCTCAAGTCGATAACGGTCTGTCCCGGGCGGTCCCGCCTGATGGATCCCGCAGCGATATCGCTCGCCTGGGAGGCGATGAATTCCTCGGCGTCGGCCAGCGCCTTGCCCAATCGCACCAGCGCCATGTCGCCTTCGGGATTGATCCTGCGTTTTACCAGCGGCAGGAGTTCGTTTCGGATGAAGTTCCGGGTGAAGTCGCTCCGGGCGTTTGTCGGGTCGGTGCGGAAGGTGAGATTCTCCCGGGCGCAGAACGCTTCGATGTCTGATCGGCGGCAGTTCAGGAGCGGCCGCACGAGCAGCGTTTCGGATCGTCCCAGCGTTCGCGACGCTTGTATTCCGCCCGCTCCGCGCAGGTGCGAACCGCGGAAGATGCGATGGCAGATCGTTTCGGCGTTGTCGTCGGCGTGGTGTGCGACGGCTATGTATTTTGCGCCCGCCTGGTCGGCGATTCGTTGGAGGAATTCATATCGCACCATCCTGGCTGCGGTTTCGAGGCTTAACGACCGCTCGGCGGCGAGAGCTGCAATGTCGATTCGCTCGATTGCGCACGGAAGATCCCAGCGTTTGGCTAGATCGCCAACGAATGCTGCGTCATCCGGCGATTCGTCCCGCAACGCGTGATCGAGATGTGCGACTGTCAGTTCATATGCGCGATTCTCGCATCGGGCCAATTGGCGTAATATCGCCAATCCGGCTACGCTGTCGCACCCGCCCGAGACGCCTACGACCAGGCGCGCACCCGGGGCGATAAGTTCGTGCGTGTCGATGAACCCCGCCACCGCATCGACCAGTACGTCGGTTTCAGTCGAACCGTCTTCCATTCGATATCCTTGCGTTGCAGCCGCCTGAGCGTACCATATACTAGCACCTTGAGCGTATCGAGAACACTCGCCATATGAAACCGCTGCACAAACCGCGACATCTTGCCGCCGTGATCATCCTGTCCCTGGTGGCTGGGGCGTACGGTTATCTTGCGATGTACGACACCCGCCTGGACGCTTCGCAGATTCGTTTGGCTACGGTGGCGATGAAGGATCATGACCCGTCGCTTTACTCGCACGATCCGGTTTTTCGCGACAGCGGCTTGTGGCGGGGGCATTCTCCGCTGTTTCTGGGCGCGATGAAAATGGTTCTCGTACCAACGGATTACGAGGATTTGACCCTTCCTTTTCGCATCATGTCGCCCGTGCTCACGCTGGTGTTCCTGCTGGGCATGTATGCGCTGATATACCGCCAATGCCTCAACTGGTCGGTGTCGGTCTTTATAGCGATACTCAGCACGACGGTGACAAAGGCCCCCGGGAGGTCGTTCTGGGGAATGGGTCCGGTGGCGATGGTTACGCCTACGGGAGTGTGTCTGGCGGTCCTTCCGCTGTTGGTTATCGCATTCCTTCGCAATTGGGACCACCACAAGCGCCCCGGGCATCTTTCCAGGCGGGGACCGTGGCGTCTGATTGTGGTCTTCGTATGTGTCGGGTTGATGGGCAATATCGAACTGGGAACGTCCATGAACATCGCGCTGGTTTTGGCTTCTGCGTATCTGGCGGGGCGACGCTTCAAATTGCGGGCCTGGCCGGTTGCGGGAGCCTGTCTGTTGGCGGCGTGCGTTGCGGCCATGCCGCAGTTCGGATACGTCCTGTCGCTGCGATATGCGATGCTGGCCCAGGGGGCTCCGGCGGCTCCGGTTGCGTTTGAGGCTTTGAATCAGGGGGGGCTCAGAGCGCTGTTTCCCGAGCTGGCTGGCGATATCGTCGATTGGACGCTGTCGTCGTCCATACTCATTGCGATTTCCGTCGCCGTACTCTTCCGCCTGGACCGTTTCGAGGCCAGGAACCTGAAGTTCTGGTTGGTGATGTTCCTCGCCTCTCTGGGCGTAACGATTGTCGCTCAGGGGCTTATGCAATTGTCAGCCGCTCTGACCGGGCGAGGACCGATGGTTATCGACTTCGCCCGGGCCGTACCGTTGGCGATGCTGCCTTTGTATGCTTTTTCATCGCAGACGCTGTCGAATCTCTTCCGACTTTCGCGGAGGGGACACACGCTCAGGTGGGGCTGCACCGCTCTGATTGCGATCTGGATGCTGCCATCGGAGAACCTGAGAGTTGTCCGCCACTGGGGCTACGAGACCGGGACGTCGTTCATGTCCGAACAGGACAAACCCCTTCGCCTCAGGAAACGATTGCGACGACTCCAGCGTCGCGCCGAGCTGCAGAATATCGCTCATTGGGCCCGAGAAAACACGGACATTGACGATATCTTCATCGCCGACGACACCGAGTTTCGCATGCTGTCCAGACGCTCGATGATCGCCGGAGACGATGTCCGCTGGGTGTTCTACCTCGCCCCGGGCGACCTGCCCGAATGGATCATACGCACCGGAGAATTGCGTAAGATGCTCCGCTCGTCGGGCGGAAAAGCCGACGCCGAGGCAATCTACCTTTTCGCCTCAGATCCGCTTCACGCTACGACGTGGCGATCGGCTAAGAACTGGTATGCAATCATCAATTCCGACGCCGACCCGGAATCGGATCGATTTGAGACCATCGTTGGCGAGGGTTGGGGGAATCACTGGCGTCTGGTGCGGATTATCCGGCCCGAGACGCCCGGGGTCCTTCGCACTCCGCGCTAGTCCGGGGCGATTCCCTAATGCTCCATTTCCGCCTCGGTCGATACCGATAAAGGACCATGGCCCCACCAGCCCGAAAAACACTGATCGACACCGAGCTCAGCGACGCCTGCCGCGCCCATCTGGACGGGTTCCTGAACTATCTGCAGGTCGAGTGCGGGCTGGCGACAAATACGCGAAAAGCCTACAAACGCGACCTCACGCGGTTCCTGACGTATTGCACGGTTCCGCTGGCGAGGCTCACCACCCGGCGGATCGAGGGGTTCATGCGATACTGTCGGGATGAGGGTTTGTCCGTCTCCTCGTCGGCCAGGGCGCTGGCGGCCGTTCGAACGTTCTGCAAGTACCTGGTGATCCAGGGCGTGCTGAAACTGGACGTGTCAGCCGGTCTGGAGGCCCCCAAGAAGTGGAACCGCCTTCCGACCATTCTGGACCCGCAGGGCGTTGACGAACTGCTCGCCGCTCCGCAGGAAGACACCGACCGATTCGCCCTGCGCGATCGGGCGATTCTAACTCTCCTGTACGCCACCGGAATGCGCGCCGCGGAAATCATCGGGCTGAAACTCTGCGACGTTAACTTCAATCTGGGAGTCGTTCGCGTGCTCGGAAAGGGCAACAAGGAGCGGATCATCCCGGCGGCGTCAAAGGCGCTGGACGTCGTCGATACGTACATTAAAACCGCACGCTGTGAACGATCCGGCGGCGAGGCGAAGCCCACCGCTCCGGTCTTCCTGTCGCACACGCACAGACCGCTGGCCAGAGAGGATATATTCCGCATCGTGCGCAAGTACGTAAGGCGTGTCGGGCTCAAGGGGCACGTGTCTCCGCACACGCTGAGGCACTGCTTTGCGACCCAACTGCTCTCACGCGGAGCCGATCTGCGAAGCGTCCAGGAAATGCTAGGCCACGCCGACATATCAACCACCCAGATCTACACCCACGTTGACTCATCCCGCCTGAAAGCCCTCCACAAGAAATTCCATCCGCGAGGATGACTGACCGCTGTGAACCTGTGAACCCGCCCGCATGGTGTGTTCCATGCGCGAATTGACCTGCAAATCCCGCCGCATTCATCCGCGCCCGACCGATTCGAGAGGTTCACAATTGGTTCACAACGGCGGGCAATTGGGAATGGGCAATTGGCAATTGGGGACGACGTTTTAGGCATCACGACTTCGTCGTGACGAGGTCGACTCGGGCGTCGATGAGCTAAACGGGGTATCGATCACCTTTTTCATGTTCGGTTGACATATTTTCGCATTCGTTGCGCATGAAAAGATTTTTAGAAATTTTGTTGGTCGAAATTGAAAATTCTTTCTTGCGATCGAATTGCGCAACAACTTGTCGCACATAGTGTTGCGTGATTCACATTTCCTCTAGACAAAAAAGTTTTCCGTGGGGTGACCAAAACCACCCCCCATTCGCCAGTAAGTATGTTTATGGAAGAGGAAGGGACCATGTTTCACGTTCCAGATTCTAGTGGAACAACGAGTACCTGAAACCCGAACCAGTCGTTAATTCCGCTGTTGATGTCTCGACACCCCGTTTAGCGGTCGACGCCCGAGTCGACCTATTCGCGACGAAGTCGCGACGTCGTTGTCGTCGTCGCACACCCCAAGAACCAAGAACCAAAAACCTGAAACCGTGAACGCGAGGTTACCGCATGTCCTACAATGAAGACCTTCTCATCGAACTGATCGCCGCCGGCGACGTTTCCCATTCCGAGATCGCAGCGCGCGCCGGCGTCTCGCGACACACGGTCTGGTTGATCGCAAACAACCGCTCGCGCCCCGACCTCCAGCGCAAAATCGCCGCCACAGTCGAAGGTCACCGCCAGCAGACAGTTAGGCTGGCCGCCAAGTGGATGAAGTCCATCCTGACAAAGCACATCAAAGTCGCCCTCGAGGGCGATGGCGAGACCGCGCGCAAATGTCGCGAATTCCTGCTGAAAACGTTCATGCTCGCCCTGCCCGAACAGACCGCCAAACACCCGCCCAAACCGCCCGCGACCGACGAAAACAAGACCAAACGGCTGCACCCGATCGCCTTGTACAACAGCCTGACCGAACTGTCGGAAGATCTGAAAACCCAGGTGGTGAAAGAACTCGGCGGCCCGGACGAGGACTACGATTTCCTGAACAACCGCGAACCGGAAACCACCATCGCCCCGCAGAGCAATTCCCCGCCCGAAGCAGACCAGTGATCAGAAAACAAGGAGCAATCGCACCCCCGTTTAGCGACCGACGGTACGTCGGCCTATTCGCGACGAAGTCGCGACCAGTCACCGAATCCAGTGAACGTGCGCTTTCTACTTGTTGTGATGGAAATGGGTCTTTATAAAGGATGATATGGGGTTATGAGAGACCGGGTGTTGGCGCGTTTTGACAGGGAAGCAGCCCCAGAAGCAGATTGAAACCCTGCGCCAATGTACCAGGGCTCTAATAGGTTGTTCTGTGACAAAGAGGGATGTCAGGGTATATGATGGCCGACAACGCGAATAGTAAAGAATCCTTCAATAAGGAGTTTTGCGATCACCTGGAATACCACCTCTGTAGAACCTTTGCTAATTCACCAGATCCTGTTCTTAAAGCCTTCTGGTGTGACGGGGTTTCAGAGATCCCTTCCGCTGACTATCAAATAACGAAGAAAAGCGTAAATGACACCAGAAGAATCGCCACAACTGCATGGCTGGGAAAATCAGGGCAGGAAGAATACGAGATGACAATAAGGTTTGGTCGGTATTCGTTACGACGATATGCTAAGGGCGCCAATATGATCGACTGCATACCTAGTGAAGACACAATGGATTGGATCAACATTGATACTGACGACAAGGCCATTGAAATATGTTTGAATTAGGAGCACAGAACAATCACATCCAACGGACGGCTATCGCCGCCGATGATGTGTAACGTTAGGCAGAAGGAGAAAAAGGTATATGAGCAAGATCATTACCGCACTTGCACTCACATTCGCTGTCACTGCGATGGGATGCTCTCGATCAGACAATGAGGCGGAACGTGAAAGGGCAGATGCTCTGAGCAAGCTTGAACTGCATCGTCCGGATGATTCTCAGGCTGACAAGAACAAAGAGTTGAATGAACTGCCCAATCGTATAATTGTCAACGTGGTCTCCGAAGCCAAGAAGCACGACGTGGACTCTGGCTTGCCCCGGTTCTTCGGTCCAGTTGTTATGAGAGAACCATTACCTTGTC
>CAZSLS010000224.1:3497-10891 GCA_964607575.1 uncultured Planctomycetaceae bacterium | reverse complement strand
AAGTCCTGTATCGCCCAGTAAAAAAGACCGCCTTTACCGGCGGTCTTTTTTACTAGAGCGGGAGAGGGTGGAAAGTAGAGAGTAGAGCAAGCAACCACGGACACGGCCAAAACCACCGCTGAGAGTGAACGCGCCCCTCCTGCGGTCTCCTTTCTACTTTCTACTCTCTGGTCGTTTCCGCATGCCCAAAAGCCACGAGCTCCCATACTTGAAACAACCAACCCGTCAGGCCGGGGCGATTCGCCGCCGCCTCAGCAGCGCCAATCCGCCAATCGCCAGAAGTGATAGGGTGGCCGGTTCGGGGACGGCATTGAAGTTGTCCATCTTCACCTCGTCACTCTGGCTGATCGTGACGGAGGAGTCCCCTACGGTTTCCAGGAAAGCGCCAATGCGCACTCCAAAGGCGGAATTCGCGCCCATATCCCAGTCTGTCTCATCCCTGGACAGGTTCTCGCTATCCAGGGTCGTCCAACCAAAACCGTCGGCCGCGCCGTCGGAATCATATTGCATATACAGCGTCGTATCACTTGCATCCCAACGCAATCGCAGCGCCGCGTTGGTCGATGAGGTGGCCGCGAATGTAGGACCATAAACAGTACCCTCGTTGGTTTTTACCTCTGCAATGAAATCCCGACCCGACCCGTAGTTCCCACCGTACTCGGCTTGCAATAGGTAAACAAACGCGTAGTCTTCCGGATCGTCCAGATTGACGACTTCCAAAGAAAGCCCCACTCCGTGCCCCGCGCCCAGGGCGACACTGGGTATATTGACCTCAACCTGAACGGCCCAGTCCTCCGTATAGCTCCAGTAGTTCTTGATCCAGGGTCGCAAATAGTCGCACTCATAATTAACCTCGGCGGTTCCGATTAAATACACGGCCTGATTTGTTTCGGTCAGAGTGACTCCTATATCCTCCTCGATTATATCGTCGCCCCAGAGGCTGGTATCCTTGCTGTTGTCGTTGAAGTCGTCGGAGCCGCCGAAGTTTGCCTGCGCCAAAGGACAGGTCATCAGCATGATCCCGACAGACAAGATCATCAACGTAACTTTCATAGTCCTGCCCTTTCCCTGTTGACGTTATTCGCAAGCCCCGCGTTTCCGCCGCCGAACCAGCGCCAGACCGCCTATTGCCAGTAGTGTGAAGGTGGCTGGTTCGGGGACTTGCGCGACACGAAACCCGACGGCCCCGACTTCGCCAAGCGGGCCGCCGGAGCTGTTCCGATACGACGCATGAAGAATGCTGCTGTAGCTGGCGAACGATCCGCCCCGAAAGCCGCGACGCGACCCATCGTGCAGGATGGCCTCGTTCCACTCATAGACGTTGCCGCCCTGGTCAAACGTCCCGTATGGGCTGTCGGAGTTTTCCCACTCGCCCACCTCGGTTCGGTAGTAGTCGGGGCCAATTCCATACATTCCCGCGTCACCGTCGTGCGTGGCGTAGTTGCCCGGGTCGGTTACGCCGTCGGTGAAGGGATTGACCGTCCCGCTCAACTTACCGCTGTTGTTCACGTAACCCGGGGCCGTATCGCTACTGGTCGGGTAGTTCCAATAGCCCGCATCGGTCCCTCCGCCCTTGTAGTAGGCGGCTTTGCACCACTCATCCTCGCTCGGGATCGCCCACTTCCAGTCATCTTCACGATCAATCGCCATAAGCGCCGTGCTGCTCACCGCGCCATTGAGATCGTACGAACCGTCTTCGGTAAGTCCGGCATCCTGTATTGGATTACCGGTCAGCGTCCCTGTCGGCTGACCGTTCGTCAGCCAGTTGGCGAATCGGGCCGCGTCGCCCCATGACACATAATTCACCGGACGCTTGGCGTAATCCGAAGCCACGCTGTAGCTGTAGCCGCCCGGCGAACCGCTTCGCTCGATCATGCAACTGTAAGCGCCCGACCACATGTTTGTGCTGTACAGCCGATAGGGGTCCGTCGCCGCCACAGCGCTGAGGAACTCGGTGTACTGCCCGGCCGTCACCTCGTACTTGCCGATGTTGTAGGCGTAGTCCACCGCGCCGTAGCCAGCCCCGTACGCATCGTTAGCGTTACCCGGATTACCCACGGGGACGGTTTCGATATTCAGTGCCATCGCCGCCGAACCCAAGGCCGCAACGACCACCGCCGCACACACAATATGAACTGCCTTTTTCATAGTCCTGCCCTTTCCCTGTTGACGTTATTCGCAAGCCCCGCGTTGCCGCCGCCGAACCAGTGCCAGACCGCCCAATGTCAGTAGTGTGACGGTGGCGGGTTCGGGGGTTACTGTTACGGTCACGAAATCGGGTAGGCTGTTGTCCCAGTCGTCGCCGACTAGGAGCGAGAAGACATACTCGCCGGGCAGGTCGGGCGTGAAGCTCGCGGCGGCGGTCGTCGGGTCGAGAAGCGTTGCGATACTCCCGTCCGGCGCGGACTCTATCGCCCACAACCACGAGATGATCTCATCGTCGTCGTCATCGGTTCCGCCCCCGGCGAACTGGACGGTTTCGCCGAGATCCACCAATTGGTCAAGCCCCGCGTCGGCCTCCGGGGGCGTTTTGAACTCGTACCTGGTGTCCCAGATACCCAGGTCGACGGATCGGTTATCCTAGTAGATGATCCTGTTGTCGTACGCGTAGGTAAGTTTCTGATCGGAGGGATCGCTGGTGAGCTGATACGTCTGACCGTCATGAAGGGTGTGCAGGAAGATGTCCCTGTTGCCGTTCCGATTGTCCGTCCAGTACAACTTGTCGCCATCGAGAGTTATGGACCACTTGGCAATCCCGTCATCGACCTGTCTGGTGGTTAGCCCGGTCGAATGGTCGTAGATGGAGATCGTTCTTCCGTCGATATAGGCGATGCGGTTGCCCGAGACGGACGGGCGGTGGTAGTGGGCGGCGGGACCTACCGCCACGGGGAATGGGCTTCCACCGATCTCACAGGCGTAGACGTTGGTCGTTCCGTTCTCTAATAGGGCCCACGCGATGAGGCTCTCGTCGAAACTCAGGCTCTCCTCGTTACGGGTTGTGCCGGTCACCCTGGTCTCTATGCCGTTCCTGCGGTCCATATAGAAGACATCACGGCTTCCTGTGTTTTCCTTGAAATAAGCGAGGTAGTTGCCGCTAATCGTCGGCGTATAGTGATTCAGGAGGGAGGGCGACATCAGATAATTGTCCCTTGTCACGAGGTTGTAATAGTAGATCCGGCTGAAACCGGATTTGTCGTCGAGGTAAACTATGGAGTCGCCTTCGATGTCCGGCACGAATTGGTTCCCTGGTCCCCCGGCGATCAGCGTTTCAATGCCATAGTTGTCAATTGCGTAAAGATCCTCGTTACCGATGGAATTCTTGCTATAGACGACATAGGAATCATTTGCTACACCGCCGGACTCCTCTGTCAAAGTGTAAGTCACTTTGGTTTCGGTGACCTTGATCCCCGCATGGGCGGCGACCGGGCACATCACTGCGATGAGTGCGATTATCAAGGTGTCTCGCAGGGTCATATCTGCCTCCTTATTAACTCCGAATTTGCGAATGTGGGATTCGTCTGCGTCTACGAAGCATCGCCAACCCGCCCAACGCCAGCATCGACAGCGTCGCAGGTTCGGGGGTTACTGTTACGGTCACGAAATCGGGTAGGCTGTTGTCCCAGTCGTCGCCGGCTAGCAGCGAGAAGACATACTCACCCGGCAGGTCGGGCGTGAAGCTTGCGCCGGCGGTAGTCGGGTCCAGAAGCGTTGCGATACTCCCGTCCGGCGCGGACTCTATCGCCCACAGCCACGAGGTGATCTCATCGTCGTCGTCATCGGTCGCGCCGCCCGCAAGTTCCACGATCTGGCCGAGATCCACCAATTGGTCAAGGCCCGCATCGGCAGCGGGCAGGGTGTTGAACTCCCACGTCGTACGCCAGACGTTCTTGTTTCCGAGTCTTGAATCCGTGTAGATGATCTGGTTCTGAAAGGCGTCGGTGAGGCCCTGGTGATGACTGTCGGACGTCAACTGGTGCACCCGCCCGGTCTCCAGATCCAGCATGAATACATCCGTGTTCTGGTTTCCGTTGCGTTTGTCGGACCAGTAGACCACGTTTCCTTCCAAGTGCAAGTTCCGCTTCATGTGGGTGTCCTCTTCGAGAACGCGCGTAGTCAGGCCGGTTGCACGATCGTAGATGTCAATCGCCGTATTGCAGAGATAGGCCACACGGTCTCCATCAATCGATGGCCCAGTCTCGTGTGCGGCTGAATCTGCGGCAATTGTGAATGTGCCCCCGCCTATCTCTGTTGCGTAGAGGTTCGCCGTGCCGCCCTCATAGATCGACCAGGCAACAAGACCACCGTCGAGTGAGAAGTTCAATTCGTCGTAGTTGTTACGGGTAACGTAGTAGGGCATGAAGGTGACGAGGTCCGTGTACCTGATCTCATATGCCGAGTTTACCTCCTCCACGTATGCCACGTAGTCGCCAGAGATAGCTGGCGAGTAGTTGTCGGAGCTCTCGAATGTGACTGGGTAGGAAGCTCCCGTGTCAATCTCGTGTACCCACAGGTTGTTGTACCCAAGCTCATCGTCTACATAGACTACCTTGTTGCCATCGACATCCGCGTGGTGCTGGTCGCCGTAGTGCACGGCGACGCCGTGTTCAACGTAGTGCGAATCGATTCTATAGAGATTCTTGCTGCCCAGGGTCACTGATGTGTAGATGACATCAGAGCCATTGGTGACCCCATCGTAGGAGTCGTTCGAACCGAACGTCAGGAGCTCCTCTTGAATCTTGCAACTCCCGGTCTCTCCTAACGCCATCGGCGTCCAGGCGAGGATCACTACCGTTATAAGAACTGCTTTCATACGCATAATCTGCTCCCGTCGATTAGCTCTTTCCCGCAAAGATCGTTTCCCGGCGTCACCGGCCGACCGGAAAGTCGCAGCGGCCGGGGCGCATAGCGCCTTCTTCAAAGATGTGCTTCCCCAATCAGGCGGCTCAGCCTGCGCAAAGCACCGTTGCGTCATAGGAACTTGGCCAGGTGCGGCCTTGAGGTGGTGCGAGTGAGCGAGAACGCCCGTGCCTCGTTTCATCGAGAATAGCCCTTGCCGCTCCCGTAGCAGGCTAGAGCATAGAACAGTATACCCGCACATCCGGATATCACCAAGGAAAAAACATCGCCTGTTTCCTCCCAACCGCGCCGGAGATCACATCTGCATTTGACGCTGCCTGGAGCAGGATGTAGACTGTTTTCAGCGGGCGATACTCCTTTGCATTCGGAGCCTGTTTGATCAGGAAGGAGAATCGAGTTTCCGATAAGTGATTATCTGACGGAGATGCCAATGGCGATCCCTGTTACGTGCAAGTCCTGCGGGAAGAAAATCAATGCGCGCAATGAGCATGCAGGCAAGCGGTTCAAGTGCCCGTCATGCAGCGCGATTGGCGTCGTCCCGGACAAGCCCGCAAGCGGCAAGGAAGTCTTCATCGCTTATTCCCACAAAGACAAAGCCGCAGCCCACACCGTGATCGCCGCCTTGGAATCCCATCATATCCGCTGCTGGATAGCCCCACGCGACATTTCTCCCGGATTGGATTGGTCCGCCGCTATCGCTCGGGGGATCGACGACGCCCGAGTGATGATATTGATCTATTCGAATAGCGCTGGCGACTCCAAATCTCTCAAGGCGGAAATCAAACGCGCGATCGACAAACAATTAACGATCCTCCCGTTCCGAATCGATGATTCGCCTATGTCCAAGGCGATGGAGTATCTCTTGGGCGGCGCCAGTTGCTACAATGCATTCAAAGGCCCTATGGAGGAGCACATCCTCCGATTCATACCAACCGTGCGAGAATCGCTGCCAACGCAACCACACCAGATCTTCATCAGTCATTCCCAGAGAGACCAGCCGCTGGCCGACCATCTCTGCTCGGCCCTGGAGGCCGACGGCGTCGGATGCTGGATGGCCCCACGCGACGCGCGCCCTGGAGTGCCCTGGGGTGAATCAATAATTAATGCTATCGGCGCTGCCCGAGCGATGGTGCTGATCTATTCGAAACATTCGAGCAGTTCCCCGCAGGTCCTGCGCGAGGTCGAACGCGCGATCGCCAAACAATTAACGGTCCTCCCGTTCCGAATCGATGATTCGCCTATGTCCAAGGCGATGGAGTATCTCTTGAGCGGCCCTCATTGGTACGATGCAATCACACCCCCTGTGGAAGAGCACGTCCGAAGATTCACATCGATCGTGCGGAAACTGCTGTCAACTGATGAAACTGTCAAGATCGACCAACCACAGCCGATCCGTCCGGTGGAGATTGATCCAATCGTTCCCGTAGCGAAAGAACTCAGACCGCCAACCCAAGACACTCGCACTGTCTTTATCAGTTATCGCAGGGAGGACGGTTCGCAGACGGCAAGGCTGCTCCGCGCGGAACTGCAACAACGCGGTTATCAGACATTTCTTGACGTGGACGATCTCAAACCGGGGCACTTTGACGAAGCCCTGCTTAATCAGATAGAATCAGCGAGAAACTTTCTTCTGATACTATCTCCGAACTCTTTGAAGAGATGTTCTAATGATAGAGACTGGCTGAGGCGGGAAATCGTTCACGCCCTGAAGACCAAGAGAAACATCATCCCGGTTCTCATGCCCGAATTTGAATTCCCCGAACCTGACGAACTGCCCGAAGACATACGGCCGCTCTCAATTCATCACGGAATCCAATATAACCACGATTACTTTGACGCCATGATCAAGAAACTCGACAGATATCTCGGCGGCCGTTAGACATCGCTCCGGCAAGTAAGGCCGCCAAGGGAGGAATGCGATGGACTACGCTGCAAATCACATCAAAATGGGCTTGATACAAGAGCGATATTCAGCGAATTCATGCCCTTACAAGAACCCATCTATCCCCATACTGTAACGGCCTCTAATATGGCGATATCCTCTAACCTGACCCCAAGTACCGCCCCCGCACGGCCAGCCAACCACCGCCCCAGACGCCTTTTCTGTAACAGAACCAGTAACAGCAATCGCCCCATAATCCAGCCTGCTTCGACACGGTAATGGAGCCTCTCGGGCCGGAGAAAACGGGGCTCCTGCTGTAAGGGTGTGGTATGGTTGGCATTACAGCAACCGCACATTCATACTCTGCGGCGGCACATGGGTGGCGTCCCATATTACAACAACCTCCTGAATCTATCGCATCCCTACCGCCACAGTCGGAATTCGCTTGACTTTCTTGGTTCCAGCGGTACAATCATAGCTTACGAAACGAAGGCGCAGATGGAGCGGAATGGAGCGGAACGGAGGCGAAGTAGTCCCAGATATTCGGAGGCAGATTAGATGCGAATGCGAGTAACCAGGTCAATGTTGTGTATTGTTTCAGCCCTGTCGATCGCCAATTCTGTGTGTTTTGCGGGTCGGCCGGCGACCGTCCCGC
>CAZSLS010000224.1:0-3397 GCA_964607575.1 uncultured Planctomycetaceae bacterium | reverse complement strand
CGGACCAGGCAAGCCCAACGGCAATCGATGTTCTCAGTCAGCTTGACGCGGGCACGATTCCGCCCGTACCTAACGTCGTTGGCGATGGGCTGATCGCCGATTTGGCGCTGCCCGCCCCGCCGGACCAGGCAAGCCCAACGGCAATCGATGTTCTCAGTCAGCTTGACGCGGGCACAATTCCGCCCATACCTAACGTCGTTGGCGCGGGCTCCAACTCGAATCCTGGGTCTTTGTCCCCGGTTGTGGTTCCCGAACCGGCCACCCTGTCCCTGCTGACGCTCGGCGGCCTGACCGTATTACGCAAGCGCCGCAAGCAGTAGCCCCAACAGACACACTCACAGCGGCGGGGCTGGAACAGTTTCCGGCTCCGTCGTTTTTTTTGTAAGCGCTATGCCTGCGCGGGACAGGTTCCCGCACTTCCTCTCCACAGTTCCGGGGCTCCGGCCGCGAACGTAGGGGATGGGCGGCGTGTCCGTTGCAGCATCGTCCCCGCACCCCCAGCCCATCATGTTGTCCGCATCCGTCGCCAGTCCAGCCGAGATTTCCGGGTGCGTCCGTGAGCAGGTCTTTGCGATACGCCAGCGCCTGTGCACGTTCGCCTTACTCCTCCCAACTCTTGATATCGTCGCCTCTTCCGGTTTCATCCCGACCGTTAGGACCAAAGGACCATACGAGAACCACTTGCCTGGTTGTATCGCCCTCATCCTTTTCCGCGGGCAGATAGCCCAACTCATTGCCCCAGGGGTCCATGAGCTGTTTACGTTTGATATACGGTCCGGCCCATTTAGCAGCCAGCGATTCGTCGCCTTTCGGCCGGGTGACCAGGGCATTGACACCGCCTTCGTCCTCGCTGGGATAGTTCCCAACATCCAGCTGGTACATTTCGAGTTTTGCTACAACCTGCTCGACCAGCAGCTTGGCGGCATCAATCTTCGACTTGCGAAAACGTCCTCCTATCCCTTCTCTCGCCGCTGCTTGCTCTCCGGTTCGCTCGTCTTCCTGCTGTCCGGTTGTCTCCCCATTCCGACAGGACACCGCCAACGAGAGTGACAGCATTAGCATAATCATCATTGAACGTTTCATTCTCTATCCCTTCAATCTTCTTCCTTCCGCCATCGCCTGCTCCAGTGTTTCAGTGAATGCGATCCATCATCGAAAGAAGGCGGCTGGTTTCCGTTTGTGTTCGCTCATGGTCTGTCGCTGTTTTCAAGCTCGCTAATACGTTTGCGTGCAGTGTCGGCCGCTTCTCCTGTTGACTGGATGGCGATGCACTTCTTGTAGGCGGCGAGTGCCTCTGTATGTCGCCCAATAGCGATGTAGGCGTTGCCCATGCCGAGATGCGGTTTAGGGGAATTCGGCCGGAGCGAGGCGGCCTTCTTAAAAGCGGCGAGGGCTTCGGAGTATTTCCCGAGCTTGTTGCAGGCGAGCCCGATGTTGTGATGCGCCGGGGCGTGACTCAACTTAATGGCGACGGCCTTTTTGCTCGCGGCGAGGGCTTCGGCGTGTCTTCCAAGCTTGTTGTAGGCGAGCCCCATGTTGTGGTGCGCCTGATAAAGATCCGGCTTGATGGCGACAGCCTTCTTGTAAGCGTCTACGGCGTCAGCGTATCGCCCAAGATTGCCGTTAACCACCCCCATGTTGTAGTACGCCGGAAAGGCGTCTGGTTTGAGGTCGGCAGCCTTCTTGTAAGCCGCAATAGCGTCAGGGAATCGCTCAAGCTTTTCGTTGGCGATCCCAATGATACAGTACGCCGCGACGTAATCCGGCTTGATGGCGACGGCCTCCTTTAAGGCGGCCAGGGCCTTCTCGCACCGACCCGCATCCAAATGGATGGAACCCAGCTTGAGGTAGTATTCAGCATCCCTGAGTGGAGCAGGCGAGACGACGCCTGGTTTGAGGTAGGCCGAAGCATCATAGTCCCCACCGACGCTACAGCCGCACAAAAGAGCAGGCAGCACGATAACCGCGCAGCCAACAGAAGAGAGAATCTGCAATTTGCTCAGTTTCCCGATCATTGTCTATCCCTGTCCTGAATCGACAGGGACAGTCTACCAGAGACGCCTGACTGCAACAACGCCTCACCATCCCCGCTTCCGCCCCTGCCTCAACTGCGCCTGCGTCGGAGCATCGCCAGGCCGCCGAGGGCAAGCAGGGACAACGTCGCCGGTTCCGGCGCGAGCGCCCCCTGTTCGGGCGCTAATGCAACGCCAAACCCAAAGTTGCCCCGCATCATGACGAAATCTTCCAGATCGACAATACCGTCACCGTTGAAGTCGGCGGATGCTTCGCCGGGGAGACCTCCGAATTGGGCGACAAAGTTGGCGTAATCCAAATCATCGACGACGCCATCGCCGTTTGTGTCTCCCAACAGAGGATCAAATGCGCCCACCAGATAGCCCGTCGTAATGTTGTCGATAACAATGCTCGAATCGACAGCAGTGGACGGGTCCAACCGGAATGACAACGTGTGGGTCCCAGAGGCAAAGACGTCCGACAGGGTGAATAGAAACGTCTCTTCCTCGTCTCCAATCATTCGTTCGTCAATGGTGGCGACCAACTCGCTGTCCCAGAAGACTTGCAGGATACCCTCGGCGCCTTCCTCGCTGATAAAATCCGCCTCGAAAGCCAGCAGATTTGTCTCCTCCTCGATATCCACGGTGGTTGTCATCCAGACCGGCAAATCAGTAGCAAGTTCCAGCAGGCCGTCGGGATGAATCACCACCGTACCTGTCTCGCGCCGAGTAACCGTCTCATCCGTCAGTTCGACAGTCTGATTCCACAAATGCCCCAATGTCTCGAAGATCGACTTGCTGTGGATAACCTGGCCGTGCTCGTCGACCTCCTTGAAGAAGAAATCCACGCCCGCTGTCGCGGATGTCTCAGCGTAAGCCGAGGCCGAAGCACCAATAGTCACAGAAGCCTCGTCCGGTTCGCCATCGCCGCTTGTGTCCCGAAGGTTCATCGGAACCCCGAGAATGGTCACCGTTCCAGTGACATCATCCGCCGTGTCGTACTCGTCGCCCGGATCGACATCCGCGAGGGCCTGTCGGAATGCGTCGATATCGAACGCGGACCCTCCGAGGGGGATCTCAATCTCAGGCGCAGTGAATGTCGGCGTGCCCGCAATAGGGTACTTGAAGGTGAACTCCGTTGGCAGCATATCGCGCAGTTGTCTGGGCAATCCATTCAACAAGTCGCTGTCGGCCTCCAGAGTCAGAGTGAGATTCAAGCCCGCGCCAATGGATGCGCCGATATCGGCGTGATCTTCGGTGTCCTCCAGGTAGACGCCCGCCTCAGCAACTGCGTCGGCTGACAGGCGGGCCGTACCGGTCAACTCAAGGGCATTAAACCCGGATTTCCTGGTTTAGGTTTCGTCCTTGGGTATAATAGAGCATCG
>CAZSLS010000223.1:0-10956 GCA_964607575.1 uncultured Planctomycetaceae bacterium | reverse complement strand
CTGACGCCTTGACGAACCCGATCAGGGCATACGGCGTGATCCAATCTTCCACGCATCCGGTAGGAACTGCCGTATGCTCCGCAACGAACTTGGCGGCCTGGGCTTTTTCTCGGGTAGTCTTCAGGAAGGACGGCGGAGCGATGATCAACATGTCGACTTCGCTCTGCAGGCGTTTGAATGCGGACTTCCACTCCTCGAAAGTTTCAACAAAGACTTCCTTTTCGAGGCAGACATTGAACTTGCTCCTGTAGTTATTAGCTTCCTTGTGATTCGAAAGGTTGTCCGCACCCAGAAGACCGATTCTAGGACCCGAGGCGAACTTACCCATCTCTTTCAACAATTGAGGGATCAGCGAAACCTCGAGCATTCCGGTGACGTTGCTGCAGGGAAACCCGTAGGTCGAGCAATCCCAGTTGACCCCGCAGAACACGAAGGGGATCTCCGTGTTCCTGAAATAAGGAACCACCACGTACTTGGAAGCATTGTCGTCAGCGACAATAACCAAGTCAGGCTTCCATGAGTCGATAACAGTTTTGGTCTTCCAGGCCGCCTGCGTTATGAACTCCTCGGAGGTGTTGCGTTTGGTGTCCATTCGAACAATTTTCAACTCCACCGTTCCGTCCGACGCGCTAGCGATATCGTTCTGGTCTAGCGTAATGCGGAGTTCTTCGAGCATTCCGGAGATGATCCCCTCGCTCCAGGGGTATCCCTTGTGGTACGAGTCGACGAACAAGACCTTCTTCCTGGGCCCCGAAGCAACCTCCTCGGAGCCTCTGTTGTCTTGTCCGGGCGAGGCACCTGCCGAGTCGGGAGTCCCCTTGTTGCATCCCGTCAACGAAAGAACTGCTATCACCAGAACCACTGCCACAACAAACGTTACGGAATTGATTCTCCTGGTGCTAATCATCGTGTGGTCTCCTTTCTGCTGCAATCAATACCATTCCGAAAACTGCCCGGTTGGTTACCACATAAAGTACGCTGAATTCAGACACACAACCGTGTCTTCGCACCACTTGCCTCAGACCCTTTACCGACACCCGTTGCTTTTATCTGTTTCGGAGCGAAGGCAGGGCGGCTTGAGCAAAACCATATAATCTCCATGGGGTTTCTCTCTGCGTTCCAAACACATGAAATCGATTGCGAAAAGTACTTCGGAGATAATAGTAATCGCTAATATGGCTACGACATGCACTTACATCGGCGGAGAAGCGGGTAGAGAACTCTACACTCCGGTATTGATGATGTTGAAGTAGAGGGCATCTTCGGTGAATACTGTTGATCCGTCCTTGATGGACTCCAGAATGAGATACAGTTTTCGCTTAGGGCGCTTCGACTTCGGCGCGGTAAATCCGATTGTCTGGGTGGTGTGGAATCCGGGTTGCACTGCAAACGGACCGAGAATATCGCCCTTTACGACCACCTCGCCTGTGGGACTGTCCCAGCGCGCCGACCAGCGAAGAGACATCTCCTTGCCCTGCAGGGCGCCGTTGAATATTTCGATCTTCCGCCCGACCGCGGCGCCGGTTTTGTACTCCGGCACGTATCCGGGCCAGGGAAGCGAACCGTCGCCGATTTTCCTCTTGGGCAGCAACGCGACCGCGTAAGTGCATCCGCGCGGCGTGACGGGCTGCTTCCGGCGAATCGCGTGGTCGATCAACAGGAAGGGATGGAGGCTCTTCTGCGTGAAACTGACTACCGGCGACTTCCATCCGTTGACGCCGTCGGTGCGGTCGGGTCCGTTGTTGGCCTTCCAGGCGTGCTTGGCGTGACTCATTCCTTCCAGGAAATTCGGCCAGTAGTTGATCCAACTCCACGGACTGAAGTACGCGTAGTCCTTCATGCGGAACTCGCGGGCGGCGAAGGCGAATTGCGCCATCTCGTCGGTTCCCCAGGCGCATTCGCCCATAGCGCGGATGGAACCTTTGCCCGCCACTATCCCGCGATAGTGTCGCATTAACACCGCCCTTCCGCCCTTGGGTCCGACGATCACGTTGGCTGCATTCCCCTGGCGATCGAAACTGATCGGGCGCGTGCGATCGGCCAGTTGCACCTCGTCGATGAGCGCACTCCATCCCTTCTTGCGGATGTCCTGAACTTCGTTGAATACTGAATACCGCGCCACACTCGGGTGGTTTCGGCAGTGTCGCACCAGCGCCCGGACGACTTTGGGTGTGACTTCGGGATTGTATACGGATGTGCGATTGCCCCAGATCGGAGATTCGGGCATTAGCATGAAGCCCACTTCGTCGGCCGTCTGCATCATGTACTCGGTGGGCGTCGAGCAGCATATCCGGTTCATGTTAATACCGATTCGCATGTACCGCTTCCACGTTTCGGGGCATCCGAGACGCTTGCGGGCGGGATCGGGACGACCAAACGCCGCCGCCGTCGAGTAGCAATCGTAATACGACATCTGCGATTCGCAGGTCGAGTCGGAATACTGGTTCACGCGCACGCCGTTGACGGTGTAGTAGTACTTGCCCTCGCCCCACTGAACGAACCCGAACCGCCGGCGATACTTATGCGCCATCTTCTCGTCGCGGCGAATCTCTAGGTCGAGATAGTGCAGGCGGGCCTTGTAATCTTCGCGGAACGGAATGTTAGGCCACCAGTAGCTCTTTTCGCCCAAGGACCACTTGACCGGCCCGATCAACACTTTCTTTACGCCGCCTGCGGGGATATCAAACGTCGCGGACGGGATAGCGGGGTACTTCCAGTTGTCTTTATTCCACGATGACAGCTTACCAACCAGGGTGACGCTGACCTTCTTGTCGGTGCTGTTGTGGACCCATGCCCAGGCCTTGAGGCTCTCTTCGCTGACCGAGGGTGTCACAAACACGTCACTGATATAGACCGGCGGATACACCGCCAGCTTGATCGAGACGGTGATACCGTATGCCTGCTTGGTATTGCCCGCCCAGGAGCGGTGCCAGTGTTTCGAGCCCGCCGGAAAGTCGAACCCGACCGGTACGGAGCAGGCTTTGCTCTTCCCGTCAGGCCCGTGATAGTGACGGCGGTGGTATGCCTTGACCTTCAGGACGTGCTTCCGCCCGGGAGTTACGAACTTCGTGATATCGACGTCGAACGGGACCTGCGGGCCGGCGTGGGTGGTGGCTAACTTGCCGTCTATGTAAACTTCCGCTCCATAGTTAACCGCCCCGAAGTGTATCTTTGTGACCTGCCGGTCCACAACCTTCGGAACATTGATCTTCCGTTCGTAGATCACGTGATCCTTGACACCCTTCATGGTATCGATGCGGGGCGACTGCAGATCGGAATTCCATCCCCCACCGGGGACCTTGATCGCGCGGGAGCTCCCGCCGTCGATGCTCAGAGTCCAGGCAGTGTCTGAAGCCAGGTCAATGGTCTTGGCGGGGGACGCAAACGCAACCGATGTTAGAGCAGCACACATGAGCACTCCAATAATCGCTTTGTCGAAAACATATGTCATTGGGATCCTTTCTGCCCCTGGCGAGCAACTGTTGCCTCAAGAACGATACCGAACCCGCCATCTGCCTGCATTTGCAACTCATGTATTGTGGTCTTATCAACATGGATACTCTCAACCAGAACTTCAGTCTCGGTGGGAGTAGCTCCGGCCTTGCCGTCTCTGTAGATTGTGGCCTTGTATTTCCCGTTCGAAAGAAAGTCCATTGGAATCTTGACCATTCTCGCCTTGCCCGCGTTAATACCGGCTAGATACCATTTCCGACCCTTTCTCCGTGCCAGCACCGCGTATTCGTCAGGTCGCCCGGAAATAACCTTGATGTCATCCCATGCAGTGGGAACGTTCCGCAGGAATCCCCTGGCCGGATGTCCCTTCATTCCTTCCGGCGAAACACTAATGCACTGCCATCCTGATTCAAAAACAACCGCAAGCGCCATTTCGTGAGCGTCAGTTGTCTTTCTCGCGGCGCCTCTTGGTTTCATGCTGAATGTAGTTCCATGGTAATCCATGGATCCGACAACGTTGCGAGTAAACACCAGAGAGACATTATGCACCGGACCGGGTGTGAGCTTGCCAAAAGTATACCACTCTTCTCCCATTACCCCCTCGATGGTGGCAATGTGCGGCCAGCGACGCTGTTGACCGCGCGGAGCCGTCGCGCCGTGGAAGCTTAACATCAGCTTGCGCTTGGCGCACTGGCGGACGACAAAAGTCCTGAACTTGAACCGGTCCTGGCTGTCGCTGTTCAGGAAATCGATTTTGATTCCCTTGATCCCATGTTTCACGTACCAGCCGAGGATCTTTTCGCATTTTTCCGGCGTGTCGAGATTGCGCCAGTGGTCCCAACCATAGCACTTGAGCCCCTTGTCGGAGGCGTACTTCACCAGTCCCGGAATCCACGGGACCTTACTCCATTGCTCAAATTTGGTTATCCTGTGTCCGTTCCCAGCGGCCAGCGGGATGTCAAACTCCAACCACTTCCAACCCACTTCAGCGGCCATGTCGACAAACTGCTTCATGCGTTTCGGATTCTTGTTTCCCAACCGCTCAGTCAGCCATGGAAACGTGGTTGCTCCCGGCTGGATCCAGCTCTTGTCCTTAATCTCGCAAGCGGGATTGAGATTCTGGACCAGGGTGGATTCGACAATAGCCGAAGGCAAGCTACCGATAATGGCCACTCGCCAGGGCGATACCCATGGACAGGTGATATCTGCTCCCCCGGCCATGGGGGCCACGGTGAAGTTAAACGATTTACTCCCGCCCAGGAGGCCGCTGCCCGCATAATCATAGACTGACGCTTCGGTAAGCAACACCCAACCGTTCTTGCTTTCAAAGATCGCCGGAAAGGCATAGCGCTTCTTGGGTCTACCACCGGAGATCTTATGGTATTCACCTTCATAGGCGCTCACGTAGTTTTGAAGCCACCCCGCCAAACCTGCGGTAACGTTGAACCCCGACACTTCGGACCGGACCTTCGCGGCGCCTTGCCCCTTAATACGGTAACGCCATGCCATACCGTCATCGTAAACGCGAACGATAAGATCCATTCCCCGCCCTTTGTCGTTCTTAAAAGAAAGCGTCTTCTCATTTGCGCGGTTGACGCAAGAACTTCTCTTTCCAACCGGCATGGTATAGGTTTCGTCAATCTTCGCATCCGACTGGCCTGTAGCTTTCAATCCCGTGATGAACCGGCCGTCAGCATCTTCCAGCGCGAGTCCCATGCTTGCGTCAGACAATATCTCCTTGCCGCCCAGTGTCACCGCATACCGGATCGCTCCATTTTTCAGAGATACCTTCGTTTTGATATTTCCGCCTGGTGATGTTACAGACCAGGTCTGTGCCTGCAGATGCGTTGTCCCGCAGCAGACAAATAGCATCGCCAGACAGTTCAGCAGTACGCTTTTATTCATGTGTATTCTTCCCTGCAGGCCGCCGTAAGCCCGCCGAAGCAGCCTGAACGGCTACTATCTCTTCACGCGGGCTCCGCCGCCGGCGATCAGGTTCTCTACTTCCGCCAGGGTGGCCATCGTCGTATCGCCCGGCGTGGTCATCGCTAGGGCGCCGTGGGCTGCGCCGTACTGGACGGCCTGAGCGGGACCCTTGTCGGCCAGCAACGCGTATATCAGACCCGAGGCAAATGAATCGCCCCCGCCCACGCGGTCGTAAATCTCCAGGTTCACGCGCACGTCGGCCTGGTGGGTTTCGCCATCGGACCAGCAGACCGCGCCCCAGTCGTTTACGCCGGCGGTCTTGACCCCACGCAGCGTAGTGGCCACCATCTTGAAGTTGGGGTATTCGCCGGCGGCTCGGGCTATCATCTTCATGAAATTCGTCGGATCGAGCTTCGAGCAGTCCTCGTCGAGGCCTTCGACGGCGAAGCCCAGGGCCTTGGTGAAATCTTCCTCGTTACCGATCATCACGTCGACGAGCGGCGCGATCTGGCGGTTGACTTCTATCGCCCTGTCCGAACCGCCGTAAGCTTCCCACAGGCTCGGTCGATAGTTCAGGTCGTAGCTGACGATCGTCCCGTTGGCGCGTGCGGCCTGCATCGCCTCGATCGCCACCTCCGGAGTATACTCCCCCAACGCCGCAAATATCCCACCGCAATGGAACCACCGCGCGCCCTGATGCAGGAAGATCGCGTCCCAATCGATGTCACCGGGTTTGAGTTGCGACACGGCCGTGTGCCCGCGATCCGAACATCCCACCGCACCTCGAACGCCAAAGCCCTTCTCGGTGAAGTTCAAACCGTTGCGTGCCGCCCGCCCAAGCCCGTCGAACTCGACCCACTTGACGTGCGAAGTGTCCACCCCACCCTGGTCGATCAGGTCTTCCAGCAGCCGCCCGACGGGGTTGTCAACAAAGGCGGTGACAACGGCCGTCCGCAGACCGAAACACTTCCGCAGACCACGGGCGACGTTGTACTCGCCGCCGCCCTCCCAAACACGGAAGTTGCGGGCAGTGCGTATCCGTCCGTCGCCGGGATCCAGGCGAATCATTATCTCGCCCAGCGATACCTCGTCCCAAATGCAGTCATCGGCGGGCCTTATGCTCAATCCAGCCATCGAAGGAGTCCTTTCAAATTACGGGTGTGTTACTTGAACTTCACGTCGTGTGTCTGTCCGGCTTTCAGTTTAACCGTCGCCGGACCGTTTATCTGTTGGCCTTTCGGCGGTCGCAGCTTGTGCGTTCCATCTATTATAGCTTTGAGTGTGACGGTGGCGAGTTTACCGTTCTTCCACGTGATATCGACCTCCAAGCCGCCGCGAGCCCGCAGGCCGGTTACCTTACCGTCAGACCAGGCTTTCGGAAGCGCCGGAAGCAGCCGGATGATGCCGGCGTGGCTTTGCAGGAGCATTTCGGCGATACCTGCCGGTCCGCCGAAGTTCGCGTCTATCTCGAATGGCAAGGGGCGATTGGACCAGCACTGGTCGAACATGTTGGGGTTCATGTTGTCGCCCAGCAGCTTCGCCAGCGACTGGTACGAACGCTCCCCGTCGCCCAGGCGGGCCCAGAGATTCACCTGCCAGCCCAGCGACCATCCGACGTTGCCCATCCCGCGATGGAGCAGGCTTGTACGGCAGGCTGCGGCGAGTTTGGGCATATCGGGCGTAATCTCGCTGCCGGGATGCAGGCCCCACATGTGCGACAGGTGGCGGTGATGGTTTTTCGGATTGTCGACATCCTCCAGCCACTCCTGAAGCTGCCCATGCTTGCCGATCTGATTGGGCGCGATGCGGGCACGCATATCGGTCAACTTGCGGCGGAGGTCCTCGTCGACGTTCAGGATCTTTCCGGACTCGATCACCCATCCAAACAGCGAGCGGATTATCTGGTGGTCCATCGTCGGGCCCATCACCAGGCCGCCGTTCTCCGGCGAATTCGACGGGCCGGAGATCAGCCACTTCTTGTCGCCGCGCGGGTCGGTCATCAGGTAGTCGGCGAAGAAGATCGCCGCCCCCTTCATCAGCGGATACGCCCGCTTGGCGAGAAACTCCTTGTCGCCGCTGAACTGATACCGCCACCACAAATGCTGACAAAGCCACGCCCCGCCCACCGGCCAGATGCCGTGGTTCGACGCGTTGATCGCCGCGCTGCCCCGCCAGATGTCCGTGTTATGGTGCAGCACCCAGCCGCGACAATTGTAGAAGGTCTTGGCGGTTTTCGCTCCGGTCACCGCGACGTCCTCGAGGAGTTTGAACAGCGGCTCGTGACATTCGCCCAGGCCCGTAGTCTCGGCCGGCCAGTAGTTCATCTCGGTGTTTATATTGACCGTGTACTTGCTGCCCCAGGGCGGTTTGAGTGTGTGGCTCCAGAGCCCCTGCAGATTTGCCGGTTGGCCCGGCGAGCGGCTTGAGGAGATCAGCAGGTATCGCCCGTACTGGAAAAACAGTGCAGCCAGATCCGGATCGCCGCCTTTCTTGAAATCGCGGATTCGCTGGGGAGTTTCCTTGTCGGCGCCTTTGGAGGATCCGAGGTCGATCGTCACGCGTCCGAAGAGCTTGCGATAGTCAGCGATGTGGGCTTTTCGTATCGCGTCGTACGACTTGTCTCCGACGGCCGCCAGACATGCTTTCGTGCGTGCGGCGGGGTCGGCTGATACGTCTTTGTAATTCTTGTAGCTCGTCGCGCCGGCCAGGAGCAGTACGGCTGAATCCGCGGCGGTAATGCTTATACCTGCGTCGGTTACGGCGAGTTTCCCACCGAGCGTGACGGCTTTGAGGCGTGCTTCGAATTTCATCACGCTCGGGACTTTCATCCGGCTTCGCTGGGTGACTCGCCCCCGTAGCGCGAGCGTGGTATCGTCGATCCGAACGGTCTTGCTTTCGGTATGGGGCGTGGTGAGTTTGGCGTCGAAGGTGATGCGTCCCGGTTTGTCGCAGGTGATCTTGACTGCGATGATCTGGTCGGGGTGACTTGCGATGACTTCCCGCGTGAACGTTGCATCTCCGAGGCGGTAGGTAACGCTGGCGACGGCTTGTGAGATGTCCAACTGGCGCCGATAGCTTTTGCATTTATCGTGCCCCGGGAAGGTCAACACGAGATCGCCCAGCGGTTGGTAGTCTTCCTGGCGGAGCGGGTCGCTCATGAAATGCTGAGAGGCGAGTTTCTCGGCGTCTTTCTGCTTGCCTTCCAGCAGGAGCTTGCGGATCTGCGGTAGGTATTTAACCGCCCCGGCGTGCTGGTAATCCATGGGCTGACCGGTCCAGAGAGAATCCTCGTTGACCTGAATCCGCGCGACGTCCGCCCCGCCATACACCATACCGCCCAGCCGCCCGTTTCCGATCGGCAGGGCCTCGACCCACTGCTTGGCGGGCGCAGCGTACCGGAGCACGCGGTCCTTATCCGCCCCGGCGGCCGCGGAGCCCATAATCGCAACTCCCAGCAAAACGGCTGTTATCTGCAAAGCTCGCCACCGATCGACCATATTCCTGCTCCTCTTATTTTCGCTTGGCGGTGTATCTGCCTTCGATATTCAGCGTCTTGTCGTCTTTGATAACGTGACGCCCGGCGCCCTCGACGTCCACAGTCTTATCATCCCTTACATTAAAGGACTTCTTCCAGTGAAGCTTTCCGTTCCGCCGCAGGATGCAGATTCCGTCCTTGCCGAACTGGCGCGTCCAGACGGTCTTTCCGAGCTTGTACTCCCACAGACCGAGAATCGCGTGGGCGCCTATCGGTTTCGGCGGCGGCGGGGGTTTGGGGCCTTCGGTCCTGGTCTGCAACGCCTTGAGTACCGCCCAGTCCTTCACGCCCTTGTCGAAGTTCAGTATCTTGATCCCACGAGGTTTCAGCTCCAGAGAAATCTTGTCGCCGTACTTGTACTTCTTGTCGAGCCCCTCGAAGCTGTCAGCCAAGGGGGATGTGAGATTAAACGTCCCGCTGCCGGGGAGCAGGCCAAATGCCCTGTCCAGAGTGAAGCTGTAAGTCTTCGCCCCGGCCGTTGGATTGTGAATGGAGACATACCCCTGCTTCGCATTCCACGCGGTGTATCCGTAGACTTCCCTGGCGGGATTACCGCCATGCATGCGAGATCGCTTGAACGCCGGGAAAACGTCGTGAGCCCAGTGCAGCCCTTCGGCCAGTACGTCCCAGTCGTAATCCTTCAGGACGGCCGGCTTTATGTACAGTTCGATAAACCCCGTACCGCGCGACATGTTCATGTAGAGATACTTGCGAAATACGTCCTTGGTCTCGCCGGTCCTGCGTTTCTTCGGCTCGTGGTTGAAGATCGCGTGCATCGGGAATTGCGTGTTCTCCTTATTCCATATCTCGTAGTACCTGCCGTCGCGATAGACCAGTTCGCGGGTCCGGCTTGACCCGCCAGCCGCGTCGCCCGCGTTGATCATCCAAACCGAATCGATATACATCAACCACCACGAACTCAAGTAAGCCCCGTTTGAGATCACGATATACACGTCCGGATTGGCTTTGGACATCTTGCTGAAGACCTGCATCAGCCGCTCAGTGCCCGCGACCAGATAATAGGTTTTCAACTCGTCATACTTCGCGCCGTTGAGCCTGGCGTCGCCGGACTTCATATCACCCAGATTCAATTGGGGCATGTGCGGGATACCGTATTTGTCACCGTGCAACTCGAAGTTGCGGGTGTTGAGGTGCCCAAACAGACCGTCGAGCTTGAAGTATGAAACGCCCCGCCCGGCCAGTTCGACCATACGGTCCTCCAGCAGCTTCATATACTTCGGTCCCGCCAGCGACATCCAGTTGTCCAGGGCCTCGAATCCCTTGGACCGATACCGCCCCACCGCGCGCGAGGCCCCGAACAGGCAGCCCGGGCTCAGCCACAATCCCAGGCGGGAATCGGCGGCCTTGACCGAGGCGAGGCTGGTGGCAAAATCGGTGTCGAACTTGGAGTTGCCCTGCCATGCCTTGAGAGTCCAGTCCTTGCCCGTGTCCTGCCATCCATCATCGATAACGTACGCCTTCAGAGGTTTTGTTCCGCGTTCGGTAACGAGTTTTTTGTGGATTGTGCGGATGCTGTCGCGGAACGATTCCTTCCTGACGCCCCGCCCGGTATCGAACCAGGTGTTGTACTGCGTCTGGAGTCGCAGCGGGCGGACGCGGATGCGATCGATGTAGGCGAAGAACGCATCGGTGTTGAACTTCGGATCGTCCGATACGCCCATGACCGCGTGGTACGTTCGATACGGAGTGTTGGCTTTGATCTGACGCCCCCAGAGATACCCGCACCTCAGCGTCTTGTCCTTCACGAAGTTATACGATGCGGGGAACTCGACGCCCCAAAACGTCCCGCTCTTTGTGGTGTAGAGCGGTTGGCCCAGGCCGGGGCTCCATTTCCTGCGCGCATAGATGGCCTTGATCTTGTACGGCTGGGAAGCGTCTTCCATGGCGACCGACTCAACGTCGATCCGCTCGAGCGTCACCGCCCTGCCCGAGGTGATGACCAACTGCTTTCGCAGATAGAAATCATCCCACAGCCATCCCATAGCGGGATGAATCCTGGGATAGCTTTTGCTAAGTAGCGG
>CAZSLS010000222.1:0-11003 GCA_964607575.1 uncultured Planctomycetaceae bacterium | reverse complement strand
AACTGAAGCAAGTTATGGTGCGTCTGCGGCAGGAGATCGCCAAGGTCATCATCGGACAGGACGACGTCATCACCTGTGCCCTGATCGCGGTCTTCACCAACAATCACGCCCTGATCGAAGGTGTACCGGGAATCGCAAAGACACTGCTTGTCCGAACGCTGGCAAGGGTGTTGGGCTGCGAATCGGCACGGGTACAGTTCACCCCGGACCTCATGCCTTCGGACATCACTGGAACGAACGTCTTCAATTTCCAGAACAACGAGTTCAACCTGGTCAAGGGTCCGATCTTCACCGACTTTCTTCTCGCTGACGAGATCAATCGCGCACCGGCCAAAACCCAGGCCGCACTCCTGCAGGCGATGCAGGAACGCTGCGTGACGATTGACCGCGAGACCCTGCCCCTCGATGTGAACTTCACCGTCTTCGCGACACAAAACCCCATCGAGTACGAAGGAACCTACCCACTGCCCGAAGCGCAAAAAGACCGTTTCATGCTCAAAATCAGCATGGAATGCCCCAACCGCGACGATGAGCTTGTACTGGCCGGGAGGATGCTCGGGGACGATTCGCCCGAACAGCGGCTCGCAGGCGGGCAGGTCGAGACGATCATCTCCGCCGGTCAACTCGCCGACTTCCGCCACACGCTCAATCAGATCACCGTGCGACAGGAACTGATCGAGTACCTGGTGGACATCGTGCGAGCCACCAGAAGTCACGAGACCGTACTCATCGGCGCCAGCCCACGCGCCACCCAGGCCCTGCTGCAGGCCGGAAGGGCACACGCGGCGATCGCCGAACGCGATTTCGTTTCACCAGACGACATAAAACTGCTGGCGCCGGCGGTGCTGGGGCATCGACTTATCCTCAGACCGGAGTACGAAATCGAAGGCCACACAATCGCCGAATCGATCGACAGCATCCTCCAGGAGGTCACAGTCCCCAGATGATCGCGCCACGGTCCATATTGATCTGGCTGACCGGTGTGGTGCTCGTTCCGGCGGCGCTTATTTCGGCGGGCAATCCGGCGATGGTGTTAGTGCTGCTGGCCGCCGCGGGCATTGTGGCGGTGGTTGCGATCGGTGATGCGCTGGCCGTCGGGGACCGCCTGGCGGGAATCGAGATTCAATTGCCCCCGATCACCCGCCTGAACAAGGGCGTCAAAGGGCAGATCAGCCTTCAGGTATTCAACCGAACCGGCAGATCGGCGCGCCTTCGCGTGGCGATTTCCGCCGACCACCGTATCGGATGCACCGAGCCCGACAGGTGGGTGGATCTGCCCGCCCAGGCGGGAGTAACCGTCCAATTCGCCTGTACCCCGGGCGTCCGAGGCAAGTACGATCTGCAAGAATGCTGCATCGGAATGGCGTCTCCCCTGAGTCTGTGGCTCAGGCGAAAAACGCTGCCGTGCGCCTCGGAAGTACGCGTTCATCCCGATCTGATGTCCGAACGAAAGCGGGTGTCGGCGGTATTCCTGAACCGGGGAAATGTGGGCGCCCACATCCAGCGACAGGTCGGGCGGGGACGGGAATTCGATAACCTCAGAGAATACGTCGCCGGTGACGGATACGACGAGATCCACTGGAAAGCCACCGCCAAACGCGCCCGACCCATCACCAAGGTACTCCGAATCGAACGCACCCAGGAGGTCAACGTCATCATCGACGCCTCGCGTCTCAGTGCCCGTGTACCCGACTTACCGAATCGCACAACCGCCGATATCGAGGATCCGGCCACTTCGACTATGCTCGAACGTTTCGTGACCGCGGCGATGATACTCGGAATGGCCGCTGACAGGCAGGGAGACAGATTCGGCGTGATGAGTTTCTCCGACCGCGTCGACAACTTCGTTCGTGCCAAAACCGGGCGCGGTCACTATCGCACCTGCCGCGACGCCATGTACGCTCTCCAACCAAGAATGGTGGCGCCGGACTTCTCGGAAGTGTTTGCCTTCATCCGAATGCGACTCAGGCGGCGTGCGCTGCTGGTATTCCTGACAAGCCTCGACGACCCGATCGTAGCCGAGAACTTTGCCCACTGCCTTCCTCTGATCGCCAGGCAGCACCTGGTGATAGTGAACATGATTCGCCCCTGGGGCGTCGGAAAAGTCTTCAGCGGCGACGAACCGTCGTCCGTGGACGATATCTATCGAAATCTCGGCGGACATCTGAGATTGCATCAGTTGGAAGAACTGCAAAAGGACCTCCAGCACACAGGGGCGAGGTTCAATCTCGTGGACAACGAAAACCTCTGCCCGAAACTCGTGTCCCAGTACATCAACCTCAAACACAGGCAACTACTTTGATAATCGACCTGGAAAGATTCATAGAGCAGGAAAGGCCCTCCTGGGACGAACTGGAGTCCATGACCGCCATGATCGAGCAGTCACCGGGCTGGTCGCTCGACCTGAAAGGCGCCCAACGACTGCATTACCTCTACGAGCGGGCGGCTGCCGCCCTGGCGAGAATCAACACGTTCTCCAGCGACCCCGACGTCACGCGATATCTCGAGGCACTTGTAGCCAGAGCGTACGGAGTAATCCACTCCCTGGACCGCAGCCGGACCCGGTTCTCGCCGCTGCGGTGGTTTTTCGGGACCTTCCCGCGCACCTTCCGCGCCCACTTCAGAGCGTTCCTGTTGGCATGTGCGGTCACCCTGGCGGGAATGGCGTTCGGAGGGATAATCTTCCACGTCAGTCCGGACACCAAGGAAGTCATGATCCCCTCGGTGTTCTCGCATACCTACCAGAGCCCCTCCGAGCGCGTGGCACAGGAAGAAGCGGCGCAGGGCGATCGCAGGAGCCAAGGCCATAATACGTTCGCTTTATTCCTGATGCAAAACAACATCCGCGTCTCGATACTTGCGCTGGCATTGGGATTCACGTTCGGAATCGGTACGATCACGATGCTGTTCTACAACGGTGTGATCCTCGGGGTAATTGTCATAGACTACATAGCCGACGGGCAGGGCGTGTTCCTGACCGCATGGCTCCTGCCTCACGGGTCGATCGAGATCCCGGCGATACTAGTGGCCGCCCAGGCAGGTTTCCTGGTGTCCTCGGCGATGATCGGGACAGGGACGCGCGACTGCCTGAAAATGCGCATGAGACAGTCGCTACCCGCGGTAGTAACGCTGATCTTCGGCGTGGCGGTCCTGATGGTCTGGGCGGGGATTATCGAATCGTTCTTCTCGCAGTACCACGAACCTCGCCTCCCGTACTCGCTGAAAATCGCCTTTGGAATTCTTCAACTGGCGCTGCTGGTGGTGCTCCTTGGGTTCTGCGGGCGCAGGCGGCGCCCGGTCGGGGAGGACCGCTGATGGGCGCCCGGAGATTTGACAGACTGGTGATCCAAACGCCCGAGGGGTTCCACTTTTCGATGCTCCTTGCCGGACCGATTACCCGATTCATGGCTTGGTTGATCGATATGGTAATCGTTTTCGGGGTCATGTTTGTGGTCTTGATAGCGGTCAACATGTTCGCCCTTATCAGCGGCGACTTCGCCGGGGCGTTCTTCTTTCTGGCATTCTTCGTGGTCTGGTTCGGGTACGGAATCGCCCTGGAATGGTACTGCCACGGAAAGACCGTCGGAAAGCGGATATTCAATCTTCGAGTAGTGGACGAACACGGGCTGCAGTTGACCTTCGGCCAGATCGTGGTGCGCAATCTGATGCGCGCAGTCGACTGCCTTCCCGCATGTTACCTCGTCGGGGGAACGGTTTGCGTATTGAGCAGGCGCAGCCAGCGGCTTGGCGATATCGCCGCCAGCACCGTAGTCATTCGCACTGTCGAGACTGCTCTGCCCGACCTGGCGAGAGTTACCGCCGGAGGCAACAAATTCAACTCGTTTGCGAAGTATCCGCACATAGAAGCCAAGCTCCGCCAGAGAATATCGCCGGATGAGGCACGCGTCGCTCTCCAGACGCTGCTGAGGCGAGACACCCTCGACCCCGACTGCCGGGTCGAAATCTTTGCGGAACTGGCCGACCACTTCCGATCGTTGCTCGACTTCCCCCCCGAAGCCACAGACGGGCTTTCGGACGAACAGTACATCCGCAACGTAGTCGATACGCTCTTCCGGGCCCAATTGAAACGATAACCCGCCCCGCCGCCGGAAACTGTTGCGAAATCGGACCGCTTGGCGACAATGGCGTTATGATTACACAAGCGCCTTTCCGTTTTCACGCCGCATGGTGCGTCTCACTTCTTGCGGTAACCGCTTGCAGTTTCGCCGACGTCCTGCCTAAGACAGTCGATGGAGGACCGCCCGGCGACATGATGAAGCGATATCTGCTCAAGGAGACTCTGGACGCCTGCGGGCTGTGGCGTAAGCGATACGAGCAACTCAAAACCCCCGAGCAGATCGCCAAATACCAGAAACGCCAAAAAACCTTCTTCGCAAAGCAACTCGGCGCCTGGCCCAAACGAACGCCGCTGAACCCGCGGGTGGTGGGCAAAGTTCAGCGTCCCGGGTTCACCGTCGAGAAGATCGTCTTCGAGTCCCAGCCCAAACACTACGTGACCGCCGCGATGTTCCTGCCCGACCCGAAGAAGCACAAACCGCCCTACCCCGGCGTACTCGTGCCCTGCGGACACAGCGCACTGGGCAAGGGCTGCGATCCGTATCAGCGGGCCGCGGCGCTTCTGGCGCTCAACGGTATCGCCGCGCTGGTGTTCGACCCGATCGATCAGGGCGAACGCGGACAACTGCTCGACAGCAAAGGACGCCCTCCAATGTGGGGCACCAAAGCCCACACCATGCTTGGCGTGGGCAGCATCCTGGTCGGGCGAAACACCGCGTGGTTTGAAATATGGGACGGGATGCGGGCCATCGACTACCTGCAATCACGCCGCGAGGTCGATCCCAAGCGTATCGGCTGCACGGGCAACAGCGGAGGAGGCACGCAGACGTCGTATCTCATGGCGCTTGACGAGCGTGTATCCTGTGCGGCCCCGAGCTGCTACCTGACCAGCAGCCAGCGCCTCGCCCAGACAATAGGCCCCGCGGACTCCGAGCAAAACATCTTCGCCCAGATCGCCTTCGGGATGCACGAAGCTGACTACGTCCTGATGAGAGCGCCGAAACCGACGCTTATGTGCTGCGTAACCAGGGACTTTTTCGATATCAGCGGCACGTGGGACACCTTCCGCAACGCCAAGCGAATCTACACGCGCCTGGGGTTCTCCGAGCGTATGGACCTCGCTGAACAGGATGAGAAACACGGTTTCCACATGCATTTGCGGGTGGCGATGGTGCGGTGGATGATGCGATGGCTCGACGGAAAAGACAAACCGATCACCGAACCGGACGACCTGAAGATTCTGACCAAGGCTGAAATCCAATGCACACCGACCGGGCAGGTCATGGCGCTGAAAGGCGCCCGCTCGGTCTACGACATCAACGATGACCGTGCGGCCGCACTCGCAAAACAGCGCCCGGGCCTCTGGAAGCCCGAGCAGCGGGCCGAAACGCTCAAACGGGTAGCTCAACTGGCGGGCATTCGCCCTCTGGACAAATTGCCCGCACCGGCCGTAACCCAGGCCGGTATCGCAAAACGAAGCGATTGCAGCGTCGAGAAACTCGTGATCAAACCCGAAGCGGGCGTATATCTACCGGCACTGCTGTTCTCGCCCAACAAGAAAGCGAACGCCCCGCCGGTGCTGTATGTCCACGAAAGCGGAAAGACCGCCGACGGCAAGGCGATCGACAAGCTCGTCGCCGGCGGGCGGGTCGTTCTGGCGGTGGATCTGCGGGGGATCGGCGAAACAGCCCAGATGAACCAAAGGAAGTTCAGTTCACATTTCGGCCGAGACTGGAAGGACTCCTGCTCAGCATACATGCTCGGCCGATCGTTCGTGGGAATGCGCGCCGAAGACGTCCTTCTCTGCGCCCGATGGCTCGCAAAACGCGAGAAGAAAGCCTCGGCGGCGCTGACCGCGGTTGGACACGTGGGCGTTCCCGCCCTGCACGCCGCGGCGCTCGAGCCCGACATGTTCGCTTCGGTCAAGCTGACCCGAACGCTTACGTCATGGTCGGATGTTCTGCGAAAACGCATCGTCAGGCGACAACTGATAAACGCCGTCCACGGAGCCCTGGAAGTGTACGACCTGCCCGACCTGGCGGGCGTCGTCGGCAAGAAACTAACCATCGCAGATCCCGTAGATGCAACCGGAAAGTAAAGGAGCCCCCCATGCCGCAATACCTGCTGGCCCACGATCTTGGAACGTCCGGGAACAAGGCTACCCTGTTCGATACCGACGGGCGGATGATCGCCTCCCAGACCAGCGCCTACGACACGAACTTCTTCAACAACAACTGGGCCGAGCAGAACCCCGCCGACTGGTGGCGGGCGGTCTGTGAATCGTCCCGGGCGCTGCTGGAGACAATCGACCCCGGAGACGTCGCGGCCGTCGCGCTCAGCGGACAGATGATGGGATGCCTCCCCGTCGGCACCGACGGCGAGCCGCTGAGGCCATCGATGATCTACTGCGACCAGCGGGCCACCGAACAGGCCGACCGCCTGACCAGCGAAATCGGGCCCGAAGAGTTCTACGCCATCGTCGGACACCGCATAAGCGCGTCGTATTCGATCGAGAAGCTGATGTGGCTCAAAGCCAACGAGCCCGACACCTACGCCGCCGCATCGCACATGCTAAACGCGAAAGACTACATCAACTTCAAACTCACCGGGCAAATCGCAACGGACTATTCCGACGCCTCAGGAACAAACGCTTTCGACTTGAACACTTTCAAATGGTCCCAACCGATCATCGACGCCGCGGGCATCAGCGCCGCGATGCTGCCTGAAGCTCGCCCCTCCACCGACATCCTCGGCAAGATCACCAGCAGCGCGGCCGAGGCGACCGGACTGGCCGAAGGAACGCCGGTGGCGATCGGCGGAGGTGACGGTAGTTGTGCGGCCGTCGGGGTCGGGTGCGTTCGACCGGGCATGGCGTACGGGTATGTCGGCTCGTCGTCGTGGATCGCGCTGGCGTCGGAAAAACCGATCGTCGACGAGCAGATGCGCACGATGAACTGGGCTCACGTCGTGCCCGGTTACCTCCATCCAGCCGGGACCATGCAAACCGCCGGATCGTCGTATCAATGGCTCAAGAACGAGATATGCCTGGCTGAAGTCGCAGAAGCTGACGCACAAGGCGTTAGCCCGTACGAACTTATAGACGCAAAAATCGCCGCCTCGCCGCCCGGAGCCAATGGGCTGGTCTTTCTTCCGTACCTGATGGGCGAGCGCACCCCGCGGTGGAACCCCAACGCACGCGGAGCATTCATCGGCCTGACCCTCGCACACAAACGCGCCGATATGCTGCGGGCCGTACTCGAGGGCGTCACGTACAACCTGTGCATTATCGCCGACATCTTCCGCTCGCATGTACCGTTCGACAGCGTCACCGTTATCGGCGGCGGAGCCAAGGGCGCCGTCTGGCGCCAGATGATGGCCGACGTCTACAACTGTCGCATCCAGAAGCTAAACGTACTGGAAGAAGCGACCTCAATGGGCGCCGCGGTGACCGCGGGCGTGGCATCCGGCGTGTTCGAAAACTTCGACGTGATCGACCGCTTCGTAAGCGTCGACAGTTCCCATGAACCGGACGCCGACGCCGTCAGCCAATACGAGAAAATCAAACCGATATTCGAGAAGTGCTACCACGCGCTCGTCGACGTTTACGAAGACCTGGCGGAACTATAGCAATGAGCATCCGACAGCGCATCATCGACGCGATCGAACATCGCACCACGGACAAGGTCCCCTACCACATCCGATTCACAAAACCCGCCCGCGAAAAGATGGCGGACTTCTACGGGGATCCAAACTTCGAAACCGGCTTGGGCAACTGCCTGTCGGTCTATCGGGCCCGCCGGTTGGCGGAGGTCCGTCCGAACGTCTGGCGGGACGAATTCGGCGTCGAGTGGGACCGCACCGTCGATCCGGACATCGGCGTCGTGGTCAACACACTTATCACGCCCCAAACGCTTGCCGACTTCCAGTTCCCCGACCCCGACGATCCAACGCTCTATTCGGACTTCCACACCGCCGGCAACAACTTCGGCGACACACTGGCCGTCGCCAAACTCAGCTACAACCTCTTCGAACGAGCCTGGTCGCTGGCGGGAATGGAGAACCTCCTGACGACAATGATGACCGACCCTCAATTCGTCCACGCCCTGCTCGACAGCATCACCGAGTACAACCTCGCGGTAATCGACAACGTCTGCAAATGGAACATTGACGCGATCCTGTTCGGCGACGACTGGGGCCACCAGGGCGGACTTCTCATGGGCCCGCACCTCTGGCGCGAGTTCATCAAACCACGCATCGAACGCCTCTACCAGGCCGCCAAATCTCACGGAAAGTACGTCTTCATCCACTGCTGCGGAGCCGTGCAGGAGTTGTTTGACGAGTTGATCGAATGCGGCCTGGACGTGTTCAACCCATTCCAGCCGGAGGCAATGGACGTCTTCGAGATGAAAAAGCAATTCGGCGACCGCCTGACCTTCTACGGAGGAATCAGCACCCAAAAGACCCTCCCATTCGGTAGCGTCTCAGACGTCAAAGAAGAGGTCCACCGCCTCCTGAACGAAGTAGGCCAATCCGGCGGATTCATCGCCGCCCCAGCCCACGCAATCCCCCCCGACGCAAAACCAGAAAACATAGCAACAATGATCGAAGTCCTGCATGACCAGTAAGATAGCCCTTATACTGGATCGTGGGTTGGAAAATACGCAAAAAACCCTTGACAAACATTTCACATACTGCTAAATTATTTTCCTGATTTAGTCGATTTTCTTAAACAGGAAATGTTATACTATTAGGACAATGCTGACCGCACTGGAAATCCTGGCGCAGATTGAGGATCAAGGTGGTCTCAAACTGGGACCTGCCAAGCTAACGCTATATCCCCTCCGCAGTATTCCGCCCGATGAGAACCCAAGATATGTGTCAACGGCAATTGCCAGTTTTCAAACATGTATTTCAGGCAAGGAATTCTTCTTTACTTCTGCGACCAGCGCGATCAGCACGCCTAAAACGTTATGGTACGCCATCGACAAGGCAAAGCAGCGTGCCAAGGGATGGGGGCGAACATTCTCCGACAGAACTTACTTGCCCTTGGTCATCACCCCCTACCTGCCCCAAGATCGCCTGGATGAGTTGCAGGATCAGGAATGCTGCGGCATTGATCTCTGCGGTAACGGCGTTATCGTGGCCGAGGGAGTGTTAATCTACAGGACCGGCAAGCCGAATCGCTATCCCAACACCGCTGAAATTCGCAACGTATACAGACTGAAGAGCGCCCTGGTTCCACGATCGTTTATTCTCAAACCGACCTTCGGGGCCATCAAGGAACTTGTCGAATTCATCAACGCCCGTGACGGGGATATCACGTTCCCTACGGTATCCAAGGTCTTGAAGAAGTTGGAGGAGGATTTGGTTATCGCACGTGAGGCAAAGTCCATCCGCCAAATCCAGCCCGAAAAGATCCTCGACGCCCTCGGCGCGAACTATCGGCCGCCCAAAATTACGAACACCTGGCTCGGCAGATGTAACACCGCCAGCCTGACAGAATTACTAGCCCCATTGCAACAGGTGGCCGATGCGAAAGAAAAACGTTTCGTGCTGACCGGCGCCGCATCGGCCAATCAGTATTGTACCTTCGGTGGCGAACTGATCGTTTCGGTCTACACAGACGCATCGATTGCCCCGCTCCTGGATGCTGCCGGCGGGCAATACGAGGAAGGCAAGCGATTCGCCAATCTGGAGATAATTCAAACCTTCTCGGACTGGGTCTATTTTGACCCCCGTGACAAAGACGGGATTCAGGTCGCTTCCCCTATCCAGGCATACGTCGAACTGGCCAATGGCGATCCTCGCCAGCGGCAGGCGGCCGATCAGATTCGCCAACGGATCCTGGCTGACCTGACCGACAGGAGTGAATCGCAATGACAGACGACTGGTCCATGGGCGTTCTCAAGAGTTGTCTTCTCGATCTGCTGCGGGAGTTGGAAGACAAAGATTTCCCCCTCATTCTCTGCGGCGGTTTCGGTCTGTACCTCAAACAACTTGATCTACAGGCGCGAGGTGACAACTATTATCCACTGCTGCCGAACGAACAGTGGCCCCGTCCCCGAACCACCGATGATCTGGACATCCTGATTCGCACTGAAATCCTGGTGGATCCAGAACGATTCAAATTGCTCAGAAGAGCCTTGGACGATTTAGAATACCGACCAATTCCAGGAGCCGAGTACATGCAGTTCGTTCGCCGCCTTGACAATGGCAACGATGTGAAGGTCGACCTGCTGACCGGACCGGTCGCCGCGACACTGATCGATAAACTCAATATCGGAGATCGTCGGATCCGCCCTGCGGGTCAATCAGTCGGCTTGCATGCACACAGAACCGATGAGGCGGTAGGCTTTCAGGAAAACCTGCAAATGATTCCGGTTGAAGGCCTTTGCACGGACGCTCAACCGTACCGAGGTAACATAGCGGTTCCACAGGCATTTACATTTCTGCTGATGAAGCTATTCGCCTTTCGTGACCGCAATCAGGACGCTGAAAAGGATTTCGCCCGACATCACGCGACGGATCTCTACCGTGTGGCGGCGATGCTGGATCATGACGAATTCCAGCAAACCCGGTCAGCCATTTGCAATCACTGGGGCCGCGACACGGTGCAGGAAGCCCGTCGGATCGTGAACGAGCTTTTCTCCGAATCGACAACTCTGGGCCTGATCCGTCTGCAGGAACATGACCTCTTCGAGTCCGGAATGGACGTACAGGAATTCTCGCAAGCCCTAACCGATCTCTTCGCAGAACCGTGAGCAATCCGCGTGAGTTCGAATCTCTCTTGTCATATCGGTTGGCGCATTAAAAAGACCACCAACGGCTGTTGATGGTCTCTTGCGCAAGCGACCGATGAGATTCGAACTCACGACGTTCAGCTTGGGAAGCTGACATTCTACCACTGAATTACGGCCGCGTTTGTT
>CAZSLS010000221.1:0-11027 GCA_964607575.1 uncultured Planctomycetaceae bacterium | reverse complement strand
CAGTTGGATCAGTGATGAACCGCACCAGAAAAGGTGATATAGTTGAATTCAGCGGCAGTTTAATAAGGATCGACGCGAAAAAAGATGATTGGCATTGGGTCAGTTCCTTGAGCCGGACTGATACTGGCAGTCATGCTTGTGAAGTGGTCTGGGTGGAAAGTTTTGAAATACAAGAACTCTAACAAGGCAATCCGTTTCGTCTTTCGCACGGGCGGGCGCTTGCCGCGGAGCGCCGAGAAGATACAATGAAACCTCAAGATCAACCGAACAGACAGCTTGAAAGGCTACTATGGCAGTTTTCCGGATAATACCTGTTGCGATACTCCTGGCGGTGTGCGGATGTGCGAGGCATACACGTCCGATAGTTCCTCCCCGCGAGATGACCTCGGTCGAGAGGAATTTCCAGGCCGCCTGGGACGCCAGCTCCGAAGTCCTGGCCGGGTACCGTTTCACCGTTGACCGGCGCGACCGCCGCGCCGGATTGATAACGACCGAGCCGACGGCGAGCAGGCACTTCTTCGAGTGGTGGCGGCGCGATAAAGCCACCGCCTCGGGAGCCCTGGAGAACTCGGTCCAGCCGATATACCGCGAGGCGTCAGTTCAGATTCGCAAGACAGACGCCGGAAAGTACCATCCGGTGGTCTCCGTCATCGTATCGCGTCTCCTGTCGGGCGGGCTCGGTTCCGGTAACATTATGATCCCCTACAAACAGGACATCCGACGCAGAAAGAAACAGGAGTATTTGGTTCTGGGTGTGGGTCGTTCCGATGGTTCGGGCAGGGATTCGACCAAACACTCGCCCGCTGACGATGTACTTGCCTCGAGAATCGCCGAAGACATTCGGCAGCTCGCCGATCGGAAACTGGCCGGCGGGAATCCGTAAGACCCCCGGCGCGGTATTCAGAGTAAGTTCTCTACCGCCTTCAGAAACTCCTCCTCGTCGACCGGCGGGCCGTCTCCGTAATTCACATGCGTATCGTCCATGCTCCAGGAGCACAGCACTGTTCGTTCACCACCGTCCTGGTCAACTCCCTTCTCGAGCGTGAAGTACGCAAACTCGACGTTTTCCGGCGGCGTGGTGGTGTCTCGCTCCAGCTTTAATACTATGGCGATCAGGTGCGCCTCGGCGGTGTTCCGCGGGTCGGGCATGCGGACCAGGATGGTCGGGAACTCCGCCGCGCGCACGGTCGTTATCTTCACGTCGCTGATGGTAAACCAGGGCTGCCCGGTCTCCCCGCAGTGTGCGCATACAGTACTCCATATCTCCTCGCAGAATGCGTCCCTTTCCTCCGAAGCCATTGCCCCGAAGAAGCCCAGCGGGTTGGTCTTGCATATCTGTCGAAAGGCAACGTGCCCCAGAACGTAATGGTGTTGGGGCCCGGATATCTCCGAACCGGTCGGCGCGGGCTCCGTATTGTCAATTACCATGCGAACTTCCCTTGTCGTAGATTCTGCCTTCTCGGAACTCTGCCCACGCCGGTTCAAAGGCTGTGTCGTTTACGGGCACGGGGCGGGGAACTGTGACTCTCGTTTCGAACAGGTCGTCGGCTTCGGCGCTAAAGGTTATCTCGATGATCTCGTTGCGCAGGGCCTCGTTTTCGCCCTTGAATCGGTACGGCCGATCGGTTTCCGGATCGATGAGCCGCCGGTGCATTTCCACGCCGTTATCGTCGAGTATGCAGTGGCTTCCCCGGCTGCCTGCGCCGCGGTCGAACATTGCGCATATCGCCTTCAGCATTGCGATTTGGGTCAGGCACTGCTGCCTTGCCGCGATCGCACGATACAGTTCGGCGCCGCCGGCGATCTTGATCCCTTCCGCCGAGAGTCGCTTGTACTGCTCGCCGGCGGCGTCCAATGCCTCCCTCGCCGCCGTGCGGCTTCGCAGATGCGCACCGAACCGGGTCATTCGCTGGCGAATTTCTTCCATGACCTCGCGGGGTGTTTGGCTCGCCGATTCGGATGCTTCGAGCATACGGTTGATCTCGGCGATCGCCTCGGCTGCCGCGCCGGTGACCGGGTCGTCCGGGGCTTCGCCCGGCGGCGTGTTGCAGGCGCAGGCGATGTATTCAGCGGCCCGCAGGGCGCCAACCTGCCCGGCGTTCAGCGCCGACCCGCCGGGGCGTTTCACGCCGTGCGTACCGGCCATTTCGCCGATTACGAACGTGCGGGGGATATTGCTCTGCCACCACTGGTCGACCGCAAAGCCGCCGTTCATGTGCTGGGCGCATACGGCGATTTCGAGCGGTTCGGAGTGCAGGAGAATGTCGTGTTCGGCGTACAGTTCGATCGCGGGGGTGTTCATGTGTGCCAACCGCTCGATCGGCAGTGTCTGGGAGGCGCCGGTCCTGGTCAGATAGTCGCCCGCTTCTTCGCCGAGGGCGCCGAGGTCGAATTTATCCCACCCGTCGCCACCAACGGGATTGTGCAGAAAATCCATCCACACGCGACGCCCGCGAACGGCGGTTTCCTGGTGAACGGCCATGTCTATCAGCGACGATTGATGCTCGGTTATCCGCTGGGCGTCGAAGGGCCACTGGTAACCTTTCAGGAAAATATTCGTAGCCATCGAGGGCATGTCGTCGAAATATTCGGTCAGGAATTCACGCTCGTCGGCGCCGTCTGAGTCGGTTGAGAATATCCGCGGTATCGCCTGCATGTACGTGCCCGATACGTTCCAGCGGAACTTGATCGACGCCAGACCGTATTGGCTCTCGGTGAGATTGCAGGCGGTCAAACCGGCCTCAAGCGCCGGAGCGTGCAGTCCGATCTGCCCGCGGGGGTAGACGGTGCTCTGGTAGATATCACCGGGTCCGCCGCCAGCCAGTATCCAGTTATCGGCCAGGAACACCGAAACCGTCGCCTCATCACCTGCGGCGGTGAGGTCCAGGCAGATCATCGCGGCGATTCGCTTGTCAGCGCCCGAGTCGCTGGTGACGAACTTCAGCACGGGGTGTTTATCGATTATCCTCACGCCGGCCCGCTCGACGATGGCCTGCAGGCATTCGCTCATGAATCTGGAGGTCTTGGGGCCTGCGGACGTGGCCCGCTCCGCCGGATCGTGGTCCGTTTTGTAACCGATGAACGCGCCCGACGGGTCGTGGGGGAAGGGGACGCCGGCCTCGACGAGGTGATAAAATCCCCTCAGCGAACCGACCCCCTCCGCCAGCGCCGTATCGCCGTGACAGCATCCAAACGCCGTAAGCGTGGCGGCGAAATCTTCAGCGGTGTCGGGTATACTCGGGCTCGTGCCCATTTTGTAATACGTCTGCTTGTCCGATCCGCTCATTCGCGAAGCGCCCAGCGCCAGACCGCCGGTGACTACCAGCAAGTCGTCTCCGGGGTTTTCGGCGCCGGCGGTCCGCTGGAACTCCAGCAGCCTCACCGCCGCGTTCATGCCCGCGGCGCCCGCGCCGACGATGACCGTGCCGGCGCGAGTTACTGAAACAGATTTATCGTTTGGATTTTCGATCACAAGGTCCTCAAATGGAATCCGCCGTCCACGTTTATCACTTCGCCGGTGGAGAATTTCAGTTCGCCTTTCGCGCACGCCGCTACCGCCGCCGCCACGTCTTCGGGCCGCCCCCAGCGTTTGATCGGTGTCAGGCCTTCGGCGATGAGTTTGTCGTACTTGTCCTTGACCGCCGAGGTCATGTCTGTGGCGATGATGCCCGGTCGGATCTCGTAGACGCCGATACCGTGTTCCGCCAGGCGGGTGGCATAGAGTTTGGTGGCCATTGATATAGCGGATTTCGAGAGGCAGTATTCACCGCGCGAGGGGCTGGCGGTATATGCGCTGCAGGATGAGATATTTACGATGCACATCCAGTCATCGCTACGGGTCTGGCGCTGGCGGATCATCCAGGCGGCGGCGATCTGGGTCAGGAAGTACGGGCCCTTGAGATTGATATTCATCACGCGGTCGAAGCTTTCTTCGGAGGCATCGAGGATATCGGCCCGCACGTTTGGCGCGACGCCTGCATTGTTGACCAGGATGTCGAGGCGTCCGAACTGCTGCCGGATCGCGTCGATGACTCTGAGGCGGTCGTCGGCGTCGGTTACGTCTCCGGTGACCGCCAGCGCGTTTCGTCCGGCGGCCCGGATGGAAGCGGAGACCTCGTCGGCCTCGATGATATCGAAGATCGCGATATCCATTCCGTTTCGTGCGAGTTCAACCGCGACAGCCGCTCCGATCCCGCGAGCGGCTCCGGTTACCAGGGCCAGGGGAGATTCATTCATAGTTTTTTCCAGTTGTTTCCGGGCGGAATTCCACGCAAGATGATACGCCTGATTTACCGTAATGTGAAGTGCCACCTCGACGCGGGTGCAATAATCGGGTAAAGTACTCGACATCAAACCGCGTAGGGTCGGAGATTAAGCCTACTGTTACGATGAAGAATCCAAACACCAAAACGATTGGGTCCAACGTCGCGCGGACGTTAACTTCCGCGGCGATGCTGTGTGCAGTTGGCGTTTGGGCGGTGGTGTCCGCGGCGCCTCTCTGCGGTCAGACCACCAGGCCCCGTCGCGCTTCGTCGTCCCAAAGCCTCCAGCCCGGGAGCCCGGCGGTAATGAAATCGATTACTGCCGGACTGAAGTTCCTCTATGGCGCTCATGACGGAACCGGTCGATGGGCCAGTACGTTCGACAGGCGGTTCCCCGGTGGAGTGGACAGTCTGGTGACTACCACCGCCTTGTCGCTGGGCGTAAAGCCCAATGCCGCGGAACTGGCTGGAGCGATAAAATCGGCGATCGGTCAGAAGCCCACAACCATATACGCGCGTGCGATGCGGTTGATGGCGTGTTCCCGCCTGGGAAGCAAGGAGTTCGGTACACTGATTGAATCAGACGCCGAATTCCTGCAGGCCAGGCAGAGCACGATAGGCGGATGGGGGTACGGGTTGGGGCACCCGACGATGCAGCGACGCCCGAAATGGACCGACATGTGCAATACGACGTTTGCGGTGTTGGCCCTTTCCGACGCCGCCGGCGCCGGCGCGAAGGTCAAACCGGCGGTCTGGGAGAAGGCGGCGGTTTATCTGGCAAAGGTTCAGAACCCCGATGGCGGGTGGGGATACGAACCTGCCGGCGGGTCCGGACTGCGGTTGCGGGGCAACAGTTTCGGCTCGATGACTGCCGCCGGTGTCGCGGCGCTGTCGGCGGTAAAGGCGAAACTTGCTCCCGATAACGCCAATCTGGCCAAGTATACCGAGTCGATTGCCAAGGGACGGAAATGGCTGGCGGGAAACTACGATCTGGCAAAGATCCCCAAGTGGGGCTGGGGTGAGGTTTCGTACTGGCCCTATTTTTACCTGTATATGCTGTCCCGGGTGGCCGTCGAGTCGGGCAGCGCCCAGATCGGTTCCCATGCCTGGCAGGGCGAACTTCTGGATAATCTGGTCGCTCGACAGGGCGTCGACGGCGCCTGGCGAATCGGAGACAAGATAAGCAGCAACGACGTTGTTCATACGTGTTTCGCGCTGCTGGCGCTCTCCAACGCCCAGAAGCCCGTGCTGGTCAACAAGCTCATTCCGCCGGGCGGGGGGGCAACTGACGGTAGCGACGTAGCCGCCCTGGCCTCCTGGCTGGGACGCACGGCCAACCGCGATGCGAGATGGCAGTTCGTGCCCGCTACCGCATCTCAGGGCGTACTCGACGCCGCGGCGGTGCTATACATCGCGCCGCCGGCGGATATGACAATATCCGATTCACTGGCCGCTAAAATTCGAGGCCACGCGCTGCGCGGCGGGATGGTGCTGGTGGCAGTTCCTGACGGAGACATCGGAAAGATCAAGGGTAAGTTCCTGTCGATATTCGAGCAATACTACCATCATGCAACCGCGCTTCCTGCGGGGCATCCGGCATTCAGCGTGCGGTACAAGATAACCGACCCCGGATCCCTTAAGGTAACGTCGATAGGCGATTACTGTCGCAGCCGGGTGTTCCTGGTCTCCGGCGGTCTCGGCGAGGCGTGGCGGAAGGGCGCTTCGGGCGGTTCGCCCGCGGGGTTCCAATTGGTGGCGAATCTGGCGGTGTGGTCGGGGATCGGTTTTGGTTCCAACGCGCCCCGCCTGCCTGCACGTATACCCAGGATGCTGTCCGCATCCAAGAGCAGGACGGTCACGATCGCTCGGGTCAAGCACACCGGCGACTGGTACTCCGGACCTATGGCCACACGGTATCTTCACAACGTTCTGGCCCGGGCGCTGAGCCTGGGCGTAAGGCAGACGGTAGTCGAACTCGATGATCCTATAGCCTCCCCAGCCCCGCAATTGCTGTGGATGACCGGTACGAAGTTGCCCAAGCTCAGTCTCGTTCAGCGGGAAATACTGGGCGGATATCTCAAGAAGGGCGGAATGATCTTCGTCGACTCGGCCATGGGAGAGCCCCTGCCCGCGAGGCAGATAACCACGATACTTCGCGGTACGGTTGGTGATACCGCACCAGGGACGGTTACCCTTGCCAATCCATTGATCACCGGCAAGTTTGCAGGCGGCGTGGGCAGCAATCTGACAAAGGCAGTCGTCCGCGATGGCGACAAGAATACTCCCCTGGCCGATATGCTCTCGGTAGTCCGATACCAGGGACGCGTAGTGGCGATCGTCAGCCGATGCGCGGTGACCGTACCGCTGGACGGGGGATATACCTACGGATGCGTCGCTCCCTCAACAACCGACGCCAGACGCCTCGCGGCGAACGTAGTTCTCCTTGCCGCCACGCAGCGCTAGCAATCCGTTGAAGAAGTGTGGCGATTCTCAGCCTTCGGCCTGGTCGGAAGTAGTGAACTCCCTGAATGCCGCCAGCAGTTTCGTAGTGATCTCGCCGACCTTGCCATCGCCTATGACCGTCTCGTCGATTTTCGTCACGGAGATCACTTCGGCGGCCGTTCCGGTCAGGAAGCACTCGTCGGCGCCCCGCAGTTCTTCGGGGCAGATAGCCCGCTCGATGACCGTGAAACCCAGTTCTCTCGCCAGGCGCATGACCAAACCGCGAGTGACTCCCACCAGGATACCGGCGTCCGTCCCGGGCGTGATGATCCGGGCGTCCTTGACGATAAAGATGTTCTCGCCGGTACACTCGGCGACGTTGCCTTTGACATTGAGCATGATCGCCTCAGCTACTCCGGCGTCGATGGCCTCGATCTTGGCGCAGATATTGTTCAGGTAATTGAGGCTCTTTATGCACGGGTCGAGCATATTGGCCGAAACGCGAACGGTCTTGGCGATGATAACGGCCATACCGTTGTCGTACATCTCCTGTGGGTACATGGCGATGCTGTCTGCGATGACGAAGACGCTGGATGCGGGACACTTGAAGGGGTCGAGCCCCAGCGTTCCAGCGCCGCGAGTAACCACCAGGCGTATGTAACCGTCGACTACACTGTTGGCGGCGATTGTCTCGTACATCGCGTCGATGATTTCCTGCTTGGTCTGCTCGATCGGAAGGCGGATTCTTCGGGCGGACTCAAACAGGCGGTCGACGTGGGTTTTGCATTGGAATATCCGTTCGTTGTATATGCGGATGCCCTCGAAAACGCCGTCGCCATAGAGCGTACCGTGGTCGAAAACGCTCAGGCGAGCGTCGGCTTCGTCAACCAGTTTACCGTCAAGCCAGACTTTCATCGCAAACTCCTGTGAATATCGTATCGGCATGATACGCGGACCGGATCAATTGGGCAATAGTGCAAACGCCTGTAACCTTTTTTTCGGGTGGGACACAATGCTTGTGACAAGACGGCGGGTCGGTCGACACCGGTCGCCGTCGGCAGCAGAAAGGCAAGGTGATATGATGAACGCATTACGGAAAACATTGGTTTTAGCGGTAGTTCTGGCGAGTGTTGTGGTTGGTGTCGCGCAGGCTGGAGCAGAGGAAACAGTGATTCGTAACGGTCGGGCGATCACAGGCTTCCGCGGGTCGGGACAAAGCTTGTGGGTCGGTCGGATACACGTACCGGCCGGTACAAGGCAATTGGTGGTAAGTATTTCCGGCGGATACGGCGATTGCGACCTGTACCTCCGGCACGATCGGGGCAATCGCCGGCAGTGGGACTTCCGAAGCAAGTCGCACGATAACGATGAGCAGATTATCGTTACCCGACCGGCAGAGGGATGGTGGCAGGTGGGCCTGCAGGCATTTGGGCGCTATTCGGGCGTGACTCTGCTGGCCCGATTTGACGAACCGCAACGGCACGGCACGTGCAACTGCGGTTGCAAGGGCGACAGGAACGAACACCAGCGCAGGGTTCGCCATCCGGGACCCAGGCGGCGTCTCGGCGGGATTGACGAATTCGAGCCGAACTCGAAACGTGAACGGGCCATGCAGATCTTCGCGGGCCGCCCGCAACTCCACACGATCAATCCCGACGGCGACGAGGACTGGATCATGTTCGCGCCGCGCCAGACCGGACGGTATGTGCTGGAGCTGACAAACGTCACCATCGACCTCAAGGGCGAACTGTGGGTCCAGAGCGGGCGGCACAAGGAAAAACGCGTCGAGAAGTTCAAGGTCAGGCGCGGCCGCAACGGTGCGATCCACCTGGATGTCGCTCCGGGCATCGGGTACTTCAAGATCCGGATCGAGGCCGATGACAATGACGATACCGGCAGCTACCGCCTGAGCGTCTCGCAGGTTCGCACCGGCGGCCGATCGCGCCCGCGGCCTAACGTCCGCCGCCCGGATGTCTACGAGCCCAACAACAAGCGCGAATCAGCCGTCGGAATCCGGGACCACTCGGTCCAACTTCACAAGATCTACCCGCGCGATGATGAAGACTGGCTGATGTTCGTTCCGCCACACCGTGGTGAGTACCTGCTGAAAATCAGCGGTGTTACCGCGGAGATGAAAGGCGAGGTGTGGATCCGGCGCGGTAGCGATAAGGAACGGCGGGTTGGCGATTTCAAGGTCGCACGCTCAGGGCGGACCATCCCGCTGAGCGCCAAGGACGGGATTCGCTACTTCAAGATCCGCCTCGAGGCCAAGGACAACGACGACACCGGTCAGTACCGTGTGGAGGTCGTCCGAGTATCAGGCGGTCGCCGGGCGCCGGTGAACCACCCAACGCTCAGAACCCCGCCGATCTACAGGAGTCCGTCTCCGCGTCACCGCGGCGGCCATGGGCGCACGGGCATACTCTCCGGCATCCTCGGATCGCTGCTGGGACATTGACGATGACAGGATAATCCAAGCCGCATTTGTCGTAACTCTTGCCGCCGCCGCACGGGCACAGATCGCATCGGCCCGTGCGGCGGTTGCTTATGTCACAATTGGTTCACACCTCTCGACGAGTTCCCATTCATTCCCGTTGAGTACTCACGCCGACAAGACGGGCTGTCAGCATGCCGGGCTTATGGTGTTTCCAGCAGATTCTGTTTGCAGTGTTTGGCAGGCATGTCTTCCCGTTTGCAGATAGCGAGAAACTCTCCCAGCACCTCAGTCTCCGCCACGTGCTGCGGAAGCCGCCAGCTCCCACCCCGAAAAACGAGCTTTTCGGGCGCCGTGAGATGCTGGTATACCATTCGTATGGCCTGCATTGTCTCAGAGAGTTTGTGCTGCCTGGGCAAGGTGATCTTGGCAGAGGAGTAAACGACATGCCTGGCGCCGATCTCCCGTGCAAACAGGACCAGCTTCTTGAGATCATCGACCGTCTGGGCTTCCGGAAGAGCGAAATCCTCCAGTACTTCTTGGGGTTGTCGTGTGAGCGGAGAGAGGGGAAAGAGCGGGTCGATGCGCAGGACCAAAGGGATCCCGGCCTGCTGCAATGCCCTGATTCCCTCTTTGCGTTCTTCGACTGTCGGGGCCTTTGGATCGTAGGCGGCCCTGGCCTCGTCGCGCCAGAATGCAAGGCTGATCTCCATACAGAAACCGGGAAGACCCCGCTCGTTGAACTCACCGAACTTAGGATGGCCAGCAGGCAGCGGGACCAGGCCTTTGAGAATCTCCACATAGCCAAGCCGCACAGGCAGGAGAGGATTCTTTGTGAGGACCGTCACGGTAGTAAAGCGATTTCGATGTGCCAGTATCTGTTCCAGAGCATACCTTGTGTCTCCGGTCTCGGCTTCGAGGGGCTGGAACGGGTCGGTGCTGTTTGACAGGTGTACCGGCGCCGGCGGCACGTTGAAACTCTCCAACTCCTCCATGTCCTTGTCCAGGAGCTTCTGGAAGTTCCGCTTCCCGGATGCCTGCTGCGGTTCATATCCGGCTGCATAGCAGTACACGCACTTGTGGTCGCATCCGGTGAAGACGTTTATGCAGTATCGATGTCCGGTGGGGAAATCCGCTTGAGCTGCAAACGGGCAGTACCACTTGATGACTCGAGGATGTGTCGGGCTCAGCACCTCCTTGCTCGAACTGTGCGGCAGGAAATATCGCGCCAATGCAACCTGTTCTTCGTGGGACCGACCCTCCCAAACCGGTCGGTACTTCGGGCCGACCTTCCCGGCCAGTAGCAGCGCTTCGTTGAAGTCAGGGACTTTACGAGGCATCTGGACGTTCCTTCCGTGCTGTTTTCATAATTGTTCTCCCACAAAGGTTGTGCAAAGCGACTTAATCCCTTTCAAATGTCCCAAGTTGAACCGAACCAACTCTACCGTCCCGCCGGTCCGCTGTAAACCGTCCTGTTCCGATTATCCGCACCACTAACCTCACCTTCCGTTGAATAGCGGCCGACTCACGCGTCGGCCTGGTGTCGGGATTCTTGACTTGTCGTGGAGCCCCTTGCGGGCGATTTGAAAGTAGCCCCGGGCAATCCGAAGGTGAGCCCGGGGAATCCGGTTAGACAGCAACCCAGAGCCCTCCGAATGGAGGGTGATTGAAGGCCACGCAACACCCGTTTCAATCACCCTCCATTCGGAGGGCTCTGAGGATACATAGAGACGTCTGTTCCCAGGGCTCACCTGCGGATCGCCGCTGGGCTACGATCAGCCACCCTCCATTCAGAGGGCTCTACGGATACGGCGACGCTGAGAACCGCCGGTCGCGGTTGACATCGACGGGCGCGGCGCGGGATACTGATCGGATGACTAAAATGATTG
>CAZSLS010000220.1:0-11071 GCA_964607575.1 uncultured Planctomycetaceae bacterium | reverse complement strand
GCTGGTCGTCAAACCGGCGTCAACCGGGAGGCGAAGTCCGACAGACTCCTAGGGTACTACCTTGCCCCAGGCTTCGACCTCGACGAATGCGGCGTATTCGCCTTCCTTGTCGGGGACCAGCGCGGTGAACCGCACCGACGTTACGGTCCGCTTCTTGATGGGGAACGCCTGCTTGTTTCCGTTGTACTTGAGTCGGATCTTGACCTTGGACCCGTCGGAGAACTCGGCGGTCGCTTCCCGCCAGTGGTTATACTGGTTCTCGTTGTGGCGTACAATGACGACCAGTTTGTCGATCTCGACAGGCCGCCCGAACTCGATCAGCAACTCCGGCTTGGGGTGATCTTCGGGAAGATAAGGTCCCCAACTCTGCCTCGGCCACGCGTGGTGGTCGCCGGTCGCGTTGACGAACCCGTCGATGGCGTTTCGCGCCGCATAGATCGCCGCATCGCCCCATTCGCTGTTGGAACTGGCGTGCGGGAAAAAAGTACTCGTACCACGCGGGTCTATAGGGTTGAGCGCCTGGTTGCGGTAGGCGTGGATTTCTTTCTTGGTGGCCCCGCGGGCGGTGATAACGTGCTTCTTGCCCTGGAAGGCCTTCGGGGGATGCGGGTACAGGTCGTCGTGATGGCCTCTCTGCCACAGCGGAATCGGGAAGACCACCTTCGGCCTGCCGGGCACCATCTTCCTGGGGGCAAACACGATCGTCTCGGCGTAGTGTTCGTCGACTTTGACGATCAGGTCCGCGGACAAGGTGATCTCGATCCGATCGCCCTTGACGTACTCGCGGTCCACTTCCAGCTTACCGCTGGTGGATGACTTGATGGTCTTGCCATTACCGTCGACCAGGGCGATCTTGACCTTGTCGGCGCCGGCGGCCTGCCCGTGCGTCACGAAACTGCAGACAAGCACCGCCGCAAGCACAACCGCCGCACCAGCCGACCATAGAACACCCCATCGCTTCTGTCGATCGCTCATCTTGTTTCTCCTTACCATTCTTTTAGCACCGCCCCGGTATGCAATCAATAAAAAAGTACCGAAGCAATCGCCCCGGCGATTGTGGTAGAATCACCTCTCGCGAAACACTTGTGGAGAAGATACATGCATCGTTCAATAGTCGTGCTGGCTTGCCTTGCCTTCCTGGTCTCGCCCCTCTGGTCCGCTCCGCCCGAGGCGCCCACCGGCGCCGACAAGGGCACGCCCGAAAAAGTCGACGCGCCGCCCGCGCTGCCGAAGGACTTCGCCTTCACCTTCTCCATGCCATACGGGCAGGGCGATGAGTTCCCGCGAGATGCCAAAGAGTTCGACCGGATGCTCGGGCTGCTCAAGTCCGCCGGATACAACACCGTCCACTGCCCATACGAACCCTGGCGAATACCGCTGTTCAAGAAGCACGGGATGAAGATGATGATCGACATCCTCGCCTGGAAACCGCCCATCGAAGCCGATATCCGCCGCCCGGGCCAACGCCCAAAGGCCAAGGCCATGTGCCTCAAGGTCAAGGGCTCCGACGCCGTCTGGGGGTATAACCTCTGGAACGAACGCCTCGACTGGTGCGGTAATTTCAAATTCCTCGACGGGTGGGTCCGCATGATCCGCACGTGGGACCCGACCCATCCGATCTGGGTCGGTACGTACCGCTACCTCTACTGCGAGCATTTCCCCACGCACCAGGGCGTTTGCGCCTGGTACGACTACCACTGGTCGCGCGGTTTCGGGTGGAACCTCCACATGCTCAACTTCTACCGCAAGATCGCAGCCAAGCGCCGCAGCGTCATGGGCAAGTGGCTGCTCATCCACGACTACAACCGCAACCTCTACACGCTCAACACGTCCATCGCCCACGGTGTCAAGATCGTACTCTGGTTCATCGGCGGGCCGTACGGGCCTCGCGAAAAGGACTTGACCAAGCGGTGGGACGAGAAAAGCCACCTCGTCCGCATCGGGCGCCACATGCAGCCGCTCTACAAACTCATCGGCCAGATCGGCCTGCCCGAAAACGTCTACGCGACCCCCACCCGCCGGCGCGCCGACACCAACAAGGACAAGAAGCCCGGAATGGAGGCCAACACCATACCATTCCCCAAAGACTACTGGCTCCAGTTTAGCCAGGGCGAAGTCCTCGCCGGAATGTTCAAGCACCCCGACGGCAGCAAGATCGCCTACGTATGCAATCAAAACGCCTGGGCGTGGCAGGGCACGGTGATGGACGTCCGACAGGAAAAGGGCAAGGAAATCATCGTCTCGCGCTTTAATCGCAAGACCGGCAAGTGGGACGATCTCAGCGCGCGGGAGACAGTAAACTTCGCCCTCCCGCCAGCCGACGCAGCCGTCTTCCGATTCACAACAAAACCCGGCGCCGCGATCGTCAAGGACGCAGCCGTCAAATGGGACCCATCCGCCAATTTCGCAAAATCCATCACCCCGCCGGCGGTAGGAGTAAAAAAGACCGCCAAACCCGCCATTTACTCCACACCAACCGCCAGAACCGCCGACAACAAACCCAAAACCCTCGCCCTGCCCAAGGGTACTATAGCGTTTCCCAAAGATTTCTACCTGACAATCAAGCAGGGCGAGGCCCTGGTAGCCGTCTACCCGATCGACAAGAAAACGGATGTAGTAATCTTCTCAAACCACAACGCAGCCGCATGGCAGGGAATGGTAGTAGATCTAGGCCAGACCAAAGAAAACCCCGTCATAATGTCGCAATTCGAAGACGGAAAATGGAAGAAACTAGGCCCATGGGGCGACGTAAATTTCGCCCTAGAACCAAAAGCCCACTCAATCTTTAAATTCGAACGCCCCGGAGGTCCCAAGCCCAAACCGCCCGCGCCGAAGAAGTAGCTTTTTACGGCAGATGGTTGAGGATCGGGCGGGTGAACTTTTTCCAGTGGGCTCCGGCGCCGGTCTCGAAGGCTTTTACTCCGCTGAATGCGGCTTGTCCGTTCTCGGCGAAGATTTCGATTCGTGCGGCCGGTCCGATCTTGTAGAACTGGATGTGGGCGATGTTGTTGTTGACGAACGTCTGGATGCGGTCGGGGCAGATGTTGATGTCGAACCGGATCGGCCAGATCGGCTTGGACTTCTTCCGCCACGCCTCGAATATCTTCTGGCGGTCCACGGTCAACCACTTCCGCTCCGCGGCGAGGGCGGCTTGGTATTTCGCTTTCTCGTCGCTCTTGCTGCGGAACTTGGGATCGGACTTGATGTATTTGTCGACTGTCTTGTAACTGTCCCAGACTTCCTTGGACGGATGCTTGGTGGGCATGCGTGCGACAACCGGCTCGGGGTCGAAATACGTTTCGCGTCCGGCGAAGTTGAGCGTCTTGGACGCGGTGTCGTAGTAAAACTTGAACACGTACCCGCGCTCGTTGGTGATCCGCAGGCCGAATCGCGTCGCGGGTTTTTTCCCCGCGGGTTTGATCGAGAAGGTCACGTCGTACTGCTCGCTGGTTCCGAACGGGCCGTTTTTGTCCCCCGGCGTGTCCTTGCCCGAATATCCCTTCAGGCCGGACGACGCGTTGGTCAGTGTCGCGTCAGGGAGTTCAGCCGTCCGGCTGCCCTTGGCGCCAACGCTATGGTTGTAGTAGTTGTACAGGGCGTTTTCTCCGGCGCGGCGGTCGATGAATTCGTGGTCGTACCCGTCGATGTAGAGCAGGCGGTAGAAGGCGTAGAACGTCCAGAACTCGGCGTTTCCCTCCCTCCCGCAAAATCGCGTTTTGTGCGAGTGCCCGGCGGTGACCAGGCGGATGTTGGGGTACTTTTGGCAGATCGGTCCGAGGTACGGTCCCCAGCTATGCGTGAAGATATAGACCGGTTTGCCCGGCGGAACGCTCGCGAGTTCCTCATCGAGCCAGTCGACCGCCTGCCGGTTGACGAGCCAGTAGTTGAAAATGACGACGTGTACGCCCGCGACGTCGAACGACATCCGAACCGGGCCGAGCCACTTCTGGAACGCTCCGTTTCCGGCCAGCTCGTTCGCCGCGAAGAACGGGCCCGGTATGTCGTGGTTGCCCATCAGGTGAAGGAACGTGATGGGGAAATCCCGCGCGTATTTCTCGAAGTGCGGAAACGTGGCGCTGACGCCCTTCATGTCCGCATAGGTCAGGTCGCCCAACATCATGCCGAGGTGTACGCGGTTGGCGGCGCGTTTGACTTCCTGCGGCATGATGTAGCTCCAGTTGTCCCACAGGTTCCCGTGCGGATCGGTCCCCAGCGAGATCACCAGCGGCGGGGCGATTACCCGCCGGGTCAGGAGGAAGTCGACCTTGTTCGGCGTCTTCTGGACATCCTTCACGCGCCGCCAGAACAGCAGGCGACCGGTCAACTTGTGCTTCACCGGCCAGGTACCCTCGGGCCACCTGACGGAGATCACTCTGGCCGGAAGGTAGGGCGTCATCGCGTCGAACTTGACGTCGATCGCGTACCGCCCGTCGGCGTCGGTCTTAACGAAGCCGATTCCGTCCGTCACCGAAACGCCCGCCAGCGGCTTGCCGTCGAGCCTGACCGTACCGGAGTATTTCGTGGGCATCGTTTTGACGGCGGGGTCCCAGACCTCCCGCTTGATCTTCGCCTCGTTTTCCTTGAGAAGATCAATGGCGAACGCCGAGGCGACAAGCCACGAAAACGAAACGACCAGAACGACAAGCATCTTGCTCTTCACACGCATCTCCTGACGAGTACCTCGATACCCCCGCAACGGAGGCGACATACAGGAGATTCTCTCACGGCCGCGGCGCCAGGTCAACTCCGCGACTCTGGCGGGGGGGAGAGATGTTGTCGATCTATGGCGATTGGATTACAATCATCGCAGGCAACAGCAGCCGGAAGGATCGGAATATGCAGGATATTGGGCGGTTGGTTACAGACATACAGAGGGGCGTGGAGGTGGCGCTGGGGGATGACCCCGGTATCAGGACGATCTTCTCCGACCCCGATGCGCTGCGGAAGTTGATTATCTCTGGTGAGCTTCGTCGGCAGGGGAGTGAAAGGAAGCACGATTGCCCCGTACCGCGATTCTGCATCGTTTCGGTGACGTGGAAATGCAATCTCGATTGCGCGGGCTGTTACGCGGCCAACTACAAGGGCGGTTCGGAGATGTCTCTGGAAACGATCGAGCGCGTCCTGGCCGAGGCGATAGAACTGGGCAGCTACAATTTCATAATCGTCGGCGGCGAACCGCTGCTGGTCCCCGGTCTGATCGAAATGCTCGGATCGCTGAGCGGCGGGGTGTTCTTCCTGTTCACCAACGGTACGCTTATGGACGAGTCACATGCCGCGGCCCTCGGCGAGGCGCCCAATGTTTTTCCAATACTCTCAACCGAAGGGGACGACGAACATACCGACTCCCGCCGCGGCGACGGTGTGGGCGCCAAAGTGCGCGACGCGATGGCGTTGCTGCAAAGCTGCGACCTGGCGTTCGGTATTGCTTCGATGGTGACTCCGGAAAATATCGAGCATGTAACATCGCGCGAGTGGTTCGATCGTATCTGGGATATGGGCGTCCGGTTCGCGTTTCTGATCGATTACGTTCCGTGCAGCGGTAAGCGCGACGAATCGTTGATCCTGAGCGATCGGGACATGGCCCGCAAAGCCGCCGCCCTCGACGCCCGATGGGCAGAGGCTCGCCCGCTGGCGATAAATTTCCCATCTGACGAATACTCCGGCGACGCGCCCTGCCAAGCCGCCGGGGCCGGTATGATCCACATCAACGCCGACGGATATGTAGAACCCTGCCCGTTCAGCCACTACGCAGCCGACAATGTCACCGAAAAATCACTGGTCGAGATCCTTGGTGGAGAGTTTCTTACCAGTATTCGCGATCAGATCTGCACCCTGCCGAATCCATCGCAATCGTGCCTGCTCAACCAACACGCCGGCGAAGTAGCCGCCCTGGCCGCCAAGCTGGGCGGCGGATGCACAGAAGGCAAATGAGCCACGATCTGTTCTTTCCTGAGCCTGCAACGTCCTGGCCGGGATGCTGTGAACGCAACGACGTTAGTGAAATGGTCCTTGCCGCTTCACTTGTCCCGGGCGATAATTCCTGTGATGGTCTGCGGGCGTCGCGGGCCGGCGCATTTTGAAGAACGGGAAATGTTGGGATCGTGCCGGATCCCGAAAACGTGTCCCTCGTCTCGGAGAACAACACCATGATTCACCGCAGAAAGAATAAGGGAAGAACGATGGCTTGCAACCGGCCCGCCGTCGGTCGGATCGCGGGGGTCGTGATGGCTGTCACCGCTGTGTTCCTGGCCGGCGGTTGTGCATCGCCTTCTGGTGATGCTGACGTCACGGTGGTGAAAATCAAGTCCGGCACGGTAAAGGAAGCGGGCCTCTGGTACGTCGACGGGAGTGCTGAGGACATTTTCACGTTCTCACGAGTCCATGGTAAACGAGCCAAGGAATCCGCCGAGAAGACACTTGAGGTCACCGTACCGCTCGGATCGCTGCTGCGTGTGGTCGTTGGCGGCCCGGACGACAAGAGCGGCTTGCTGCGTTTTCCCTATCGTTTCGATGGCGCGGAGAAACAGCCTCTGGTCTTTTCGCGGTCTGGTTTTCAGGGCATGGTCAACGGGAAGTTGGTTCATCTGGATCTGGCCAGCCCCGAAGCGGTCGCCTGGCTCGAAAAACAACCCGCATCGGTCACAAAGGCAGTAAGATCCATCCATCTTGGCGGTACTTCGCCGGACGATGCCCGGGCACTGTCGCATTTCAAGAACTCAGGGGTGATCGTATGGTTCGACTTCGCAAAAGGCTCTAAGCCCGTGAAGTCTCCGGCGGTGGTCCAGGCGCTGATCGCCGCCAAGCCGTCCGGCTTGTTTGCACCGGGCGGTGAGAATCTCGACGAACTGCTTGCGAAACTTCCCGACCTGAAGTACCTCTGTTCGAGCGGTAAACGTATCCCAAATCTGGCCCCGCTGCGCAAACTCAAGTTCCTCGGTTTCAAATTCAAGGAAGACAGTCCGGGTTCAATGACGCCCCTGGCCGGCGCAACAGGGCTTCAGAGCCTTTTCCTGGAATGCAAGGCGGCTACGGACTTAAAATCAATCGCCGCGCTCAGTGATTTGAGACGCCTGGACCTGGGCGCTCCCAAGATGAAGGACCTGTCGATTCTGTCGGGCATGAAGAAACTGCGGAGGCTGATGGTGAGCTGCGAAGGCATGAAAGATATCTCGGACGTCAGGGGCATGCGGTCCCTGCGCCAAGCGGCGCTTGTCTCGATTCCGAGTACCGTCGAGGACCTGACGCCATTAGAGAGCCTCACGGGCCTGAGAATACTGATCGTGGATAAGAAGATCCTCGAGCAGCGCAAGGCGGAGTTTGACAAGATCCAAAAGGCCCTGCCCGATACCGAAATCATCGGATTCTGCATGGGCTCGGCGTGGATATTCATACCCATTCTGGCCGCCGGATTCGCTCTGCTGCGACACAAGCGCAAGGCCGTCGCGAGCCATCGCCCATGACGCGGAAGCGGTCGGAACTCACGGGTGTTGCTGCTCTGGCGGCGGGTATGGTGATCTTTGGTCTGTGCGCCCATCGCCAGGGGCTGATTATCCCTCGGATCGTCGCTCTGGCGCTGGCGTCGCTGGCCGTGGTGCGGTTGATCGCGACGTCGCGCGAGCCCCGGTCGATGCTGGGCCTGCGCGGTTTTCCCTCGCGGCGCCTGGGTCTTGTCCCGCTGTGTGTCGCGCTGGGCGTTGGTCTGGGGGTTTACTATCGCTACCGCCAGGGGCGCCCGTTGCTGCCTGACGCGTTGACGTACATGTGCTTCATTTCAGCCGCGATCGGTCTTGGCGAGGAAGTCATCTATCGTGGATTCGTTCAGGGCGGCCTGCGGCGATATGGCGTGGTTGCGGCGATTCTGGGCGGCGCCGCGGCGCATACGGCCTACAAGTGCTGCCTTTTCGTACTGCCCGACGTTGCGGTTCGCGCCGACATTCTGTGGCTAGGGATAGGCACTTTCGCCGTCGGGATCATCTTTGGCGCCATGCGCGAGCGTTGGGGGAGCCTGCTGTTTCCGGTTGTCTTCCACATGGCTTTTGACGTGACGGCGTACGCGGACTTTCAATCGCTTCCATGGTGGTTGTGATCGCCGCGGAAGATTGCGCGCCCGGCCGCCGGCCGGGACGCTGACGGGCTTACGGTCGCTGGATCCGCGGTGCGGTGCGCACGCGCGGGCGGATAGGCAGCTTCTCGATACCGGGGAAGTCCGGATCGTCAAGGGCGCGGACCTCCTCGGAACCCCGATACGGACAGCAGGCGTCGACCCAGGCGATCAGTCGCCGCAGGCTCAGAGGGTCGACCTTTACCTTGTTGTGCTTACCGCTGGAGGCTCTTTCGATCAGCTTGCTCTTGTACGACAAGTGAGTTTTCGGCTTGAGGGTCCGGTAGGTTCCCCGGGCCTCGACGGGGATGGCGCCGGCGAAACCGTAACCGGGCCCGGGCTTCTTGGGATTTCCCCAACCGGCCGACCCGACCAGCGTAAGGTACGGTTCCTTGAATGGCCCGTGGCCGGGGCGAAGCGTCATGTCAAATTTCTTGCGTCCCTTGCCCTTGCCCTGGTGGCACTTACCGCAGTACTTGTCGAGAACCGGCTGGACGAATCGCTCGTAGCCAATGCTCTCGGTGCCCCATGGCGCAGGTGTGAGTTTGGCTGATTTGCGGTTAAACGCCAACCGTTTGGGCCTGGCTGGGGTGGCGTTCTGCATTTCGTGACAGCCCAGGCAGCCCCGCGTCTCGCCGGGCATCAGACCGGTGAAGCTTCGCATAGTCTGGAGGCAGCGAAAGTTTTCATCGAGGAGTTGGAAGAACACCGCTCGCCCGCTGGGGACCTCGAAGTAGACCGATCCATCGGCCTTGACCGGCGCCAGACCGAGGATTCGCTTGACCGATTCTTCCTGGACAATGGACACGGTCGGACCGGAGTGGCGGTAGGTCTTCCCCCACGTGGAGTAGGTCTTGTGGTCCTGCTGGAAGACCCGCAGGTACTTCGCCGACCCTCGCGGAAGCCCGGTGGCGCCTTGGTAAACGTCGGAGCTGTAGAAGTAGCCCGGTTGCTGGGGCTTTCTGTTCTTGCCCGTCCCGGGCCAGGCCACGCGATCGGGCAGGATGGGGGGCTTCTTTCGCGGACGGACAGGCATGGCGTTCATGACGTCGTGGGCGCCCTGGTAGATCAGCTCGCGATTGCCGTCGACATCCATCAGGTACAGGCGAAACCGCTTGCCCTGCCCACGGGCGGAGACCAGGAAATCCTCGTCTGAAAGCGGGTATGGCGACGTGTAACCCGTGAACTTGCCCGAGGCGTGATAGTGTTTGGAGTGCTTGGGATCGACAGACCCGTTACCGGATTCCGGCCAGGGCAGGTCGCCGGTGACCTTGGTCAGCCCGTTGGGGAAGTTGAAGCCCTTGGTCGGATCGATGATCCCGACGCATCCGGACCACCAGTCATGGTGCCCCACGCCGCAGAACATGATCTTCTGGCTGCCGGGGATCGGACGGGCTTGGGACACGTGGTCCGGCCAGACGCTCTGGTTGCCCCAGAACACGTTGACGTTCGTACCGTCGGGGTTGACGGTCCAGAGGCTCTGTATCCGCCAGAGGGGTTTGTCGGTGTACTCCCATCGCGAGTAGATCACCCGCCCGTCGGTCATCAGCGCCGGAACGAAGTCCGGCTCGCTGTTGTTGCTGATGAGGTAGACGTTCCCGCCGTCGGCATCGCACCGGGCCAGGACATAGGAGTAGATGAACGGTCCGCAGCGAACGTACGTGTTGGCCCGGGTGGTGGTGAACAGGATGTGCCCGTCGGGCATGTAGATCGGGTCGATGTCGTCATAGTCGCTGTCGGTGAGCTGGCGGGTGCGGCCGGTGGTGAGGTCCCTCTCGTAGAGGCGGAAGCTCTTGGCGTCGTGGGGCTTGTAGCAGAACACCACCCGCTTGGCGTCGAATGACAGGTCCGGCCGCCAGAAGCTGCCCGGTTTGTCCGGAGCCAGTTGGCTGACTTTCCCGCCGGGACCAAGCCCGTCGAGCACCAGCAGCCTCCCGCCGGGCGTAGCCGAGATGCCCATGCGGTGAATGGACTGATGAATGACCTGCGAGCCCCGCGGCTTGGGCTGATCGATGAATAGCAGCCGCTTGAAGTCCAGCACGGGGTTCTTCAGCATGATGCGTCGCTTGACGCGGCGAACGTCGAAGTAGAGTTTCACTACCGCGGGGTCTTCGTGTGCATAAGACGCCTCCGCTGACAGCAGGCCGCCAATACGACCCCAGGGCCCGCCGCCGAACTTCGCGGCGATCGTCGCCTTCTTCCAGGCCGAATCGTCGAAGTCCGCCTTCATCCAGCCCGGTCGCTTGACTTTCTCCGCCCGCCACGAGTCGTCGGAAACGATCTCCACCTGCTTCCCGTCACCCAGGAACACCGTCATGCGTGCGATGAGCCCAGCGGGGTTGTTCGGAACGTTGGAGTACTTGTTTTCGCCCCGGACGGCCAGGATGTTCTCGCCGGGGACGAGCAGTTTACCGTCGATCGCAAACGCCGCCGTTCGCGTGTGCGACGCGCCGGAGCCGATGCGGGACCCGTTGATGAACACTTCGAACGCATCGTCGCAGGTAATCCGCAAATCGCCGCGTTTGACGTTCGCTCCCTTCGGGATACGCAAGGCGGCGCGGAAGAACCTCGACTCGGTTGGGGCGTCGTGGACCGGGCGCCCCTCGGGGAACCAGATCCACTTCGGCAGGGTAGGAGTGCGTTTGGCGGGGGTCTTCCCTGTCAGCTTCGCAAGCCGCTTAGCCAATGCGTCCAACTCGCCCAGTTCGCCCTTCAAATTCGGCGCCCGCCCCTGACGAACCAGCCGACCTGCCAACCCCCGCGCCCAGCCGATCTCACCGGCCGCCCGCTTCGCCAGCGGCCGACCCATCGCCTGGAACAGCCAATCGGCCCGCAGCACCGCATCAGCCTCCCCCGACGTCAGCGACCTCGTCTCGGGCGTCCGGGGCGCACGATGCGTCACGGGAAGGATCATCTGACCGTAGCGCCGTCGGGGCTTAGCCTCTCCGGATCGGGCCACACACAACACCA
>CAZSLS010000219.1:0-11157 GCA_964607575.1 uncultured Planctomycetaceae bacterium | reverse complement strand
AGACTACCAGAATAATGCGCATAAATATGTTACAATTGCGCACGAGACAACGATTATTCATGCTGCCAATATGCAACCAGAAGGATTCATACGCATGAGCGACGTGCCGAAAGTGGCCGGGTCCCCGCGACCGCGAGTAATATAGACAGCGTACCGGAAGAATTGCTCACGATCCGTCGCCACGATGACCAATATGTCGGCTGCGGCGGTATCTGGCCGGGGTGGCACCCTGCTCTTTGCGGAATACCTGGATGAAGTAGCAGGCGGTACGGTAGCCGACAGCTTCGGCGATCTTAGGGATCGGCAGATCCGTTTCAATCAGGAATCGCCTGGCCCGTTGCAGGCGAACCCGTTGAAGCTCGGCGTGCGGTGTCCGCCCGACAAGATTCTGGAACCGGATCTCGACGTTGCGGCGTGAAATATGGAGATGGCGGGCCACGTCGTCGACGCCAATTGGCTCGGCCGCATGGTCGTGGATAAAGGCCAGTGCGGCTGCGACCTCCGGATCGTCGATGGCGATCATGTCAGTGGAACGCCTGGTGACGACGTGCAGTGGTTCGGCGATCAGTCGTCGCGGCTTGCGCAGGCGGCGGCGCATCATTCCGTCGAGCAGGGCAGCGGCGCGGTAACCGGCTCCCTCGGCGTTCAAAGCTACGCTGGACAGCGGTGGAGTCGCCAGTTCGCACAACAGTTCGTCGTTGTCGACGCCGATCACGGCCAGTTCTTCGGGGACACGGATTTCTGCAACGCGGCAGGCTTCCAGGACTTCGCGTCCGCGATCGTCGTTGCATGCCATCACGCCGACGGGTTTGGGTAGACGCCCCAGCCAGTCCGCCAGAATCGGTTGCTCCCGCTCCCACACCTGGCTTAGCGCCGAGGGCGATGGCGTATAGACCTGAACATCGAACCCGGCGGCCGCGATTACGCTGCAAAACCCGCGCTGGCGACGCTTGGACCACACGCGATCGGGGATACCGACAAAGGCAAAGTGCTGAACGCCCCGTCCCAACAAGTGCTCGGCCGCCATCTCGCCGGCACGAGCCGAATCCGAAGCGACTTCGCTTAATCGAGAAAGTGGATGGGATGGGTCCAACTCGTGTTCCGACAAATCTAATGCGATCGTGGGCAATCCCGACTTCAGTATTGCCTTGGCGATCTTGCTCGTCTCGATGCGAGCGATGATGCCCGTGCCGCCCCACTGCTGCATCTTGGGCAGGGCCTGCTCGAAATCGCCCGGCGTGACATAAAAAGCCCAGGGTCCGTGCAGTCGGGCGTAGCGAACAATACCGCGCAGCATCTGCCTGCCGTATCCGCGGGCTGTCTCGATCAGCAAAGCCACTTTCGGCACGTCGCTCATGCGTATGAATCCTTCTGGCCGCACATAGACAGAATGAAGAATCGTTGTCTCGTGCGCAATTGTAACATATTTATGCGCATTATTCTGGTAGTCTATCGGAGTCGGCGGGTGTATGTTCAGGATAGAACAAGACAGAATTACGATCCGCGCTGCATGATTGCTCTGTTCTTTACAGAACAGTTAAGGGCCATGCCCACCAGTTGGTGCGATGGTTACAACCAAAAGTGAAATTCCAGGCCGGTGACGCCATGAAAACAGGAAGGCACAATGAAAACACAATTGACTGGATCCGCCGTAGTGATGATTCTTGTAACGATGCTGGGGTGTGCTGACGTGTCTAACGGTGCGGGCCCGAAAGACAAACTGAAAACCATAAAACCCGTGCCCTTTACGGCCGTTCATTTGGACGATGCGTTCTGGGCTCCTCGTCTGGAGACCAATCGCTCGGCCACCATTCCGTACGCGTTCGGGAAATGCGAGGAGACCGGGCGGGTTGAGAACTTCGTACGGGCGGCGAAAAAGCTTCGCGGCCAGACGCTTCAGGACGACAAGGTGCGGGGCTACAGCTTCGACGACACCGACATTTACAAGATCCTGGAAGGCGCCTCGTTCGGGCTCTCGGTGAAGGCCGACCCGGAGATGGAAAAATATCTCGATGGTCTGATCGCCAAGGTCGCGGCCGCCCAGGAGCCCGACGGATACCTGTACACCGCTCGAACGATCAACCCCGAGAAGCCCCACGGATGGGCGGGCAAGAAACGCTGGGAGAAGGTCCACTTGTTAAGTCATGAGCTTTACAATATGGGCCACTTCTACGAGGCTGCGGTCGCTCACTATCAGGCGACGGGCAAGAAGACAATGCTTAATATCGCCACGAAGAACGCCGACCTGCTGTGCAGGGATTTCGGGCCGGGCAGGAACGAAAAGTGGGCCGGGCACCAGATCATAGAGATGGGCCTGTGCAAGCTGTATCGCGCAACGGGCGAGAAAAAATATCTCGACCTGGCGAAGTTCTTCCTCGATACCCGTGGTCCTGACGGCCGCACATATGACCAATCGCATAAGAAGGTAGTCGACCAGGAAAAAGGTGTCGGTCACGCCGTGCGGGCTACTTATATGTATTCGGGCATGGCGGATGTCGCCACGCTTACCGGCGACAAAAGTTACATCACCGCCATCGACAAGATATGGGAGAATATCGTCGGCACGAAGCTGTACATCACCGGCGGGCTCGGCCAGCCTGGCGGGCCTGAAGGTTTCGCCGGGGAGTATAACCTGGGCAACAACGCCTATTGCGAGACGTGTGCGGGGATCGGAAACGTGTACTGGAACCACCGGTTGTTCATGCTGCACGGTGATGCGAAGTATATCGATGTGCTCGAACGCACGCTTTACAACAACGTGATTGACGGGGTGTCGCTTGACGGTAAGAAGTTCTTCTATCCCAACACGCTTTCATCGAGCGGAACCGGTCGCCGCCCGGCGAGGTCCGAGTGGTTCGGATGCGCCTGCTGTCCGGGCAATATCGCCCGCTTCATCGCGTCGGTGCCCGGATATGTTTACGCCATTAAAGGCAAAGATGTGTATGTGAATCTGTACATCGGCGGTAAAGGCGAGTTGAAAGTCGACGGCAAGACCGTTGCGATCACCCAGAAAACGCGATATCCATGGGACGGCTCGGTTGCAATGACCGTCGATCCGAAGAGCGAGTTGCGGTTTGCTTTGAAGGTTCGTATTCCCGGCTGGTCGCAGAATACGCCTCTGCCTTCGGACCTCTACAGGTATATGACCAAGAAAAGTGAAACTGCATCGCTGAAGCTGAACGGCAAACCCGTTGCGCTGAAGGTCGACAAGGGATACGTCACCTTCGACCGCAAGTGGAAATCCGGCGATACGCTGGAGTTGAACTTCCCGATGCCCATCCGAAGAGTACTCGCCAATGACAAGGTCGAGCCCGATCGCAACCGGGTTTCCATCGAGCGCGGGCCTATGGTTTTCTGTGCGGAATGGCCCGACAACAACGGGAAAACGCACGGGCTGATATTGGGCGACGATGTGAAACTGACATCTGAGTTCCGCAAAGATATGCTCGGCGGTATCGAGGTGATCCAGGCTAAAGCACAGAACGCAACGAGGGGCAAAACGCCTGAATCTGTGGCGAGAACCCCGCACGAACTGCTTTTGATTCCGTATTATTCCTGGGCCCATCGCGGTACGGGCGAGATGGATGTCTGGCTGGCGAGAAATGATGAGCCGATCAACGCCATGCTGAAGATCCAGGAGGAAAAGGAGCGGAAAGAGCGGGAGAAGGCTGAGAAGCGGAAGCAAGCCTTGGAGAAAAAGGAACGGGACAGACAGGCCCGCGAGAAGAAGAAAAAGTAGCGTTTGTGAACTTGATGATATAGTCGCGGGCGCATCGCCGTCCGGACATCGGGAAGATACTGATTTTCAACGATAGTGAACCTGTGAGAAAAAAATGAACAGCAATCCAATCTTGTGCGTGTCGGTTCTAATTATAGTTGCCGGGTGGTTGGCTTTCGCCAGTCAGAGTTTCGGCGAGAGCGGAGATCAGTTTCTCGACGGTATAGGAGAGACTGCTCTGGTCGCCCGCTATGTGCTGAACGGGAATACCGAAGATCGCTCGCGGAATAACTTTCACGGCGTTGTAAAGGGCGGGAAGCCCGCTTACGTTAAGGACCGCACGTTCGGTTCGGTGCTGTCGCTGACCGGCGGAGCCAAAGGCGCGTATCTGCAACTGCCCGGACAGGCCGCCATCGGCGTCGACTCGATCAGCGTTGCCGGTTGGGTCTATGTAAGGGACGATGCCTCCGGTCGGATGTTCTTTGATTTCGGGCAGGACGCCAAGCGGAGTTTCTCCTGCACTGCAATCGGCGGCGGGGCGTCAAGGAGGTTCAGTGCGGGCATTACCGTCACGGGCAAGAGCGGCGAGATCGGCCCGGAGTCCAAGGCCATCGCAACGAAAAAATGGTTGCATCTGGCGGTCGTGCTCGACGCGGATAAAAAGACCATAAGCTGCTATGTCGACGGAGCCAGGGTCGGGCGCACCAGCGGCGTCAAGCTGTCGCTGGACAAAGTGTTCAATCCGGAAAAGGCGTCGGCCAATGTGCTGACCTTCGGAAAGGGGCATGGCAATCTCAACGCCAAACTTCACGACCTGCGCATTTACCGAATCGCCTTGTCGGACAAACAAGTCGGCGTGATCCGCACCAACGCGCTGTCCGGTAAGAAGACAGTAGGCTCCGGCGCCGATACCGCCGGTGATGAGAAAACGAACGCTGCGGACGCCGCAAGAGCTCTGCCGAAGGGATCACTGCTTGTGAGCATTCCCCATGTCAGCGCAAGCACGATCTCCGGCCACCTGCCGCGCCTGCCTGCGCGCATTCGGGGCGTGTATCGCGATGGAATAAAGGGGCCCATGCTCCGAGCGATCTGGCCGGCTCCGACAGACAGCAGCCAGGCCCGCAAGATCGGGACGTATACGATAATCGGCAAGGTCCCCGGTACGAAATTCAAGCCCAAGGCGACGGTTACCGTAAAAGCCGCGCCCAAAACCGCGCCCGGCCCCAAAAACACGATGACGCCATTCGCCCTGGGCGACGTTATTCTGGACCAGGACGTAAAGAACCGCGACACGCAGTTCATCAAGAATCGCGACAAGTTTGTTCTCACGCTGGCCGACACGGATCCTGACCGTTTTCTGTACAACTTCCGCGACGCTTTCGGGCAGAAGCAGCCTGAAGGGGCAAAGCCTCTGGGCGGATGGGACAGTCAGAAAACCCGCTTGCGAGGTCATGGCAGCGGTCACTACTTATCAGCGATCGCCCAGGCCTGCGCCAGCGCCACGTACGATGAAAAGCTGCGTAAGAAGTTCATGAAGAAGATGGAGTATTCGATTGATACGCTCTATAAACTGTCGCAATTGTCGGGCCGCCCGGTCAAGAAGGGCGGACCATGCAACGCCGACCCCGCCAGCGTGCCCAAAGGCCCGAACAGGGAAGGCTACGATTCGGACCTGAGCAAAGAGGGCATTCGCACCGACTACTGGAACTGGGGCGAGGGCTTCATCAGCGGTTACCCGCCGGACCAGTTCATCATGCTTGAAAAGGGCGCCACCTATGGCGGTAAGAACACGCAGATATGGGCTCCGTATTACACGCTGCACAAGATACTCGCCGGCCTGCTCGACTGCTACGAGGTTGGCGGAAATGAGAAGGCCCTGAAGATCGCCGAGGGCATGGGCACGTGGGTCTACCAGCGTCTTAAGGTCGTCCCGACGAAGACGCGCATAAGCATGTGGAATCGATACATCGCCGGCGAGTACGGCGGTATGAATGAAGTGATGGCCCGCCTACATACGATCACGGGCAAGAAGAAATACCTCCAATGCGCCATTCTGTTCGACAATATCAGTTTCTTCTTCGGCGACCCGGAACACTCCGGCGGGCTGGCGAAGAATGTTGACACCATACGCAAGAAACACGCTAACCAGCACATCCCGCAGATCACCGGAGCGCTGGAAACATACAAGGGCGCCAAGGACATTCAGTATTACCGAGTGGCCGACAATTTTTGGGATATCTGCACCAACTCCTACGTGTACAGCATCGGCGGGGTGGCCGGCGCGAAGAACCCAAAGAACGCCGAATGCTTCACCGCCGAGCCCAATTCCCTGCTGGCCAACGGATTCGCCAAGGGCGGACAATGCGAAACTTGCGCCACATACAACATGCTGAAGCTCAGTCGCCAACTCTTCATGTTCGACCCAGACGGTAAGTTCATGGACTATTACGAGCGGGCCCTGTACAACCACATTCTCGCCTCGGTGGGCGAGAAGAATGCGGGCAACACTTATCACGTACCGCTCAACCCCGGGGCTCGCAAGCACTTCGGCAATCCCCAAATGACGGGGTTCTCCTGCTGCAACGGTACGGCGATTGAGTCCAGCACGAAGCTCCAGGATTCGATCTACTTCAAGAGTTCGGATAATTCGACCTTGTATGTCAACCTCTACGTGCCGTCCACGCTGACGTGGAAGGCACGGAAAGTGTCGCTCAAGCAGAGCACCAGTTACCCCTACGCCGATACGAGCAAGCTGACGATCGCCGGCGGCGGAGAGTTCTCCATTAAAGTGCGCGTTCCCAAATGGGCGACTCGCGGCTTCTCGGTCAAAATAAACGGTAAAGAACAGAAAACCGACGCCCGGGCGGGGACGTATCTGGCGCTTAAGCGAAAGTGGAAAGACGCCGACACGATCGAACTGAAGATGCCCTTCAGCTTTCATTTGAACCAGGTTATGGACCAGCCCAACATCGCAAGCATCTTCTACGGTCCGGTATTGCTGGCGGTGGAGGAGCCTGAGGCCATGTCGATCTGGCGGAAGATGACGCTGGACGCCGACGATATCGGCAAGAGCATAACCGGCGATCCTGCGACACTGCGCTTCAAGACCAATGGTGTGAATTTGAAACCGTTCTTTGAAACGTACGATCGACATTCGGTCTATGTGGATGTCACGCTGAAGCAGGCTCCTTGATTAGGCAGACCAAGACACGTGAGTATTGATCCATTGCGGCTCGCCATCGCCCGGTATACCGGACCAGCAAGTTTGATGCCCGCACAACACCAAAACAAACGCGAGTTCTTGACAATATCGTATCGTCTCTGTCAACGAAGGCTATGGACAACGACGCCCGGATTTCCGTCGCAGCAGGAGGTCATTAAGGCTAGTTAAGGCAGAACAGGTAACCGCGAATGACCGTAAGAACCCATATGGCCACTGCAATCCATCCCCTTCTAAGTCTACAACTCCGCGTGCCGGGAGTCCGGACGCGCGGGATCAGATTGCCTTTCATTTGTTAGTGAGAACGCAAGTGAGAAAGACGCAGCAACATCACATATCGGTAATTGATTCCCACACGGGCGGGGAGCCCACTCGTGTGGTGATCGAGGGCGGGCCCGACCTGGGCGAAGGCTCACTGGCCCATCGCCTTGAGCGATTTCGCGAAGAACATGACCGATTCCGATCGGCAATCGTTAATGAACCTCGCGGTTCGGATGTAGTGGTTGGCGCCCTACTGGTCGAGCCGCGGGACAAGACCTGCACAACCGGCGTGATTTTCTTCAACAATGTGGGCTACCTGGGAATGTGCGGCCACGGGACAATCGGCCTGGTCGTCACTCTGGCCCACCTCGACCGCATCGGTCCGGGCAAACACCGCATTGAGACGCCGGTTGGCGTGGTTACCGCCGAACTGCACCCCGCCGGCGACGTCTCGGTTGACAATGTGCCCAGCTACCGGGCGGCGAGGTCCGTCGTGATCGATGTCCCCGGCGTCGGACCCGTTACGGGCGATGTCGCATGGGGGGGCAACTGGTTCTTCCTTGTCGAAGAACATCGGCTGCCTTTGGCGATGGACCAGATCGACCGGCTCATGGACTATGCATGGCGTATACGTCAAGCCGTTAACGCCGCCGGCTACCCGCAGGTCGATCATATCGAGCTGTTCGGACCGCCTGACACCGCCGGGTCCGACTCGAAAAACTTCGTGCTTTGCCCCGGCAAGGCCTTCGATCGTTCGCCCTGCGGAACCGGAACTAGCGCCAAGCTGGCGTGTCTCGCGGCCGACGAGAAGTTGGCTGAAGGTGAACTCTGGGTCCAAGAGAGCATCCTGGGAAGCACTTTTGTAGGACACTATCACCGCGCCGAGGATGCGATCCTGCCCACCGTTTGCGGGTCTGCGTTCGTCGTCGCCGAGTCGATCCTGCTTGTTGACAGCGACGATCGGTTTGGCTGGGGTATCCCGTCATGACCGCAACGTATGACGTAGTGATAGTCGGCGCCGGTATTGTGGGCTCCGCCTGCGGGGCGGCATGTGCCCGGGGCGGACTGAAGGTGCTCGTGCTCGAGCGCGATTGGATCAGCGGCGGGGCGACGGGGACGTGCATGGGACACGTCGTCGCCATGGACGATTCAGAAGCCCAGTTCGCTTTGACGACCTATTCAAGTCGGCTGTGGCGCGAGATGGTCGATGAACTGCCCGCCGGCGCCGAATGCGATCCGTGCGGAACGATATGGGTGGCGGCCGATGACGAGGAAATGGAGGCCGTCGAGAAGAAACACGATTCATACCGTCGGGCCGGGCTGGAGACGAAGGTCCTGGACGCCGCGGCAATGGCCCGAGCCGAACCGAGTTTGCGAAGCGGACTGGCCGGCGGATTACTGGTCACCGAAGATGTGGTGGTCTACCCCCCTGTGGTCGCACGATGCCTGTTGGACAGCGCCCAAGCCGATGGAGCCGAGATTCGCACGGGAACCGAGGTCCGCAGCCTCCGCGCCGACGGTAGCGTGGTCCTTGCCGACGGAACCATGGTCTCGGCTCGCTCGGTGGTGAACGCCGCGGGCTGTTTCTCGCCATCCTTGACTCCCGACTTGCCGGTTCGCGGACGCAAGGGGCACCTGGTTATCACCGACCGTTATCCGGGTTATATACGCCACCAACTTATCGAGTTGGGCTACCTGAAGAGCGCCCATGCGGTGCAGTCTGATTCAGTGGCGATGAACATTCAACCGCGTAAAACGGGCCAAATGCTGATCGGCTCTTCGCGACAGTTTGACTCGGAGGGAACCGAGGTGGAGTTTCCGATCGTAGACCGGATGATTCGGCGTGCCGCTCAGTACATTCCGAGCCTGGGGCGCCTGTCGGCGATTCGAGTGTGGACCGGGCATCGCGGCGCCACTCCCGACAAGCTCCCGCTGATCGGGCCCAGTATTCACAGCGACCGAATATGGCTGGCGACGGGACATGAAGGGCTTGGGATCACCACGTCGCTCGGCACGGGGCGGATGCTCGCCGATTTACTGCTGGGACGCACTCCCGAGATTCCCGCGGAACCTTACTCGCCGCAACGATTCGCCCCTGGAGGAGATTGACGTGGCTGAAATCACTACTATTTCAGTAAACGGATCTCCCCTCAGCATTCCGCAGGGAACGGTGGTTGCTGTCGCGGTCGCGATGACCGGAGAATCGCAGTTTCGCCGTTCGGTTTCGGGCAAGCCCCGCGGTCCTCTTTGCGGTATGGGCGGCTGCTGTGAATGTCGCGTAACTATTGACGGCCAGCCGCACCAGAGATCCTGCATTACGCTCTGTCTGGAAGGCATGGAGGTCCGCACCGATGGCTAACTCTCGCGACGACTACGATGTTGCTGTTATCGGCGCCGGACCATCGGGAATCGCCGCGGCGTGCGTCGCGGCCGAGTCCGGACGCCGCGTCGCACTGCTCGAAAGTACACTGTCTCCGGGAGGGCCCATCTGGCGAAGCCGATCGGGCCCGATACCGCGCGTCGCACACCGATGGTTGGACCGCCTTGAGAACTCCAGTGTAAGTGTGTTTGACCGAACCACCGCCTTCGCGGCACCCGACCGGCGCCTGCTCCTAGCCGAACACCCCGACGGCGTTATGGAGATCGGTTGTGAGAAACTGATCCTGGCCACCGGCGTACAGGAGCTTTTTCTTCCATTTCCCGGTTGGACGCTGCCTAACGTGACCGGCGCCGGCGCCCTGCAGGCTTTAAGCAAATCCGGATGGCCCATTGAAGGCAAACGAGTGGTCGTGGCCGGAAGCGGACCGCTGCTGATCGCCGCAGCGTCGTATCTCAGGCGACACGGCGCAAAAATTGTCTGCATCGCCGAACAGGCTGGGATGATGAAACTGGCGAAGTTCACCCTCGCCCTGACCTACCTGGCCCCGAGCAAGCTCATTCAAGCAGTCGGCCTCCAGCGGGACCTGTTTGGGGTGAGGTACAAGACCGGCTGTTGGCCGGTGGCGGCCCACGGCGAAGATTGCGTCGAGAGTGTTACGCTCAGCAACGGCAAGTCCGAATGGACCCAAGAGTGCGACTACCTGGCATGTGCGTTCAGGCTGATTCCCAACCTCCAATGGCCTGGTCTGCTGCGATGCCGAATCGAGCACGGGCAAGTGCAGGTCGACTCGCTGCAGGAAACATCTATCTCGGGAGTATTCTGCGCCGGTGATGCGACGGGAATCGCGGGCTCCGACGCTGCATTGATCGAGGGTCGGATCGCCGGCCACGCCGCGGGCGGACAACCGGAAAAGGCCAAACGACTTTTCGCCGCTCGTCGCCGGACACGGCGTTTCGCCGAAGGGATGGCTCGAGCTTTTGCTCTCCGTGACGAACTGAAAGGACTCGCCGCCGAAGACACGATCGTGTGTCGTTGCGAGGACGTAACACATGGACGGATCGCCGAACATGACACTCTGCGATCGGCCAAGCTCCAGACACGATGCGGCATGGGGCCGTGCCAGGGAAGAACCTGCCTTGGATCGCTGCAATTGCTCTACGGGTGGACGAACGACTCAGCCCGCCCGCCAGTGCTTCCAACACGCGTAGAATCACTCTCCGGTTAAGCGGACCGGCGAGTTTGATGCCCGCACAACGCCCGAACACACACGACTTCTTGACCGCACCGTCTCGTTTTGTCAACGGAAGCTATGGACAACAACGCCCGGATTTCCGCCACAGCAAGAGGTCATTAAGGCTAATCCAACACTACACTTATGGCCTCGCAGTGGGTGTAGACGCTTCTTGTTCGAAATGGTGGACACTTTTCCCGATTTCGGCTCGGCAAAGGCGGTCTTCATGCCAAGACAGCTATTAACGTAAGACACTTAATTGAAAGAAGATACCTCCTAATAGAAGATCTGGCGGCGAAACGTTTTACTCCTGCTCGACACGCAGGAGGTCACTGGTTCAAGTCCAG
>CAZSLS010000218.1:0-11234 GCA_964607575.1 uncultured Planctomycetaceae bacterium | reverse complement strand
CACCGGGAACGAACCTTGTCAGTGTCAGCACAGCCCCATGGACACACAACCAACCGGACAAAGAAAGGAAAAATCGCTCGTCCAGAAACAGGACGAACGGCCATCTAACCCCTCGAAACTCAAGCTGCCGCGAAGCGGCTTAGTTCAACAACTTATTATAGCCCATGGTCGCTGGCGCAGGATTCCAATACACTTCCGGGCCGATTTCCCTGTCAGAACGTGTCAACGCCAGATTTTCGGTAACTGCATCCGGTCCTTTATAGAGCGGGGTTTCGGTCATAACAAGAACAAAACCAGCGCCTTAAAGATAAATGTTCTTCATTGTATCGTGACGCTAGAGCAAGCCTTTTGTACGATATACTTACTTATAGCCCATGGTCGCTGGCGCAGGATTTCAATACACGGTGCAGTATGGACAAGTTGACAAATGCTCCAGATCAATACCTTAAGCATCAGATATGACACTAGTTAGTCTGCGTGATATCTACTCAGATCGCTCCCTCTCAGGATACCCCAGTTATCAGTAGTCCTAAAGTGCTATCATCCGCTTCTGCTACGCACTTTTGAAACAGTTCTAACCGTGTCCAGTCGCCCCGAGTAAAAAGGCCGCCTTGAAAGGCGGCCTTTTTACTAGAGCAGGTGAGCAGTTGAACAGGTGAGCAGGAGAAACGACAACGACTTAAGCTGACAGCAAACAGGACCATCGAATATATCGCTCACCTGTTCAAAAGGGATAACGAAATGGCGTTCATGTTCGAGAATCTCGACGTCTATCAGAAACCCATCGACTTCATCGACCGAATCACGAGTCTGACGAGGGGATTTTCAAGGGGATGCTACTTCCTCACGGGCAACTGAACTGGGCATCGCTATCTTGTGATCCCGTACGGGATCAGCGACGCGGCGGGGTTCGCAGTGATAAGCCTCGAGGAAGTCTTCGGGCGCCTTTGCTGAAACGATGCGAGCCGTTCAGGCTTTAGCCTTGCGACCCATCTTCCGCTCTTTATCGACCGTCAGCGTCATCAGGTCGGACTCATGGACCGTTATTTGCCTTATCTTCGCGTTCCATTTCTCAATAATCCTGGCCTGCATTTCGCTCGATGGCGGAGCGGCGGCGTTGCTCTGACTCTTCTTCCGGGCTAGTTTCATTGCCGACCGCGCTTCGATGCACGCGATGCCGGCTTGTTCAAAGTTGCCCGCCGCCCGATACAGTTCCCGAGCGCGTTCAAAGGTGAAAGCGGCTTCGCTGTAACGCTCGTGCCCGATGAGTTTCGTGGCTTTCTTGCTCGCGCTGCGTGCCCTTGCCATTTCCAGCATAATCGACCCTTTCCCGTTCCTGCCAAATGAAGTCAAATCCATCACAAGCTGCAACTCATAATGAGTGCTTCGACCCAATATTAGCCCGAATCGTCGGCACCTGTCAAGACAACTGTTCATTCTGCTGGAATCCTGCAATCGGATTCAGCTTGCCTGACACCCCGTGTCGGATACAATCGTGCTGAAAGTGCCGCGATGGTCGCGGGGGAGATATTATCCAGGAAATGGCGGAAAAGTAGTCCTTCGTGACCCTCAGACACGCGAAAGGCAAGCCAGAGCAATGGTCGCTAAGAAACAGAATACCCCGCGGTGGCGAAAAGTTGTTGGATGGTGGGGAGATTTCCGCTTCTGGTGCAAGCACTCGCAGAGTGAGTGGAGGATGCCCGTTCTGATCATAGGGATGGCGGTAGTATGCCTGTGTCCTCCCTACTGGCGCGTCCCCCCGCGATCATGGATGCTCTTGGTTGCCGAGGTGCTTCTGGTGGTGATTCCGCCACTATTCATAGCACTGGCGGAGATTAGAATGACATCCCCTCTTCGTGTCCGTCATTGTTCCATAGACAAAGTAAACCGTGTCTCTTGGCCACGCTCCTATATTGCCAGGAAGTTCTACAAGATCAAGGCCTTGTCGGGAAGGGGGCGGGCTTTCGCCAAGATCCATCCGATTGGGCGTCACATTGCCACGGGTCCAGCCCCGTGCCACAAGAGCTTGAAAAGGTTTCTTCTATTCTCCGATGACAACCGCTCCGAGTACGTGTGCTTGCAATGCGGCTATTCGTGGAAGCCGTCAAGCGACACTCGCATGCGCATGCTTCTTCTCTTCGGCGGGCTGCTATTCGGTGGGATCATTGCGCTGTCGCTTCGGCCGGAGGTCTCGTTGTGGATAGGTCTTTTGCTCCCGTTAGCGGGGCCTTGTCTGGTATTTGCGGCCACACGCTATCTCAAGCACAAGTGGCAGGTCAAGAAGAACTACACCAAACTAGCTATGTGCTTCACGTCCCCTGCGTTCTCCGTGTTCATGTTCTGGCCATCCTGGGGCGCCGCGTGCATCATCATCATGCGACTCGAATTCCAACGTCTCCTTCCGTTTACCGGATAGCGTATGGGCTTTTCCGCTTTACCCCTTGCGAATGAGCGTGGCTTTTTGGAAAGCAGGGTATTGTGGGCGGCCTGGCCGTACTACGCAAGCGCCGTAGATCCTGAGCTTGTCGAAGGGCCGCAAGCAGTAGCAGCAAGCTGCACACTCGTTCACGGCGTGGCTGGGCGAAACGGCAGTATGAATTCCCCGGTGTCTATTTGCAATCAATCGAATCTCGCGCTACAGTCTTGTATGGAGTAGCCCGGTCTGTTGTGGATCGTGGGCTGCGTTCGGCCTGAGCCGGTCGAATCTGAAATGAGGCAGGAGCGGTTTTGAGTTCGCACCTTTCCTTTCCTGCACCGAACTGGATTTGAAAAGTTTCAGAATCGGACAACGGATCTTTGGATGCCGTCATCGCCGGTTCCGCCGTTTGTGGTAACTGGCTGATGGAGCGAACTTTAACAATGTCTCGTGACGAAAACGCAGAAAGGAATACGATCATGCACAGATTAAAGAGTACGAAACGACTGCTTGTTGTTTGTGCGGCTGGCGCGATATTGACCATGGCGCTGCCGGTGTTGGCGGATGGGGTTTATCGAACGGTTGTTCTATTGGATGATCCTGTCGTGGGAGATCCGGCTGCGGAGTATGGTCGCTTCGCCCCGCCCTGGATTGATAAAGACGGCGGCGCAATCTATCAGGCGGACATTTCGGGCGGCGTTGGTTATAGGGGCGTGTGGTCGGAATCGGGGGGAATGTCGCTTGAGTATCAGAGTGAAACACATGCGCCGGGAACGCCTGTCGGTACTGAGTTCGATCTTATACGCGGGATCGTCGTCAACAAGTCAGGGCAGCTTGGGATTGTCTCTGATCTGGACGGTTCTTATCCGTTAGTCGACAATACAAATGACACAGGCATCTGGTCAAACACTTCCGGATCGCTTCAGTTGATTGCCCGCGAGGGGAGCGCCGCGCCGGGCGGTCCGATTGGCGCGCTGTTTGATAGTTTTGCATCGTTCACCAGACCGGTGTTGAACAACAACGGGCAGATGGCTTTCATGGCTGACATGAAGAATGGGCCCGGTGGTGTCGGCTCCTCGGACAGGCGCGGCATCTGGCGGAGCACGAGCAGCGGCGCTCTTTCACTTGTGGTGCGCAAGAACGATCAGGTTGCCGGCGGGCCTGTCGGTCAGTTGCACAATGGTTTTGATAATCCGCTGATCAACGAAAATGGCGAGCTTGCGTTCAAAGGCTATTTGACCGGAACGGATACGACCGGAAGCGGTGCGGTAATTTGGGCCGAGAGCGGCGGGGCGCTTGGTATTGTGGCCCGCCAGGGAGATCTGGCGCCGATTGTCGGATCAATCGGCGAAGAGTATGGATCATTCTTCAACTACCTGAGCATGAACACCAACGGTAACCTCGTGTTCACCAATAGATTGACCATCGGCATCGGCGGCGTGACCAGCGACAATGACACGGCGCTTTGGACCGGGGCGCCGGGTTCGTTTGAACTGATTGCCCGCGAAGGAAGCCAGGCGCCCGATGCGCCGGCGGGAGCACTTTTGACGTTTGTCTCAGTACCGGAGATCAATGCGCTGGACCAGATTGCTTTTAGAGGAGGCTTGGAGGTCGGCACGGGCGGCGTGACGGCGGACACTGATGGCGCAATCTGGTCCACAACCAGCGGCACAACCACTGGCCCGCCGCAAATCATCGCGCGCGAAGGCGACGCCGCGCCGGGTGTGCCCGGCGGGATCTTCTCTTCCATATCATTACCGGGCATTAACGATGCCGGGCAGGTCACATTTCACGCCTCGCTGGTAATCGGACCCGGTGGTGTGACCACTTCGAATGCAACGGGGATTTGGGCTCAATTGCCTGACGGCAATCTGTCGCTGGTTGCGCGAATCGGTGATTCGATTGATGTCGATGACGGGCCGGGCGTCGATTCTCGAACGCTCACCGGCCTTAACTACTCAGGCTTTGGGACAGGCTTTGGCAACGATAGCGGACGATCACATTTCTTCAATGAGCAGGGGAAGCTCATCTTCAACGGTCACTTTGTTGGAGGCGGCGGAGGCTATGGCGATCAGGGTGTTTTTGTCTGGGACTCGAATCTTGTGCCCGAACCGGCGACTCTGTCCCTGCTGGCCCTGGGCGGCCTGGCCGTACTCCGCAGACGCCGCCGCAGGTCGTGAGCCTGTCGAACGGCAAGCAGTAGCAGAAACATATACATCGCCACACGGCGGGGCCGGATTAGTTCCGGTCCTGCCATTTTTGTATATTTCCAGGGCATCTCCTGAAACACGACAGGGAGCCTGTCTCTTCTCTTCTCGGCGTAGAGCAGATAAAGCGCTTGCCGATCTCGCGGGCCGTGGTAAAATTGTCGGAAAGGTCGACCGCGATCGTTGCCCCGGAGGACACCCGGCGGGTGAAAGGAAACTGTTTCGATGAGATACGCAATATCACTGGTTCTGATAATCGCCGCATCAGCCTGTGCCGCTGACTGGGCTCAGTTTCACGGACCGAATCGCGACAACAAGTCCCTCGACAAGGGGTTGCTGAAGAAGTGGCCCCAGGGCGGTCCCAAGCGCATCTGGGAAGCTACCGGTATCGGCGAGGGGTACTCGACAGTCGCAATCGCGGGCAAGCGTATCTACACGACCGGAAGTATCAACGGTGATTGCGTCATCACCGTGCTGGACATGGACGGAAAGAAGCTCTGGAGCAAAACCAACGGAAGGGCCTGGAAGAAGAGCTATCCCGGAACCCGTTCCACGCCGACGATCACCGACGGGCTGCTCTACCACCTCAGCGGAATCGGGAATCTCGTATGTCTCAATGCCGATGACGGAAAGGCGGTATGGTCGATTGATATCATGAAGAGATTCGGCGGCCGCAACATCATGTGGGGGCTGGCTGAGTCACCGCTCATTCTTGACGATAAGGTTATCTGCACGCCGGGCGGTAAAGACGTCAGTATGGTGGCGCTGGACAGGAAGACGGGCAAGGTTGTCTGGGAATGCAAAGGCGCTGGAGATCGGCCGGGTTATGCTTCGCCGATCCTGGTCGAATACAAGGGTCTGAGACAGATAGTCACGGCGATGTCGGAATCCATAGTTGGCGTGCGTGCCTCTGACGGAAAGCTGCTGTGGAGGTATCCGCACAAGGTTTATGCTGACGAGAATATCACGACGCCGATTTTTCACGAGGGTTTTATTATCGTTTCGGGTTGCGTCAGGAAGGGAACTACTTCGCTGAAGCTCGAGATTTCGGGCGACAACTGCTCGGTAAAACAACAGTGGCACAACCGCACCCTCGACAACAAGCAGGGGGGAATCATTCTGGACGGCGGCAGGCTCTACGGATACGCGGAGTCCGGGCGGTCGGCACCGTGGACGTGTATTGATTTCAAGTCGGGTAAAACCATCTCTAAGTCCGCTCCCGTGCGGTCCTCGTACAAGTACAAAATGGGCTGTCTGACCTATGCAGACGGGATGTTCTATCTCTACGCGGATAACGGGAATATGGCCCTGGCGAAGGCGACGGACAGGGGGTTTGAAGTCACCGGCAGGTTGAAGATCAATAATCCGGGCAAGAGACCGACCTGGGCGCATCCTGTTGTGTACGGCGGGAGGCTCTATATCCGCTCCGGCGACAAACTCGGCGTTTACAACGTTATTGGAAAATAGATAACGTCCTCCCCTTACAGGGTAGAATCACTGGAGAGGCACGCGGGGGTGTGTGGTTTTCAAGGAGCAGTAATGACCGGTCGAAACGAAGTGATAGTAGTGTCGGTGGTTTGCTTGATCGTGTCGGTGGCTTTGGCTGCAGCGGCGGGGGGGGCTGAGGGCGGTAAGGTCTTCACCGTCGCCGACGACAAGTTCGGACCGGTCTATCGCGTGGATATGAAGAAGGTCAAGTCGGCGGCGGATCTGAGGGCGGTTCCGGGCGTCAAGATCGCGTGGAATCTCCACGGCGGGAACGCCTCATGGCTGGCCAACGCCCGCGACGTCGACGGGGATGGGAAGATCGACCTGATCGCCGGGGTTGAGACGAAGGGCATCCGCCGCATCGCCCGATACACACAGGGTGGGCGGCGGATCTGGGGCAGTGAGCAGATCAACACCGGCTTGGGCCACGAGAGCGGTCTGGCGATCGAAGACCTCGACGGCGACGGGAAGTACGAAGTCGTCTTCAACGTCCACCGCCAGCTATGGTGCCTCGATGCGGGCAGCGGTAAGACGAAGTGGAAGATCGATCTGCCCAATTGTCGCGACAACTACCAGGGCTCGGTGGTGGGGCACTTCCTCGATCGCAAGCGCCTCGCTGTAGTCTGCCGCGTCGCCCGCGACGTGACGTGCTACGATGCGTCCGGTAAGAAGGTCTGGACGTACAGCATCGACCACAAGAACCTCTACGGGCACGATATGGTCTCCTGCGACGCCGACGGCGACGGGCTGGACGAGGTGTACGTGTCGCTGGTGGGCAAGTTCCTGGCGTTGGGTGGCGACGGGAAGCTGCGGTGGGCCGATGCGACCTGCCCGGGCCACAGCGACTTCATCCTTTGCGGAGATGTGGATGGCGACGGCGATCGTGAGATCGTTTACGATCGCGCCGGTTGCACGGCCAGACGCGGTCCGATCGTTTGCGTCGAAGGGCGGACGGGCAAAGTGGTGCAGGAGTGGACCTACGCCCGGCCGGGCAAGGACCACCTCCAGAGAGGGACGCTGGGAGATTTCGACCCGTCGCGGCGGGGTCTTGAACTGGCGGCAGTCGGTAAGAAACAGGGCCTGGGCGGACTGATAATGTGGAGCGCCGCGGGCAAGCCCGCCTGGCGCAAGGATATTCCCGCCGGTTGGTTGACCTGTGGCGACTGGGATGGCGACAAGACGTCGGAGATCATGTCCAGCGGCGGGGGCGGCTGGGAGGTCTGGACCGGCGGGGGTAAGCGCCTGTACGCCATCAGCGGGATCGGTACGATGCCGCTGGGCATCGAGTCTGCCGGTAGGCAGCGTCCGGACCTCGACGGTAACGGTAAGGCCGACGTCCTCCTGTTGGCCGGCAGCGGATACGTTGTCCTCATGGAAGCGCCGTGAGCGGACCGATCCGGAGGATTCAGGTTGTCAAGACGCCGCCAGGCAAAGTCTCAAGCCGCCCGGTGGCTAGTTCCTCAGGTCCTTGAGTTTGTCGAGCACCCCCTTTGCCGATGGGATGGTTAGTTCTCCCTCCTTGCTCATCGGTACGCGGAGCGGGCCCATGAGCGGGGCTTTTACCGACAGGCCCAGGTCGGCGGTGTAGGGGATCACTGCTCCCGGGCGGGCGCCTTTGACGGCGCCGATCAGCTTGAGGTAGTTGAGTTTGATTGGTATGGGGAGGGTCTTGCTGGCGCCGGCGGGTATCGTGCCCTGCACGTCCGCGTTGCCCGTGAGAAACTGCTGGCCCCCGCTGGCAAGGGCGTAGTCCAGGTTACCCAGCGGAAGCGGCAGCATGTATGGGTTGTCGACCTTCACGTCGAAGAGCATGGTCGCGTCGGTCAGGCTGATGCCCTGGACCTTCATCCCGGTGATGCTGGCGCTGGGCTTGGTGCTGCAGCCCGCAGCGCCGGCAAGCAGCAACCCAAGGGCAATGACGACAGCAGACTGGCTCACTGAACGGATGTTCATAAGAGGGGCTCCTTTCACAGTTTCTTCCATGACTTCCAGAACAACCTCGCCCAGCCACTCCGCCGGGGGACGTTCGATGCATTATACGTCCTCCCACACCTATACCTACGTCAATCTCGGAGTTTTTGGCGTTCCGCGTCAGAATCGTCAATCGGGCAATCGGTTGTCAGGTAATCACCTTACTTCTTTTCCGTTCAGTAGTTGAATCCAGGGAAACCTGAGAATTGTCTTGGAGATATCGGAGTCTCATGGTATAGTTATCCTTGTAGGCAGCCCGCCGGGAGTTCAGCGACGGGCTACATTCGACCTTGAGCCGGTCGAATCTAAAATGAGGCAGGAGCGGTTTTTCGTTCGCACGTATCCTTTCCTGCGACAAGCTGTATCTGTATCTGAGAAGTTTCAGAATCGGACAACGTATCTTCGTATGCCATCGGCGTGAGTTTCGTCGTTTCTGGCGACTCGTCGATGGGGTGAACATTATCAGCAGGTTCGGAAAACGGGAACCGAGAGAGGAACTGTAAGATGAAGAAAGCGATTCAGATCATGTGTGCGGCCGCGGCGTGTGTGTCGCTGGTCTCGGCTGCGTCGGCGGCGAACGTCGACTGGACCAGACAACTGGGCACTAGCGTCAACGACTACGGCCGCGGCGTGTCGGTTGACAGCAGCGGCAACGCTTATGTCACCGGATACACCGCCGCCGGCCTCGATGGCAACACCAGCGCGGGCGCCGACGACATATTCCTGACCAAGTACGACACCGACGGTGCGAAGCAGTGGACCAGACAACTGGGCACAAGCAGCACCAACCACGGCTATGGTGTGTCGGTCGACAGCAGCGGCTCCGCTTATGTCGCCGGGATCACCAACGGCGGCCTCGACGGCAACACCAGCGCGGGCGGCACTGACATATTTCTGACCAAGTACAGCACCGACGGCGTGAATCAGTGGACCAGACAACTGGGCTCCACCACCAGCGACTGGTGCTATGGCGTGTCGGTCGACAGCAGCGGGGCCGCTTATATCACCGGGTATACCTACGGCGGGCTCGATGGCAATTCCAATCAGGGCCTGGCTGACATATATCTGACGAAGTACAACACCTCCGGCGTGAAGCAGTGGACCCGACAACTGGGCGCTATCGGCACCGACAAAGGCCATGGTGTGTCGGTCGACAGCAGCGGCGCCGCTTATGTCACCGGGTACACCAACGGCGCCCTCGACGGCAACATCAGCGTGGGCAGCGACGACATCATCCTGACCAAGTACAACACCAACGGCGTGAAGCAGTGGACCAAACAACTGGGCACCAGCACGGTCGAGTACGGCTATGGCGTGTCGGTCGACAGCAGCGGCAATGCGTATGTCACCGGGTTCACCTACGGCGAGTTCGACGGCAACACCAGCGCGGGCGGTATGGACATGTTTCTAACGAAGTACAACACCGACGGCGCGGAGCAATGGACCGAACAACTGGGCTCCACCGGCGGCGATCGCGGCTATGGCGTGTCGATCGACAGCAGCGGCAACGCTTATGTCACCGGGTACACCGACGGCGACCTCGACGGCAACGCCGGCGCGGGCGACGACGACATATTTCTGACCAAGTACAACACCGACGGCGTGAAGCAGTGGACCGAACAACTGGGCTCCAGCAGCGACGACATCGGCTATGGCGTGTCGGTCGACAGCAGCGGCAACGTTTGTTATGTCACCGGATACACCTTCGGCGACCTCGACGGCAACACCAGCGCGGGCGGCGCTGACATGTTTCTGACCAAGTACATAGTCGCAGAACCGGCCACGCAGATCACCGATCCGGCGACTGATCTCCAGAACGGACTTCCGCTGGAAACGGCCACTGTCCGCCCCGGCGGCGACGACAAGATGGGCGGACTCTACGGTATCTGGCTCCGTGGTGACGGTGTCGGCGGGGACCCTGACTATCGCTGGAGCATAAGTGGAGGGCCCGAAGGATTGCCGGATACTTTACTGGCGACCCTGGGCGATACGGACCTTGATGGCAGCCTCGATGATTACTTCCTGACATTCGCTGATTTGGCGGATGCAGGCGCAAGAGATCGTGCCGAGACATCGCCCTACACGCTGAGGCTCGAAGCGTTGGACAGCGGCGGTCTTCCGATTGGCGGTAGTGAGTCGGAAATCTCTCTGCTGGTCCCCGAACCCGCCACGCTGAGCCTCTTGGCTTTGGGCGGCCTGACCGTGCTGCGCAAACGCCGCCGAAGGTCGTGAGCCTGCTTGCCGTGAGCTTGTCGAACGAGTCGAACGGGAAGCAGTAGCAGCAACAGACGCGTCACTCCCGTCACGCGGTGCGGTGGGGGGAGAAAAGAGCCTGATTCATAATTGAAAGGGAAAGAAGATGTTTCAGATGAAGAGAGCGATTCAGATCATGTGTGCGGCCGCGGCGTGTGTGTCGCTGGTCTCGGCTGCGTCGGCGGCGGATATCGACTGGACCAGACAACTGGGCTCCAGCAACACCGACTACGGCAATGGCGTGTCGGTCGACGGCAGCGGCAACGCTTATGTCACCGGGTACACGAACGGTGATCTCGACGGCAACACCAGCGCGGGCGGCTACGACCTGTTTCTGACCAAGTACAGTACCTCCGGTGCAAAGCAGTGGACCAAACAACTGGGCACCAGCTTCACCGACCGCGCCTATGGCGTGTCGGTCGACAGCAGCGGTAACGCTTATGTCACCGGGTACACCTCCGGCGGCCTCGACGGCAACACCGGCGCGGGCGGCTACGACATTTTTCTGACCAAGTACAACACCGCCGGCGCGAAGCAGTGGACCGAACAACTGGGCACCAGCGTCAACGACTTTGCCCGGGGCGTGTCGGTCGACAGCAGCGGTAACGCTTATGTCACCGGGTACACCGTCGGCGGCCTCGACGGCAACACCAACGCGGGCGACAAAGACATGTTTCTGGCCAAATACAACACCTCCGGCGTGAAGCAGTGGACCAGGCAATTGGGCTCCGTCGCCAGCGATGACGGCAATGGTGTGGCGGTCGACAGCAGCGGTAACGCGTATGTCACCGGGTACACCGTCGGCGACCTCGACGGCAACACCAGCGCGGGCGGCTACGACATGTTTCTGACCAAGTACAACACCGCCGGCGCGAAGCAGTGGACCGAACAACTGGGCA
>CAZSLS010000217.1:0-11337 GCA_964607575.1 uncultured Planctomycetaceae bacterium | reverse complement strand
TATGCCCTGGCGTGCCACCACGTGGGGTGCCGCGGGTTGGACGGATGGTCGAAAATCGCCACGCCGACTGTCTTCCCGTCGACCGGCGCCCAGTAATCCACCCACTTGGCGCGCTTGCCCCAGACCGCCTTGCCCTTGACGCCTTCACTGTTGACGCACTTTCCCTTGGCGCCGGTGACGCCTCGCTTCGGGTCGTTGTGCAACCGAAGCACGGGATTGGTGCGGATGGCCATCGTGCCCTCCTTCGTGTCGCCGAATGTCACGTCGCCGTTGGAGGCCTTAATGGTGATCTGGAAGTCGATGACGCGCCGGCCCTCGACCGCCTGAAACGCGATCGCTCGCTCGTCGGTACACTGGGTCTTGCCATCGGTGGAGACCCACTTGTTGCGCGTCGCGATCGTGCCGCGGGTCTTGTCCGAGGCCGTCTTGGCGGCGCCGATCTGAACGATCCTGCCCTTGTCCTTACCGGCCGCCCAGAAGTCGTGTCCATTCACGCTACCGTGGGCATACCACAATGACGTGTGGTGCGGATGATCGGCGGCTTCGCCCTTGACGCCCTTGACGATCGGGTAATTGCGAGTCATGGTCACGCCGCTCGGGCCGATAATCGGATACAGGATCGGTCTGCCCGGGCCTTTGTAGCGGTACTCGGTGAACTTCTCGCCGCCCAGGGTGACCTCGATCTTCCCGCCTGAGTCCTTCAACTCGATGGATTTGACATCGCCGCCGGCGCCCCGGCCGGCGACAACCGCCCCAATGCATAACACCGCGGCGCCCACTACCAAACCCCAAGCACGCCAATATGCAAATCGTATCATTTTATCGTCTCCTTTTCGCCGAGGTCCGGCAGCTTCTGCTTTTCTGTCAGTCCACCGGGCGCGGCGGGGCTTTGTATCCTTTTCCTTTTACGTCGAAGCGTAATGATTGCATGAGCTTCCGGTTGGTCAGGTCGGTCAGGAACTTCTTGCCTGTCGCAAGGTGGGACTGTCTTGCTCCCGCGGTGGCGTTGATGTACTTTCCGCGGATCCAGCCGTTGGCGACCGGTCCGCCCTGCCAGGAATGTTTGGCGTTGGCCAGCCGCTCGGTCTGTCGGGCGCCGGTGTACAGGAATGCGTGGATCTTCTTGTCGAACGGGGCTAACGCCGAGCAGATGTACCGCCCGTCCTGTTTGCCTTTCGAGCGGTCCACGCGAAACCACTTGGGGTCGTCCAGGCGTGCATTCCACGTCGCCTCGAGTTGCGTTTTGACGAATCGCTGCATGTCCGCATCGTCGAATACCAGTCCATGGCGCCACAGCAGCACGGCCTGGGTCAGGCTCAGCGAGTAGTAACCGCCCCGATGCTCCGGTCCGATCCAGTGCTTCCACCAGCCCGGTTTGGTCGGGTGGACGTCCCACTTGCCAGCGGGGTCCCAGTAGTTCCACTCGTAGTGTCCGTTGCGGAGCGTCAGGCATCGCTTGAACCGCACGCCGAGCTTAACGGCCATCCGCATGTACTCGCCCTTGCCGGTGACGCGATAGAGGCCCAGCAGGCCGCGGATTATTTTCGAATGCTTGTTATGCGGCTGGGTGAGATGGGCCTTTGTGTCGCGAAGGCCCGCATGGGTGCGGTAGATCGCGCCGCGGTCACCGAGGTCCACGTAATTGCCCCGGACCGTCCACTTCTTGACGAGGTGATTGACCATCAGGTCAACATACTCGCCCTGCTGCTTCACGAACCGTTTGGACAGGGAGTCCCGGGCAACGAGTTCCAGAAAGTGACACAGCACGTCGACCGCGCGGAAGCTCGATATGATCACGTCGGACTTCAGACCGGGTTTGGCGGGATTGCGGAAGAGCCCCAGCGGCTTGCCGTACCAGCCGAGATATCCGTCGGGCCCTTTCGTCATCGCCGCCTGCATGTTGGCGAAAAGGTCTGTGAATCCGTCGAGATACTTCACCTCCCCCGTGACCTCAAACGCCGTCAGGTACATCTCCACCTGGGGCAGGACCTTCCACGTGTAGCCTTCGGGCTCGTCTGCCGCCATCTTTCGACAGTACTCGCGGGTAATTCGCCCAGCCAGCCGATCCACGTGCCCCAGAAACCGTTGGACGATCTGCTTGTCCGTCGCGTCGGTGATCTTCACGCCGACTTCGGCGGGCAGTTTGGTTTCGAATGCCGCCAGCACCATCGCGGCGGCAAGACAGTAGTGCATCCCAAATCGTCCCATGGTCACGATTCTCCTTGACGTGATTCTAACGTGCCTTCGGGTTCAGGCAAGACGGATATGAGAAAGCTGAATCCGAATCCCGGATTACCATGAGGCCGATAAGTTCGGGGGGAGAATGCGGGTTTATGATGTTCTGTTAGTCTACCGGTCCCGGGCGCACTGATGGACACCGGGGCGTCCCTGGGAGTGGACGCCCCGATGACAACAGGGAAGAAACGGCTATGAAAAAGTAGGTTGGCTTTGAAAACCTACGTTGGCACTTCGTTGACTCCAATTCTTCGGTCTGCTTTGCTCTACGCGGCCGGATGGCTGGTGGCGTTAGAAGCGGAATCGAAGAGTGATTCCGGCGTAGACCTGGTCCTTGTCGCAGACCGAGTCGTCCATCGATATCTGGTAGTGAACGCCCGGGTTGACCGACAGGTAGTCTGTGATCTTAAACTCCGTGGACACTCCGAAAGTCGCGTGCGACCAATCGTGGTCGACCGCGCCGCCGCCAAGACCGTCCCGGTAGGCGACCGATGCGTCAAAATGCAAAACCTGTTTGTCCTGGCTCGGTAGGAGCCCGGGCACTTCCAGGTCGTAACCCAGACCGAACACGTGCCACCAACCGGCGGCGGCGGCGTTGCCCTGACCGCTGTTGGAAGGCGTTTCGTAGCACGCCTGGTAATGCGGCGTGATACCGAACGGGAGCAGCTTCTTCCAGCTCAGGTTGAGTTCGTATTCCTGGGTGTTGCCGTTATCGGTCGACTGCTTGTAGTTATGATGGTAGATCCAGGCAATGCTGAAATCCGTCTGGTACGGTTTTTCGTCGAAGATCGAGTCCCCATAGTACACCTTGTAGTCCAGTCTTTCTCTGCCCACTTGTCCGCTGGAATTCGCCATCCGCTGAGCCACGCCGACCCCGAAGCCGGTATCGAACAGATTGACGTCCAATCCGAACAGGGACGCGCTCTTTTCACCGTAGTACTCTCCACCCTTGTCCATGAGCTTGGTCATGTACGTGTAGTCAAGGGTGACGGTTGGTTTCTTGGTGACCTTGTCGAAAGGCGTCCAGTTCAGCCAGTTCGATTCGCTGCTGCTGGTGGCTGCCTTGTCTTCCGCTGGGGCAGTATCCTCGCCAAGGGATACTCCAGTCGTCAACAGGACGGCCGATAACGCAATGATTGTAAGATACCTGGTCATGATGATAGTCCTTGCCGCCTCTTGGGCAGCGGTTGAGATTTTACCGGCGTTTCGATGTCGGCGTTTGTCTTAGGGTATGGTCCGGGGCCGTCGGGGCGCGGCCCCGGACCGGGTCAGGAAACAACTTCTCGATCAGAACTCCGCGAGTTCCGTCTCCGACAGCGGCAGGATTTCCTCGGCTGTCGGGGCGGTATTTGCGGACGACCGTCGCGGGGCCGGGGCCTTGGTGGTCTGCGCGACCGGTGTCGGGTCGTGATGGAACTGTTCGTCGGAGACTGCGGCGGCACCTTTGCTGGCGCCGCTGACTACGGCCTGCAAGTTGACAACCATTCCGCTGAGCTGCTCTGCCTGCGCCGAGAGTTCCTCAGAGGCCGAAGCGGATTCCTCGGCGTTGGCGGCGTTGGACTGTGTGACGCTGTCCATCTGCCCGACGGCCGTATTAATCTGCTCGATGCCCTGGGACTGCTCGTTGCTGGCTGCGGCGATCTCGCCGACGAGGTCATTGACCTTGCGGTTGTTCGCGGCGATTTCTTCGAGCAGCGTGCCAACTTCCTTGCTGATCACAACGCCGTTGTCCGCGTTCTTGACCGAACCTTCGATCATTTCGGCGGTGTCGCGTGCGGCCTGGGCAGACCTTTGTGCGAGGTTGCGAACTTCTTCAGCGACGACTGCAAAGCCCTTGCCCGCCTCACCGGCGCGTGCGGCTTCAACCGCCGCATTCAACGCCAACAGGTTCGTCTGGAAGGCGATCTCGTCGATCGTCTTGATGATCTTGGCGGTTTCGTCGGACGACTTCTTGATGTCTTCGATGGCCGTCGACATGCGCCCCATCGCCTCGGTTCCCTTGTCGGTACCCGCCGTTGCGTTTGCAGCCAGCGACTTGGCTTCGTCGGCGTTTGCGGCGTTCTGCTTGGTCATCGAGGCCATTTCCTCGATGCTGGAGGTAACTTCCTCGACAGAGGCGGCCTGTTCGGATGAGCCCTGGGCCAGCGACTGGCTGGCCGAAGCCACCTGTCCGCTTGCCGACATAGTCTGCTCGGCGCCTGACCTCAGATTCTGGACGATCCGGTTGATCGGTTTGGAGATCGAGTTGGCTATCAGCATGGCGACGACTAGGGACAGCACAATGGTTCCGATCGTGCCTGCGATCGTGACCATCTCGGTCATGCTCGTCGTTGATGCAGCGTTTTCCTGGCGTTCGGTCATGAGCGTTGATTCACGCTCTTTGAAGGTCGAGATCTGATTTCGGAACTTGTCGAAGTAGACCTTTCCCTTGGCCTGACCGACCAGATCGGCCATATCGTCCATCGTCTTGGCGTTGCCGATCTTCCTGCGAAGGGCGATCATCGGCTCGGTGACCGTCTTGGTCCATTGTCCGATGGTGTTCTTGCTTTCGCCAAGCAGTTGTACCTGCGCGGGATTGTCGTTGACAGTCTTCTGCAAGTTGGCGACCTTCTCCAGGAACGCCTTCTGTCCGCCCGTGTACGGCGCAAGGAATGCGTCCTGTCCGGCAAGCAGATAGCCTCGCATACCGGTTTCCATGTCAACGGCGGAGGCCAGAATCGAGTTGGCCGAGGCAATCACCTCGTGGGTATGGTTGACCATGGCGGTGGTCTCGTTGATCGACTTGATGCTTGCAGCGACATTCGTTGCGGCGGTGTGGCCGTCCTTACGGCGTTTGTCCAGGAGAGATGCCTCCCGCTGGATGAAAGTGGCGATCTGCCCGCGGAACTTGTCGAAGTACGTTTTGCCTTTTGCCTGCCCGACGAGTTTGGCGATGTCGTCCATGGTCGCAGCACCGCCGGCGACTTCCTTGCGCTGGGCGATGGCGGGCTCGGTGACCTTCGTGTTCCACTCGCCGATGTTTGCCTTGATCGCTTCGAGCAGCGTCACCTGGTCGGGATTGTCGTTGACGGTCTTCTTCAGCGCCGCGAGCTTCTCGACGAAAGTCTTCTTGCCCGCGGTGTACGGTGCGAGGAACTCGTCCTTGCCTGCAAGGAGATACCCGCGCATGCCCGTTTCCATATCGACGGTCGCAGCGAGTATTTCGTTGGCCTGGGCGATTACTTCGTAAGTGTGGGCTACCCACGTGGTCGTTTCATCGAGCGTCTTGACCGCAGTCTGCGCCGCGGCGGCGGCGGCCTGCCCGGCTTTCTGCCGATCGGTCATGAGCTTCTGTTCGCGCCCGGAGAAAGTGGCGATCTGGTCTCGGAACTTGTCGAAGAAGACTTTGCCCTCGGCCTTTCCGACGAGTTGGGCCATATCGTTCATCGTCTTGGCGTCGCCGATCTCGGTGCGAAGGGCGATGGTCGGTTCAGTTACTTTGCTCGTCCATTCGCCGATGGTGGCTTCTATTTCCCCAAGCAACTGCACCTGCGCGGGGTTGTCGTTGACGACCTCCTTCAGTGCGGCGACTCTTTCCAGAAAAGCCTTCTGTCCGCTCTTGTAGGGGTTCAGGAACTCATCCTTACCGGCCAGCAGGTATCCCCGCATACCGGTTTCCATGTCCACCGCGGCGGCTTCGATGGCTCCGGCGTCGGAGATAACGCTATGGGTGTGGTCCACCCACTTGCTGGAGTCTTGCAGTGAAATCAGACTGGTCAGATTAACGACCCCGAGAATCGCGAACAGAACCAACGCGATGGTGCTGCCCATAATGATCTTTGCTCGTAGTGACAGTTTCTTAAACATTTCTTCTCTCTTTCCTAAACAGTGTTTCAATGTTCGTCCGATGCCCTTGTGGCTCGGACAGTTCTATGCCATTGATGCGACCGCCGACAGGTCGCTGCCCGTCAGCACTTTGTTGATATCCAGGAGGATTGTGACGCGTCCTTCGGCTTTGCCCATGCCGAGGATGAAATCGATATCCACGTTCGCCCCGAATTCCGGAGCCTCTTCGATATCGCCGCTGACGATGTCGAGAACTTCCGATACGTGGTCCACTATGATGCCCATTTCGATACTGTCGACGTTGACTACGATGATGCAGGTCTCGTCGGTGTAGGGGGCTTCTTCCATTGTGAACTTGAGGCGGAGGTCGATAACGGGTATGACCTTGCCTCTCAGGTTGATGACTCCTTTTACGAACTCGGGCGTCTTCGGCACGGAAGTGATCTCAGACATCGAGATGATCTCTCGCACCTTGAGTATCTCCAGGCCGTACTCCTCCTCGGCCAGGGCAAAAGTGAGGTATTTGCCTGACTTTTGCCCTTGATCCAGTTTAACTGCCGTTGTTTCTTCTGCCATTTGGTCCACTATCCTTTCGCTTGTTTGAGGGGACTCTCGGTTCTCAGACTGATGCGCTTGTTTGATCAGCGTCTACGGCTTAGCCGTAGGGGGGCATATGCGGCGAGAATTGGCGGCCATTGGCGACAAGCTGACCGATGCGGCTTTCTTTTTCCTGATTCCTAACCATCGGAGATCATCCTTCCGGTGGCACCCTTGGAACCGACTGCCGGCAAATGCCGGTGGCATGAGTGTAATCGGCAGTATTATGGTTGGGATTAATTAAAACAGGAAAAATTGGCGCAGTTATAAAAATTGACATAAACAGAAAAGCCGAAGTGTCGCCTGCTGTTGCGGCGCCATCGCATAAGGCATGCGGATATGTGGGTTTATGTGTCAGGCGGTGAGGCTGCTAAGGTCCCATGGAAGCATTCGGATTAGTCAACCGGTCCCGGTCGTGTGATGCGGGGGGCGGTTTTGATTTTCGGACGGATGGAAAGCCAGTTGACTCCCTGGAAGACCGGGTCGGGGATGGCGCGGACTTCCGGGGCGCCGCGGTAGGGGCACATCGCGTCTACCCAGACGATGAGCCTGCGGCGGTTTACGGGGTCGACTTTGACCTTGTTGTGCTTTCCGCTGGAGGCGATCTGGATGAGACGGCTCTTGTACGACAAGCGCGTCATCGGTTTGGGTGTCTGGTAAGCGACGGGGTCCCTCTGCCCGTAGCCTTCGACCATGATCATGCCGGCGATTCCGAATCCGGGCGGCGGGTTCTTGGGCTTCTTGTAGGGTCGCCCCCACGCGGGCTTCCCGGTGAACAGCCAGTAAGTCTCGTCGAATCCGAGGCGCCCCGGGCGTGGGGTCATGTCGAGTTTCTTGCGCCCTTTGCCCTTGCCCTGGTGGCACTTGCCGCAATATTTGTCAAGCACCGGGCGGACATATCGTTCGAAGCCGACGGTGTCGTCGCGCCACGGCGGGGGGGTGATCTTGCTGGGCTGGCGTTTAAGCGCGATCGCCCGGCTGGCCGGCGGGGAAGTGGCGCTGTGTCGCTCGTGGCATCCGAGACATCCGCGTCGCTCGCCGGGCATGACGCCGGTGAAGCTCCGCATGGTCTGCAGGGCGAGATAGTTTTCGTCGAGCAGTTGGAAGTGCAGCGGAATGCCCGCTGGCGCATCGAACGCCAGCGAACCGTCCTTCTCGATCGGGACAGTACCCAGGATTCGCTTTACGCCCTCGGACTGCACGGCTGAGACTACCGGGCCGGTGGACAGGTACGGGCGCTTGTACCAGTAGGTGTAGGTTTTGTGCTCGATGTTCAGGATGCGGAGGTATCTGGCCTTGCCTGCCAACACCTTCGGCGCGCCCTGGTAAACGTTGTTGGTGTAGATCACGCCGCTCTTGGGCTTCAGGCGGTTGGCGGCGGTCGGCCAGGTGACTCTGTCCTCGACAACCGGCGGTTTGGTGCGGGCTTTGAGGGGCATGGCGTGGAAGATGTTGTTCACGCCTTCGTAGATGAGTTCGCGATTGCCCCCGACGTCCATGAGGTAGAGCAGGAATTTCCCGCCGCGATTGGCTGAGACGATGAAGTCTTTCTCGCTCAGCGGGTATGGCGAGTAGTATGCGCCGTATCTTCCCGATGCGTGGTAGTTCGGTGATTCGACCGGGTCGCTCGGACCGTTACCCGATTCGGGCCAGGGCAGGTCGGCGGTGACTTTGGTCAGCCCGTGCGGGAAGTTGAAACCTTTGCCCGGCGTGATAATGCCTACCGTCCCGCTGAACCAGTTGTGGTGCGCGCTCCCGGTGAACATGACGCGCCTGCTGCCGGGGATGCTCCGCGCATCTTTGAGCAGGTCCGGCCAGACGCTCTGGTTACCCCAGAACGTGTCGACCTGCGTACCGTCGGGATTGACCGTCCACAGACCCTGTGCCCGCCAGAGCGGTTTGTCGGTGTATTCCCATCGCGTGTAGACGATCTTCCCGTCGTTCATCACTGACGGGAGGTAGTCCGGTTCGTTGTTTCGGGAGATCAGGTAGACGTTCTTCCCGTCTGAGTCGCAGCGTGCCAGCGGGTAGGCGTTGGTGGGGGGCATGCAGCGGACGTAGGTGTGCCCGCGCGTGGTTGAAAACATCAGGTGTCCGTCGGGCAGATAGATCGGGTCGAGATCGTCGTACTGTCCGTCGGTAAGTTGGACCGGCGAACCGCCGTCTGCGTTGATCTCGTAGAGGTGGAACGCTTTTTCGTTATGCGGTTTGAAGCAGAAGAGTACTTTCTTCCCGTCGAACGACACGTCCGGTCGCCAGAACGACCCGTGCAGCGGTGCTTTGGGCGCCAATTGCGTGAGGTTGCCCGCCGGCGAGAGGCCTTTCAGGACGAGCAGTCGCGCGCCGGGAACGGCCATGTAGCCCAGGCGATGGCGCGTCTCGTGGGGCCATTCGCTGCCCGCGGGGAATGGCATGTCCACCATCAGCATCTTGTCGAAGTCGACGACGGGATTCTTGAAGGCGATGTCGCGCTTGATTGAGCGGATCTTGAAGTAAAGCTCGGGGTCTGCGGATTTGAGAGTCGCGGCCGTTCCAGCCAGGGCGTCGAGCTTCGCCAGTTCGGCGGTGAAAGCGACCTTTCCGCCCGAGGCGGATTTGATTCGCCCAGCCAGTCGTCGCGTCCACTTGATTTCGTCCGCGATGCGTTTGGGTGTAGGGTTATTGCCCGCCTGGTGTAGCCAGTCTTTCCGGAGGGCGTCTTTGGCTTCGTCGGCGGTGAGGTTCTTTGTTAGCGGGGTCGCCGGCGTGACGTATGGCGCGACGCGCTCCCTGGTTCTGGGTCTGGACGGAACGTTTGCGTAGTTGCTCCCGATCAGCATAGCCGCTTCGATCCATTCCGGCGAGAATCGCGCCGCGGCGCCCTGTTTGCGAAGGTCGGCGAACTTTTTTTCGGCCGCGGCGATCGCCTTCCATTTCTTGAGGTCTTCGGGGCTCTGCCTGGCCCACTGGTTATCGGTGAGGGGCTTGTACTCGACCAGCGGTCCGATCGCTCGCTTCGCCAGAGACTCATTTACGCTGTCATCGCTGGATTTCAGATATTCGATAGGGTCTATTTCGGTCAGGGCGACGAAGTTGCGGTACTCTTCGGGGAAGGTGACGCCGAGCTTTCTGCGTGCGGCCTGGGCGAGTTTCGGGCTCAACGCGATGCGTTTTTCGACGAGGTCCTTCCGCCAGTTGGCAAGTGTGCGGGCCAGCGACTTGCCCACCGACGAAAAGGCGTCGATATGCTTGTCCTGTTTGGCGTAGTACGCCTTGAGAGCTTTGAGTCCCTGGGAGTGGAGCGCTGATATCTGCTTTGCGGTCAGGGCCTCGGAGTAGATTCGCAGGTCGTCCATTGCGCCCTGGAAGCACTCGCCGCCGTTGGCCGAACCGATGCACGGAGGTGCATTTCGCTGGGAATTGATCGCTCCGGGGCGATCTATCGAAGCGATTTCCTTTCCGTCGAGGTAGACGCGCATGGTCTTACCGTCGTAAGTGGCCGCACAGAAATGCCACATCCCGTCTAACAGCAGTTTCGGACTTATCCGGGCGTCGCACTCCATGTACCCGCCGATGTTCAGACCGAGCGACAGGGTCTTCCCGTTTTCCTGGAACGAAAACAGAATGCGGAAGTGAGCGTCCTCCTTGCGGAATATCTCGTTGTACGTCTGGAAACTGGCGGGCATCACCCAGGCGCTGAGTGTGATCTTCTTGACCTTCGTCATATCGGTCATGCCCGGTACTCGCAACCTGTGGCGACCGGAAAAGCTCATCGCACGCCCGAATACGCCCTCAATGCGGGTCAGATTGGCTTTACCTGCCGGCGATGCGCTGTAACCCTTACCGCTGGTATCGGCGCAGGTGGCGCCGGCCGATGCGGCGTCATCAAACGTCCAGTGGGCGATCAGCGGTTTGTCGATGGCGACCGGACCGGCCGCGGCTCCAGAGGCGATCAGGATCACAACGCTCAGGCACGCCGCCCAACGCGATACCATATTTCCGCGATATACCATTTTGCTTCCGCCTTCCGTAGTCAGGGGGATGTTTCAATGGTGATTATACTTGAACGTCCGCGCAATACAAAGGCCTGAGTGGCGCCGACTCTTCAAGTGGGCCCACGGCGGCGGGGGAGTCTGAGACCTGGTTTGATGTTTACAGAATGTGGCTTTCGAGCAGATCTCGCACCGAGAGCATGCCTATAGCCTTACCGCCTTCGACGATGGGCATATGGCGCATGTGATGCCGCTTCATCTGTTCGAGGCTTTCACTGGCGGGTGTGCCCGGTCTGCAGGAAACGACGTTCGTGGTCATGATTTCGCGCACCTGCTGGAAATACGTTGCGGGCGTTGCGTTGCTGATCCATCCGAGAATATCGCGTTCGGAGATTACCCCGACCATCGTTTCGTCGTCTTCGGATGCGGCGACCACGAGGCAGCCGACGCGGTTTTCGTGCATGACCCTTGCGGCGTCCACGATCCGCTCATGTTGCGAGATGGCGATGATCTCTCGAGTTTGCCCCTGTGTGGTGTTAAGCGTTCCGATGGATGTCATGGCGTACTCCGTATGAATAATGTGTGACGCGATTGGCACCCGTTAACATTAGATCGGATATGGAGCTACCGTTCTTTACCAACGTCTCGAAAAAACCAGTTTTTGATGAAAATAGTTGATTTTACGCTTGCAATTATCGCGGTTCAGCAT
>CAZSLS010000216.1:0-11359 GCA_964607575.1 uncultured Planctomycetaceae bacterium | reverse complement strand
CTCTCTGCCAGGACATGCTCAAGAGCTACGCCGAGATATGCGAGGTCGAACTGCCCATACCCAGGTATCGCGGTTTTCACGTCCGCCCGTCGACGCTGGTGGCCAAGATCGTGTTGTACTACGGTAGCGACGTGCGGTTGAAACTGAACGGGCATTCCTACGACGCCAGCACGCCGCTGGAGATATTTCGCGCCAACGAGACGATCAATGCCCACAAGCGCCAGTGGTTGGCTTCCGCGATTGCCGATCACGAGGTCATCAGGGGCGCATCCTGCGCGAATGCCGACGTGATGGAAAACGCCAGGGAGATTGTGCTGGACCTGGCCAATTGCGGAAAGATGATGATCTATGCGCATCCGCTGGTCTTGCCCGATATTCCGGTCCGCGAGAGCGGAACCCTGCTGGAGCGCGTCATCGACGAAGTTGCCCGTCTTCAGGCGACCGGGAAGATCGATATCAACGTTGAACTTACGATCACCTTCAGGGGCGACAAGCGGGTTCTGGACGATCTGAAACTGCTGGCCGAGCACGGTTACGGGGAGGATAACCTCGGAAACGATATTGTCCTGCCCGGTGAATTGGCATATTTGCGGAGATAGGCTATCAACTCAGTCCAGTTCGAGTCCTGACTTGTTGGCGACTTTTATGGTCCTCTTACCGGCGAGCATTTCCTTCAACCTCTTACCGGCGAATTTTTTGCGCCACCCGGTCAGCAACTTCAGTGTGTCCGGTTTGGGCGTTCCATATCGCGTGGAGCTGACGAGTGCGGCGTAGTGGCTGCGGCTGGCGAAGAGCGGGTGGCAGAGGTCCTCGGCGAGGCATATCGACTGTCCCGTCGCCGAGACGAGATCCACCAGCATCTTGTCGACGGGGTTTTCGTCTTTCGGTTGGTTCGGATCGGGCAGTTTGGCTTCGGGCACGTTGCGTCCGGTTTCTATCGCCTGCAGGACGGTTTTGCCTTCCTTGCCCGCCAGTGGTTTCGGGAAGCCTTTGGTATCGCGCAGTTCCTTGACGGTTGTGGGCATGTGGCGTGAAAGGGCGGTCAGCACCTGGTCTCGCAGGAACGTGCGGGGCGGAAGGTCGTAGCGGCGTGCGCCCTGTTCGCGCCAAGCCGCCAACTCGCGGAGTATCGCAAGTCTTCGTCGATTCAACCGCTGCCACCCCTGTACTCGCCGCCATCTGTCTTGTGGTTTGCAATCGAACAGGTCGGTACTCTCGAGAGTCTGCATCTCCTGGCGCAACCATGTTTCCCTGCCAAGTTTCTTCAGCCGTTTCTTCAGGATCTTGTGGATCGAATCGAGATGGATCACGTCTTCCACGGCGTAGCGGAGTTGTCCGGGGCTCAAGGGGCGGTGGCTCCACTCGCTGTAGCTCTTGTCCTGGAGAGTTTTTTCCCCGAGAAGAGCCTGTACGAGCTTACCGTATGACAGCGGATATCCCAGCCCGACCATCCCGGCGGCAACCTGCACGTCGAAGATGTTTGCCCCGGGACGCTTTATGTGCAGATAGCACATTTCCAAATCCTGCGTACCGGCGTGTACGATCTTGCGGATATCGCCGTCGGCGACCAGTTCCCAGAATGCTCCAGCGTCGACCTTGAACGGGTCGATCAGGGCGATGAGGTCGGGCGTGGCCGCCTGGATGAGGCACAATTGCGGTTCGTAGCTTCGTTCGCGGATGAATTCGGTATCGAATCCGAACGTACCGGCGTCTCTGAGCGTCTCGCAAACCTCGGCGAACTGTTTTGGGTCAGTTACCAGGAACTCAGACGGATCGGTGTTTTTCAACGACACTAAGTTACTCCCGGAACCAGGGGGGCTACAACCCCATATGTATTATTGCCACACCGCACAGGAATATTACCCCACCGGCCAGGGCGTGGCTGTATCTTTGCATGCTCCTGGCGGGCAGGAGATTCAGACCGTAAGTCGCCAGCATTACCACTGCCAGCATCGTTGAGATCGTCACCAGGGCGAATACCGACGCGACCATGATCACGCTGGCGACACTCCCCGCCGCCGCGGGCCACAGCAGAAACGGTATGAGCAGCTCACACGGACCGAACACGAATATGGTAAACAGGATCCACGGCGTGATGTTTCGCTTGCGTTCATTGTGGGGGTGTGCGTGGTCCACGTTGTGCGCGTGGTGGTGAGTGTGCTCGATGCCCACATGCGCGTGGTGGTGCGTGTGCGGTTTGTTGCGTATTGCCCGGCGGATTCCCCAGACGCAGTACGCCAACCCGAAGGCCATCAGCAACCACGCGGCGTACTCGCCCCGAACAGATTCCTTGAGTTTCATTCCATCAAGCGTCCATCCCGCGGCGATACCTATAAGGCCCAAGACAACCGAACCGGCGATGTGCCCGATTCCGCAGGCGAACGTAACCCAGGCGGTTCTGGCGGTCGACCAGCGGCGAGCCTTGGCCATGGCGATGAAGGGCAGGTAGTGATCCGGTCCGGCCAATGTATGCACAAAGCCTACGACCGCGGTGCCCGCCAACAGGGATATCATTTCCGGTGACATTATATCGAGTCAGTCTGTTTACGCGTTCAGTGCGGTTTTCATCGCGGTAATATGTTCGGGCGTCGTACCGCAGCATCCGCCGATTATGTTTGCTCCGGCGTCGAGGAGCGCCCGCGTATGGGCGGCCATCGCTTCGGGGCTCTGCCTGAAGACGGTCCGACCATCGACGAGTTCCGGTAGACCGGCGTTCGCATGTATAAGTATAGGCAGGTTGGTGTGTTTTCGGAACTCATTAGTAATATTGGTCATCTGCTCGATACCGTTACCGCAATTTGCTCCGAGTACGTTCGCGCCGGCGGCGGGCAGTTCTTCGACCACCTGTTGCGGATCAACGCCCATCATTGTCCTGGGTCCATTGGGCGTGGCGTCGAAGGTGAACGTGGTTATTATATCGAGTTCGGGGTCGAGTTTCCTGGCTGCACGGACAGCGGCAAGCGCTTCTTCGACAGCGGTCATCGTTTCGATACAGATCACCTTCAGTCCGGCCTCCAGCAGCGCGCCGATCTGCTCGCAGAACACGGCCTCCATTTCATCGGCGGTTGCCGTGCCAAGCGGTTGGAGGAAATCGCCGGTTGGTCCGACCGATCCGACGATCAGTGCGTCCGGGGCGCCCTGGAGGGAATTGCGGGCGCCGGCGAGGTTGAATTCGCGAACCTTGTCCCGGAAGCCCATTTTTGCAAGCTTCGTCGCCGAGCCTCCAAACGTATTGGTCAGGACCAGATCGCTTCCGGCGCGGGCGTATTCCGCAGCCACGGATTTCACGTCTTGGGCGTGGGATACGTTCCATTCCTCGGGGCACTGCTGGGGCGTAAGTCCCCTGGCCTGGAGCATCGTGCCCCAGGCGCCGTCGGAGACAAGCACCTTCCTGTCTGCCAGTAAGTTCAGCAATGCGCCCACGTTTGCAGCTTCCTTTCCTTGTCGGACCGTGCCTCGATCTTAATGATAACGGGAGGCGGGACGATTCCAAAGCACAATTCGCCCGTCGAGTCTTGGCCATCGACTTCGTTTTGTCTTTTGCCACGGATGAACACGGATAAACACGGATAGTGCGGATACTCAAACGACAACAACCAACAGTGGAAGCCGTTGTCGTTGTCATTGCCGTTTCCATATTCGTATCATCTGTGTTTATCCGTGTTCATCCGTGGCAAGAAGCCGTTGCCGAAGGCTTCAGGTGCCGGAGGGCTTGTCTTCAAGCATTTCATCGGCCTTGGCAAGAAGCGTCGCGAAGTCCACGGGCTTCTCGAGGAAGCTCTTGACGGGCAGCCACGTCTCGTCGATGTCGTCAGGACTGAAGCCCAGGGGGATTTCGGCATTGATGGCGGTCAGCATGACGATCGGAACCGCCGAGAGCGTATCGTCGGAGTGCATGTCTCTGGCCAGACTGAATCCCGCGGCGCTGTCTTCGGGGAACATCACGTCGAGGATTACCAGTTCGGGTACCTCTTCCAGCATCTCCTGTTTTGCGCTGTCGATATCCAGTGCGACTCGGACGTTGTGCCCGTTGGACTCAAGCGCGAGTTTGGTTGCGGCGGTCAGATCTACATCATCGTCAACTACCAGTATGTTGGCCATTGTGGGTCTCCTTGGTTATGGCTTGTATGGTTGCGGTGTCTTCCGGTGGTAAAATGGCATGGAAGAGAGTTCCTTTTCCGGGGCGGCTTTCCACGGTCAGAGCGATGCGGTGCTCCTGGGCTATCTGCTGGACGATCGCCAGCCCCAGCCCTGAGGAACCGCGGTTGTGTTGGGCGGCGTCAGTGGTTCGATAGTATTCTTCAAAGATATGAGGAAGTTTTTCCTGCGCTATACCTATCCCCTCGTCGCTGACGGTGACGTGCGGGCGCTTGTCCGCCCCGAGGTTGCAGGTGACGTGGACCCTTCCGCCTTCGTGGGAGTAGTTCACCGCGTTGGACACCAGGTTCAGGAAGAACATCTTGAGATGATCTTCGACGCAGTTGGTTAATACCGGTCGGATGTCCGTTTCGAGGGTAACGTTCCTCTGCCCGGCGGCGGGCAAGACCTGCTCGATGCACCATTGCAGCGGTTCGGCGACGTTGAAAGTTTCGGGCTTGGATATTGGACCGCCCTCCGATCTCAAATTTGCCAGGCGCAGCATGTCCTGTATCTGCGAAGCCAGGCCCAGACACCTGTGCGCAATCCTCTGCAATACGCCCAGTGCCTCGTCGGGCAAGTCGCCGCAGTATCCGTCGATCAGGACGCGCGCGTTGGCGTAAATCGCCGCACACGGAGTCTTGAGCTCGTGGGCCGTATGCATCATATGCCTGGTGCGTTCCTTCTGCGCCGCAACCAGGCGGATATTGGTTTCCGCCAGGTCATGTTCGTGTTGGCGCAGCTTGGCGGCAAAGTGGGAAGCGAGGTACCATACGGCTATCAGAATCCCCCAGACCGAACCGAGTACCATGAGCACCTCGCCTCTGGATGCTTCGATACTCTTTCGGACCCCGGTGTTAATGTGAAGTTGCGAGGCGGGAATGACTCCTGTCAACTCGGCCAGAACGCACAACAGAAACAACACGCACGCCAGCAGCGTTACTATGGAACTCTGACGTGGAGTGAAGAAAATGCACGACAGGACGATGTGGAAGAGATACACGTCGGCCATGTGCGTCTCGAGGCTTCCGATAAAATGCACGACTCCCGTAAGCACCAGCAGGTCCAGGACTATCTGCATCCAGAGGTTCGCCTGGGCGGCATGGCGCTTGGGTGAATTAGCGATATGGCGGAGGTGAATCAGGTACGCGACATTACACACCACAAGTATACCCGCGCAGACGAACGCCCAGATTGCGCCGGGCCTCAGACCGAGGTTCGCGGGCAGTTTCCCGAGCAGAGTGAATACGCCGAATCCCGCCAACATGGCGATAATGACCCAGCGGAGGCGGCAGAACCACAGTGCGTTCGCGGCGAGGGTTTCCTCCGAGGCGGGCGTTCCTTCGACGTTATGCCGCTGCTCTTCATCGCTGCTGCCGATCGGGGCGAGCGGAAGTTCGTAACGGGTCGACTCGGTCTGGATATCGTCAGTCATCACAAGTAGTTCGCTGTTCAGGTTCTCGAGGTTCTCGCGAGTTGGGCTACTCCGAAAAGTCGATAGCTTGACTACTCTTATACCCTGAACCGGAGTCTCATACGAGAAATTCTCGAAATACGCCGCAAAAATACGCCAAAGCGACCGGGGTGCTTTGCAGCGAACCGGGGCAGGCACCCCCGCCCTGCGCCGATCTAGAATTCATCGTAGAAGATACGATCGTCGGCCAGCCCCTTGGCCTGAAGCACGCGCGTTACCGCGTCGATCATCGGGGGCGGACCGCACAGGAAAGCCTGGCGCTTGTCGCCACCCGGTTCGATCATCTTGTCGAGAGATAAATGGATGAAACCGGTTTCACCATCCCAGTCATCGTCGTCTTTAGGCTCTGAAAGCCCGTAGACCACGTGGAAATTCGGATGCTTCTTGGCAAGTTCTTCGTACATCTCGATATAGAAGACATCTTCTTTGGCCCGGCAACCGAAGAACAACCAGCACGTCCGGTCGGGCTGCTCGCGGTAGATCGAAAAAAGGATGTTCTTCATTGGCGCCATACCGGCCCCGCCGCCCACGCAAATCAGTTCGCACTCGGGATCTTCGTCCAGGATGAAGTCGCCGTAGGGTCCGGTGAATTGGACTGTATCACCGACCTCGAGATTATGGAGATACGTCGAACCTATACCGCCGGGTATCAGGCGGACCACCAGTTCGACTTCGTTGGTTTCATATACTGCCGAGCTGATTGAATACGCTCGGAAGACCGGACCGTCAGGGGAGGGGGCCTGGATCTGGACGTACTGGCCCGTGCGCGAGAATATTTCAGCCGGTTCGATCAGGCTGAAGCGTATTTCCTTGATATCGCCCGTCATTTCGGTGGTACTCTTGACGGTGGAGGTGAAGAGTTTTACGTTCAGCAGGTCCTCTGGTATCTTGACCTTGATATCTTCTCTGATCTTGACCTGGCAGGCGAGTCGCACCCCGTCGCGTTTCTCGATCCTGGTGATGTATGGCGTTTCGGTGGGCAGGATCGGTCCGCCGCCGTCGAGCACCTCGATCTTGCAGAATCCGCAGGTTCCCTGCCCGCCGCATGCCGACGGGATGAATATCTTCGATTCGATCAGGCCCGAAAGCAGCGATTGGCCTCCGTCGATCTCGAGCGACTTCTCGCCGGCGTTGACGTCGATCACGCAGACGCCGTAATTGACCAGCACGCTCTCGGCGACGGTAAGCAGCACCGCGAGCCCGACGACCAGCAGAATCAGAACCAGTATTGACCAGAGAAATATCATGAATGCTATCCGTCAGATCTTGACCATTCCCGCGAAGCCTATGAAGATCATCGCCATGATCCCGGTGATTACCATAACGATCGCTACGCCTTTGAACGGTCTGGGGACGTGGCTGTAAGTCATCTTCTGCCTGAGCCCGGCGATCAACACGATCGCCAGCATCCAACCGAGCCCGCCGCCGAACCCGAAAGCCACCGACTGCACGAATCCGTAATGCCTCGTGATCATCAGCAGCGAAGCGCCCAGGATCGCGCAGTTGACGGTGATCAGTGGAAGGAAGATACCCAGCGCGTGGTACAGTGTCGGACTGAATCGCTCGACAAACATCTCTACGAACTGCACGAACGCTGCGATCACCGCGATGGCGATAATGAACCAAAGATGCTCTATCCCCAGGGGGACCAGAGCGTAAGTGTATATGCACCAGTTGATCGCCGCGGTGCAGATCATCACGAACACTACCGCCGTCCCGAGCCCCAGCGCCGTGCCCACCTGTCGGGAACAGGCCAAAAACGAACACATACCCAAGAAGTTAACCAGCAGAAGATTGCTGGTGAAGATCGAGGCGATCAGGATTGCCCAAGGTGATACATCGCTCATGGCGCGGTCTCCTTGTCCGGATCGTTAGCGCCGCTGAGTTTGTTGTAAAGCGCGATCAGGAATCCCAGCGTGATAAAGGCGCCCGGTGCCACTATCATCAGACCATTCTGCGGGTACCAGTTGGGGAGAACCGTGTATCCGAACAACTGTCCCGAACCCAGCAACTCGCGGAAGAAGCCTACCGAGCAGAGGACTACCGTGTAGCCCAGCCCGTTGGCGAAACCGTCGAGCATCGATACTGTCGGCGGGTTTTGCAGAGCGAAGGCTTCGGCCCGCCCCATGACGATGCAGTTTGTGATGATCAGGCCCACGTACGGGCCCAGTTGTAAGGACATCTCGAAGTAGTACGCCTTCAGCAGCAGGTCGAATATGATTACGAACGTCGCGATAATCGCGACTTCCGCGATCATCCTGATCCGGCGGGGCGTTACATCTCGCAGCAGCGAGACAAAGAGGTTCGACCCGACACACACGAACGTCAGGGCGATACTCATCACCAGCGAGTTCATCAGCGTGGTGGTCACCGCCAGCGCCGAGCAGACGCCCAGAACCTGAATGGCGACGGGATTGAGTACCCACAAGCCGGCCTTGAAGGTCTCTTTACCTTTACCGCAGCAGATACCGCCCGTGCAACCGCCGATCTGCGGGGAGCTATCGGCCATCTGGCACCTCCGGCAGTTTTCCTGCGTCTCGGGCCCTGTCAATCTTTTCGATAAGCTCGTTAAGCATGTCCTCGACCTTGCCGCTTGTTATTGAGGCTCCGGACACCGCGTCGATCTCGTTGTTTCCGGAATGTGTTCCTTTCGGCATGATGCGTATTCGAGCCTCGCCGGAACTGTCGTATATGGTTTTCCCTCGGAATCCGTCCATGAAGAGCGGTTCGGTTATTCTAGCGCCCAGACCGGGGGTCTCTTCCTGCTCGTAGAACGTGACGCCGTGTATTGTCTTCATGTCGTTCTTGAGGCAAAGCAGGCCTTTGATCGGTTTCCACATCCCCTCGCCTTCGAACTCTATCGCCCAAAGCCGTTTTTCGGCCTCGCCGCTGGAATAGACGCCTGTGACACCGAGGGTACCGGCCAATGTCTTATCCTCATTGACTTTCCGTTCTTGAATCTCGACGATCTCTTTGGCAGATGCGTTTGCGTCGAAGGGAATATCAAGAACCATCATGATATCTCGGGCCTTCTTGGCGGCCTTGTTGTTCTTGTACGCTTCTTCTGTCAACGCATGTACCGCCGTAAGGGCCGTTGCGCAGACCAATCCGAGCACTGCGGCGTATGCGATCGTGTAGAAGTTACTTTTCATTACGCAGCCCCCTTACATGTAGTGCAATGAACACTTCGTCGATTATCGGGGCGAACATATTGCCCACAAGTATCGCGAACATCATTCCTTCAGCGAACGAACCCTTGAATCGTATCAGTGCGGTTGCTACACCGATCAGGGCGCCATAGACAAACTTCCCGCCGTTGGTTATAGGGCTTGACACCGGATCGGTCGCCATGAAGAACGTTCCGAGCAGGAGTCCGCCCGCCAGGTAATGCCACACCACCAAATGCATATCTCCACCGGCAAACACGGCGGTCATGACGCCGAAACTCACCAGTATGGAAACAACCGTCCGCCAATTCGCCACTCCGAAGAATAACAGGAGTACACCGCCCAGAATGAGCGCCAATGCCGACGTCTCGCCCGCACACCCGGAGACATTCCCGAAGAACAGGTTGCTGAGGGGCGCGAGTGTTTTATCCGCCAGCGGAGTGGCTTGCGATACCGCATCGACCGGCGCGGTGGCGTAATCACCGAACCGCCCGTACCACTCCCGGCCCGGTTCGATCCAGCTATTACCCATGACCAGACCGTGGCTTAAGAACAGGAAGCACCTTCCGATGAGTGCGGGGTTGAACAGGTTCCGCCCGGTCCCGCCGAATATCTCTTTGCCCACCAGAACCCCGAACATCACGCCGACTGCCACCATCCACAATGGCAGGCCCGGTGGTAATATCAGCGGGAACAACAACCCCGTTACGAGGAAGCCCTCGTTGATCTCCTCTTTGCGAATCATCGCAAAGATTACTTCCACCGTTCCGCCGGCGATGTATGAGACCATGATCATCGGTAGCATTCGCCAACCGAAGAAGTAGAATGACGCGAACGTCGCCGGGAGCAATGCGATGATGACCATCGACATGTAACGCTTCACGTCCAGCGGATCGCGTGCGTGGGGGGCAAGCTTGGCCTGGGTCAGGGGGTTGAACATGAACGCGTCGATCGCGTCGAATAGCGGTTTGAATGCGCCAAGCGATCCGCCCTTCTGGAATGTCGGACGGGCTTTGTCCAGGAGGTTGGCCAGCCACTTCATGCCTCATCCTCCTGTTGGCTCTCGTCGGTCGCTTGCTCTTCCTGCTCTTCCTGCTGACCGGGAGGGGGGCCCAGTTCTTCGTCGATTCTCACCTTGGCGCGGACTAATTCGTCGTACAGGTCGAGTTTTGACGGACAGATATACGAACACAAACCGCATTCCACGCAGAGGTCTGTCCTCATCCTTTGGGCCTGTTCGAGTTCGTCGCTGAAGAGGTATTTGTGTATAGCGTTTGGCATGATGCCCGCCGGGCAGACGCTGACGCACTGACCGCAGGCTACGCAGGGACGCCCTTCGCCGCGAAGCGACGTGCTGAGCCTCTCTGCAAACTCACCCTTAAGGGAGCTGGTGAAGCACTTGCTGTAAGATCGCCTGTCGCCACCGGGGCGGAGCCATCCGAACATCTCGCGTACGGTGGGCTCTTCCAGGGCGGTCAGACCGGAGCATTCGACATCGATCCCCGCCTGATCTTCAGTGATTTCCCTGCCCGTGAGAATACCGCCATTGACCACTCGCACGTTGTCGGCGGGTTCCAGGCGTCCGGCGAGGAGCTTGTCGATCGGGTAGCCCACCCGGACTTCCAGGTGCGTTGGCTCTTTTACCGCCGGACCGGCCAGGGAAATTATTCGGTTTGTGCAGGGGCGGCCGTATGTCAGTGCGCCGTCGAAGGCGATCACGCCCTCCACGGGAAGATACCAGACGGTTTCGTCGCCCTCGACAAACAGGCCCAGATGCCTGGCGAGCAGCGTTTGATTATCGAAGGGATATCGCATCTGCAGGGGCACTTCGGAAAGTTTCAACCAGGCGTGTCCGCGGATGATCTCCTGGATATTTTGGGCCAACTCGAGTTCCACATTGGGCAGGACCAGGTGAATCGCCTGATATTCGAGCAGCGACTGGAGATGTTCCAGACCGCGGACAAGTTCGTTGACATTGTCGGCACATATTGCACTGCCCCTTGCGACGAACGGTTCGAGGTGTACCGTCGAGACGATCACGGCACTGGGCGTGCCCTGGGGGTCCGCCACACGCTGCGTTCGGGCGTTGCTCACAAACTGCCACGCTCCGAGGTCCAGGAGTTTGCGGCATTTCTCGGCGACCTGACTCGGATCGTATGACACGTGTGCGGGGACATCAGGATCGTCCGTCGGGTCGGGCGGGCAACTGAGATTCTCGATGACGATGTGCCCGTCAAGTTGCGAAAGCTTCACCGTCCCGCCGCAGGACGCCAGCAGGGGGACCGAGAAAGCCTCGGGATCAACCGCGAGCGTCTGACCGCTGGTTACGCTGTCGCCATCGGAGACGCGGAGTTCGGTGAAGTTCAAGTTCTTGCTGTGTAAGGGGATACATAGCTTTTCGGGCGGCGCGAGTTTTTCGACGGTCGTAGCAGGACCGCCGATGAGATTCACGTTGTAACCGCCTCTTGGCTTCATGCCAGTTTCTTCTCCTGTGCGATCAGACGGGTCTGACCACTCGATAATCTATCAGATTACTGCGCCATTTACCACCAGGTTTTCTAATGGTTTCTTCTAATGTAGT
>CAZSLS010000215.1:0-11454 GCA_964607575.1 uncultured Planctomycetaceae bacterium | reverse complement strand
GTATATACCATTCATCGACGACGGCGTAGTGACGCTGGGGCAATCGGGCCTGCGCGAGATTAACTGGACCGCCGCGATGTCGTCATTTCCGCTTCTCACACCTGGCAAGCCGGTGCTTCCTCCACCGGTGGTGGGCCAGAGGACTGATGACGGCGATGGCGGCGGTGACGACTACACTCTAGGCTCTGATCAGAACCCGAGCGATGAACTTCTTACGATTCTCATGTTCTCCAACGGCTGGGTCATGACCAAAGACGGCGGGGAGGCCAGCGGCGATTCGAGCCTCTTTGTTGAAAGGTTGGTTCCCGAACCGGGGACGATACTAATCCTCTCAACGGGCGTGCTGAGCCTGGCCGGGCGGAGAAGAAAGAGATAGGACGCGCGGATCACGCCGACGGATGTTTAAACGATCGGGCAATTGCGGCCGGCGAAAGCGCCGGGATAAACCGGCTTGCGAATAGAAGAAGGGGTTATCTGCTAATGTGTTAAGGCATTATCACCATTTGTGCTTCTCTTGCTCATGTAAAGCGGCGGCGTTCTCGCCGGGAAAACCCCTAACGCATTGATAATACATAAGAGAGAGTAGTTCTGACTCTTTCTTCCTTTCGACGCGTGGCACGTGAAATCGATATGGTAATTGCTGTGGTTCGGAGGACGCCATACTTAATTAGGGGGTTTCGTTCAATCGCAAAGCGTAATTAAGTGAGGTGTCTCCCGGGTTAAGCGCCCCGGTTTTTGGTATGGAAGATGAAGGCGTCATCGATTACGTTACTGCTGGCGAAAATGATTGGCGGAATATGGAAAGATCTGGCGATTGGGAGTGGGCTGAATGATGACGATGACAGTTTCATTGGGCGCAATGCCCTGGCAAGCTTCCGGTCTTCTAATCCTGGGTTTCGTTGCAATTATTGCGCTGGCCATTTGGAACAAACTCAAGAAGAAATACCGCAGAACCACCAAAGCCGCACCGGCCCCGGAGGCTTCCGTAACCATTTGGATGTTACGAATTGGCTCCTACATTTGTCTTTTCGTTGTGGCCGTGATGGTGTCTTTTTACATTTTTGGACCGAAGCAATTCCACGATGAGACGAAGAAACTGATTCAATTGGCCTTGATCGTTCCTGCAGCTTTCACATTCGTGGCAACTGTGTCAAACAAGAATATCGAGCGTAAAAAACGGTTGCTGCTGGTGGTCGGATTGGTTGAGGCCGCCATAATGACCTACTATATCGTTATGCTCTTCCTGGCAACGTGAGTTCGAGTTCGGGGGACATCACAATACACAACTCTCCGGTTTCTCTGTTTCCAGCGAATCGCTCGCTAGTCTTACCAGCCCGAGATTCAGCTTGCCCAAGGCGCCTCATCGGATACAATCACTGCCGAAGCCTTGTGACGGTCTCCAGGACAGACGCTACCTGCCTGCCGACAGGCTGGTCCAGAACACCTGGCGGGGAACTTCGAGAACGACGCAGGCAGACACTGGGAAGGCGATACCTTGGCGAAACCGAGTTACGGCTACGAGAAACGTCGCAAAGAACAGGCGAAGAAGAAGAAAAGGGAAGCCAAGCGGGAGGAGAAGAGACTCTGCAAGTTAGCGGCGAACGCTCCCCCGGCGGTAGAGGAGCCCGATGAATAGTCCGGGCTTCAGCGCGGATCGAACCAATGACAAACCGTGCCGCTGTCAGCTATCAGCTATCAGCTAAAAACTGTCAAACCGACTTACGAATTTGGCGTTCGCTTAACAGGAGATTATCGATGCCAAGAATCAGCATCAGCATATTGGCGGTGTCTTTACTTCTGTCCGTTGATGCGTTTGGGCAGCATGATCCCGGCCGCAATGCGGTGCGCCTGTTGGCGAAAGGTGAAACGGATGCTGCGATCAAGCTGGCGTCTAAAGCACCGAGGAGAATGAACAGCCCAATCAGCGACGCCGAACGACATTTTGTCTTGGCGATGGCGGCCTGCAGGCGGGGCGATTCGGCGGGGGCATTCAAGCACGCCAAACAGGCCGTCGAGGGGGGGCTGCCCATAGAACGTATTCAGGCCGGTCCGCGCGATTTTCTCAAGCCGCTTTACGCCCACAGCGAATTCAAGACATGGCTGGCTGGGCGAGGCAAGGGATTGCTTCACGGACCGCTGGTCGGGGCGCTTACTGATTCTTCGACGAGTTTCTGGGTCCGCACGTCTGGGGAAGCGGATGTTCGGATCCTGGTGCGAGCTGTTACGGCGAACAAATCGGATGCCAAGCCGCTAGTGGCAGACGGGCGGACGTCCGCCGGGTCGGACTACACCGCAACGATTCGGGCCTCGGGGCTGGCGCCGGACACCCGATACACATACGAAGTCCTGGTCGGCGGGAAAGCGGCGGGGGCGGCGGCGGAGTTTCGTACATTCCCCAAGCCAGGGGCGGCGGGGCGCTTCAGGATCGCCTTTGGCGGCGGGGCGGGTTTTACGCCCAAATACGAACGCATGTGGACCACGCTGGGCAAGCGGAAATTGAGGGCGCTATTGCTCCTGGGGGATAATGTTTATATCGACGACCCGACCGGCCTGGTAACTCAGCGTTACTGCTATTATCGCCGTCAGAGCCAGGTCGAGTGGCGCGGCCTGGTCGCGTCGATCGGCGTTTTCTCAATTTACGACGATCATGATTTTGGGACTAACGATTGCGAGGGCGGGCCCGACATTGACCGGCCGCAATGGAAGCGGAAGGTGTGGGAGGTTTTCAGGCAGAATTGGAGCAACCCGGGTTACGGGGGCGGCGCGAAGCATCCGGGCTGCTGGTACGACTTTCACATTGGCGACGTTCTTTTTATCATGCTCGACTGCCGCTACTACCGCGACCTGAAGGGCGGTTCGATGCTGGGGGCGGTCCAGAAGAAATGGCTGCTCGGGATGCTGAGATCGTCGAAGGGCAAGTTCAAGGTGCTGGTATCGTCGGTACCGTGGAGCCCGGGAGTGAAACCCGGGAGCAAAGACACCTGGGACGGATTTGCGGCTGAAAGAGAGGAGATATTTTCGTTCATCGAGAAGCATCGCATTGACGGGGTTATCCTGATGGCTGCCGACCGTCATCGCTCGGATCTTCGGCGGATCCGGCGGGCCGGCGGCTACGATCTCTACGAGGTGATGAGTTCGCGACTGACGAATGTGCATACTCACGGCTTGGTGAAGAACGCTCGCGGATCTGAGTTTATTATGGGCTACAACAGGAAATGCTCTTTTGGGCTGCTGGACTTCGATACGGCTGTTGGCGATCCTCGGGTTAAGTATACGATTGTCAATATTGACAACGAGGCGATCGATTCGCGAACTTTGAAGCTGAGCCAACTTTCATTCAGCGTTCGAGACGGTAATCGGCAACAGGCAAAGAGCGGACGAAAGGATCAACCTGACAAATAACGGGCAACTCAACCGGCCGGGCCGATTGGTAGACAGCGGGGGAAGATACGAACTGTCGTTTCATGATGCTGCCCCACAAATGCTCATCTGCGGTTTGCGGTTGCTACCTGGAGCATGAGTGACTATCCTCTACGCCCTGTTATTGTATGAACCAGGGGCGAGGAAGAATGAGGAAGAACTCATGAATATATTGATTACAGGCGGGGCGGGGTTTATCGGCTCGCACCTGACCGAAGCGCTGCTGGTCGGCGGACACTCTGTGACCGTGATCGACGATCTGTCCACAGGTTCGCTGGATAATCTCGTCTCGGTCCGGGGCGACGGGGCGTTTCGGTTCGTTCGCGAATCGGTCCGTGACGTGCCGACCATGACATCGCTGATCGACAGGTGCGATATGATTTTCCACCTCGCGGCGGCTGTCGGGGTGCAGTTGATCGTCGACGAACCGGTTCACACGATCGAGACGAACATACACGGTTCGGAAGTTGTTCTGGACCTGGCCAACAAGTTCGGTCGGAAGATACTGGTGGCCTCGACGAGCGAGGTTTACGGTAAGAACACCAAGACGCCCTTCAACGAAGATGACGACACGACGCTTGGGTCGACGCGGTTTACGCGCTGGAGCTACGCCTGCAGCAAGATGATCGACGAATTCCTGGCGTTGGCGTATCACGAGGAGAGCGGTCTGGAAACGATAGTCTGCCGCTTCTTCAACACGGTCGGTCCGCGTCAGACCGGTACGTACGGAATGGTCGTGCCGCGGTTTGTGCAACGGGCTCTGTCAGGCGAGACGATTGAGATCTATGGTTCGGGCACCCAGTCGCGGTGCTTCTGTAACGTCAGCGATGTTGTCGGGGCGCTGATCAAGCTCATCGACTGCGATCGGGCGGTCGGGGAAGTTATCAACGTGGGCACTACCGAGTCGATCAGCATTGATGCCCTGGCCGACAAGATCATCGAAATGACGGGTTCCACCAGCGAAAAACGGGTCATCAGCTACGAGGAGGCCTACGGGCGTCCTTTCGACGACATGCTCGTTCGCATGCCCGATCTGGGCAAGATCAATCGCCTGGTCGGGTACGAACCCGTAGTCCCGCTTACCGAAACGCTGCAGCAGGTTATCGACTTCGAGAGATCGCGAATGTGATCTTCCGTCCGGTCAGATTTGAATCGTACTTGAAATTTCCGGTCCACCAGTGGATGCTACTTGTATCATGAGTAAGACTTACTACGTTACAACGCCGATTTATTACGTTAACGACGTGCCCCATATCGGGCACTCTTATACGACCATAGCAGCCGACGTGCTGGCACGGTACTTCCGTGCCGACGGGCGGGACGTGCGGTTCCTGACCGGTACCGACGAACATGGTATCAAGATAGTCAAAGCCGCCGCCGAGCGTAGTATCTCGCCGAAAGAGCTGGCTGACGAGGTGGTTGTCGGTTTCCAGGATCTCTGGAAAGACCTGAATATCAGCAACGACGACTTCATCCGCACCAGCCAGGAGCGCCACGAACGGCGCGTCCAGGCGATTATCACGCGGTTGATCGAGCGTGACGAGATATACCTCGGTCAGTACAAGGGCTGGTACGACGAAGGGCAGGAAGAGTTCATCACCGAGTCGGCGGCCGCCGAAAACGAATACAAGAGCGTTGTCAGCGGTAAGCCTCTGGTGCGATACGAGGAACCGACGTACTACTTCCGCCTGAGCAAGTGGGTCGATAAGCTGATCGAGTACATCGGCGCCAATCCCGGTTTCATCCAACCGGTCGCGCGGCGCAACGAGGTGCTCAGCAAGCTGAAGATGGGCGTAGCCGACCTGAGTATCTCTCGCCTCAAGGAGAAACTCGGCGGATGGGGCATCGAGATGCCCAACGATCCGGCACACAGCGTTTACGTTTGGATCGACGCGCTGAGCAACTATCGTACGGCGCTGGGCTGGCCTGAAATCGGCGATGAGCATGACGGTGCGGGGGCGGAATACTGGCCCGCCGACGTACACCTTATCGGTAAGGATATCCTGTGGTTCCACACGGTCTACTGGCCGGCGATACTGATGGCGCTCGACGAGCCCGTAGCCAAGAGCGTCTTTGCGCACGGATGGTGGACGTCAGAGGGCAAGAAGATGTCCAAGACTCTGGGCAACTTCATTTCGCGCGAAACCATCGCCGAGATATGCCAGGAGTATTCGGTTGACGTCTACCGGTATTTCCTGCTGCGCGCGGTGACATTCGGCGCCGACGGCGACTTCAGCCACGATGCCCTCGAGGGGCGATACAATAACGAACTTGCCAACGGCCTGGGCAATCTGCTGAACCGCACGCTGAACATGATAAACCGTTATTTTGACGGGCAGTTGCCCGCGGCGGGCGATATCGGAAGCGACGAGCGGGTGGTTCAGGCCGCGGCGGCCGATCTGCGTGCATCGGCCACCGGCGCGATGGAGAACTGCTGCTTCGGACTCTACCTGGACAAGATCACCGAACTCATCGGCGCCACGAATCGGTACATCGATGCCACCGCGCCGTTCAAACTGGCCAAAGACGCCTCCCAGGTCGAGCGACTGGGCACTATCCTCTACACCTGCGCCGAAGCCGTTCGGATCGTCCTGACGTACCTGACGCCGTTTATGCCCGAGATGATGGCAGCGGGGCTGGAGCAACTTAACTGGCAAATGGTCGACGGTCAGAGTATAAGTGAGGCGGCCGGGTGGGGGCGGTTGACCCCGGGCACGCAGGTAAGGAAACCGGAACCGCTTTTTCCGAGGAAGTCGTAATGGTAGGGCAGTCGGGTAAATCTATGGAAGAAGTCATTCGCAGCGACGGGCGATATCCGCTCGAGGCGTTCGCTTTTCTGCACGATGCGCTGAATCACGCGGTCAATGACGTCTACGGTTCGGATGCCCCCGAACCGCATGAGGACCCGGAGACCGAGACCGCGCGCCACGTCTCGGGTATGCAACTATGTTACGCGATGCGGGATCTGGCCGTTGAGCGATGGGGGCACCTTGCCAGACCGGTCCTGTCGAAGTGGAATATCCACGCCACTATCGACCTGGGCAATATGGTCTACCTTCTCGTAAACAACTCGTTCATGCGAAAGACCGACGAGGATAGTGTCGAGGATTTTCGCGACGTGTATTCGTTTGACGATGCCTTCAACGTGACGATGGATCTGAGGCCCGATGAATGACCGAACGGTCCCCGAAAGATCAGAAAACCGTCACCCCGCCCGAGCCGGTTGATATCAGCGACGGGATTCCCGATCGCAGGGCGTCAGTCTCGTGGCCGATGATCGTCGTTCTGATTACGGTGTTCGTGGGCTGGTGTGCTTTTCTTGTCTACTGCCAATACGGAGGCAGGGTGTAGTTCAGATTGGTGAGAGTGTTTCGTTTGAAACGTGTTAACCCTTAGATGCGGTGGAGCATAACGTGAAGAGAGTTGTAACCCAGTGCCTTGCGATCGGCTGTATTAGCATTATGGCCGTTGGTGTCGGCGGATGTAACCTCCTCAAGCCAAAGAGCAGCAAGGTCCGGGAAGTTGCTGTCGGTCCGGCGGGGACGATTACGGCGGCCGAAATGGGCGATCGGCTTGGGTTGTCGATGCGGCGCAACTCGGCTCACAGTGCGACGTTGGGCAATCGGTTCAATTCCGTGGTATTCTTTGCCGACCCCGGCGGTCTGGCGTACGTCAACGGTCGCAAGGTTGGCCCGAAGGGCGGTCTGGCGTCAGTCGGGGAGACGATCTATGTACCGGAATCTCTCGAACGGGGAATACGCCGTGCGTTGAGGACCCGGGCAAGGGTTGCTTCGCCTCCCAGGCGTCCCAAGGTGACCAAGCGTTCACCGCCTTCAGCGCGGGAGCCTGAACTGAGGTACGGACCGGTGGTGATAGACCCCGGGCATGGCGGCAGGGACCCGGGAACAGCGCACAACGGGTTTCGGGAAAAAGACATCGTTCTCGATGTTGCCCTGATGGTGGCTGATACCCTGAAAGCTTCCGGCGTCGACGCCCGTTTGACTCGCAACACGGACACCTTTGTCGAACTCAACGATCGTGCGGCGCTGGCCCAAGGGGTCGGAGCCAAACTGTTCGTAAGCTTGCATTGCGATGCGGCGCCGAATCGCCGGGCCAGGGGTTTTACGATCTATGCCCCCGAGAATCGCATGAGGCAGACGAGTCCGTGTGCGGCGGTTATGGAAAAATCGATGCTGACTACGAATATGACAAGCCGCGGTATTCGCGCCGCGGGGTTTCGCGTGCTGCTCCGCACGAAGTGTCCGGCGCTGCTTGTGGAACTGGGATACCTGTCCAACAGATACGACGCGAGGCTCCTGGGATCCAAGTCTTGCAGACGGGATCTCGCACGGGCGGTAGCAAATGCTGTGACTGCCTACTTGACAAAGTAGGACCCATGTATTTCAATTAAGCCCACGGGTTACCAGGTGCTAGCAAAAAGAGACCAAATAACATGAAAACAACCGCACTGCTTACAACGTCGCTGGAAAACTATCCCAAGAGGTCAGGCAAGGTTCGGGATCTCTACGAACTGTCCGATGCGCTGCTGATGGTCGCCACCGACCGCATCAGCGCCTACGACGTGGTCATGCCCAATGGAATACCGGACAAGGGAAGGGTGCTCACGCAGATATCCGTATTCTGGTTCGGACTATTGGGTGATACCGCAAAGCACCACCTGTTGTCGGGGGACGTCCAGGACCTGCCCGAAGAACTACAGGGCATGGAGGAACTTGAGGGGCGCATCATGCTCTGCCGCAAGGCCCAGGTCGTCCCCATCGAGTGTATTGTCAGGGGTTATCTCGCCGGTGGCGGATGGCGCGACTACAAGAAGAGCGGGTCGGTCTGCGGTATCGAACTCGAGACCGGACTCAAGCAGGCCTCGAAATTGCCCGAGCCTATCTTCACACCGTCGACCAAGGCCGACCAGGGTCACGACGAGAACATCTCGTTCGACGAGGCCAGCGGGCTCGTGGGCGAGGAGTTGATGTCTGAACTTCGCGATAAGTCGATTGCGATCTATCAGCGTGCGGCCGAATATGCGGCGGAGCGTGGGATTATTCTCGCCGACACGAAGTTCGAATGGGGCAGAGACGAAGACGGAGAGATTATTCTGATAGACGAAATACTCACGCCGGATTCTTCACGGTTCTGGCCTGCCGAGGGTTACAGCCCGGGCAAGAGCCAGCCCAGCTTCGATAAGCAGTTCGTGCGGGACTACCTCGACAGGGTCAAGTTCGACCGTACGCCACCGGCTCCGCCGCTGCCCACGGAAATCGTTCAGAAGACGCGCGAGAAGTACATCGAGGCCTACTGCTGCCTGACGGGCAGAGATTTCCCCTGGGAGTAGACTCACCGCTTCCCGCATCACATTGCGCATACGTAGATGTTCCACATGACGTGCGTTCCCACCGCGACACCGAAACCTCGCAGGAGGAACAGCGCGCCCAGGTACAACCCCGCCGCCATCCGAAATGCGAAGGCCCGCGGCGAAAACGTTTCCATCCCGTAGAACGGCGGGATATGCATGTGAGACAAGGCGAACAGAACGGCGGTGACCGCAACTGCAAAAATCGCGACGGGTATCTTCGGGAGCGTCCCGAGGTCAACGAATACGAACATGATGATCCCGATGGCCAGCAAGTGGAAAACGAATTCCTCGTAGATTCCACCTCCGATTCCGATCATGATCCCGGGGTCGCCAGCTACCGCGGCGGTGATGAAGACGCGAGTGGTGATATGTGATACCGCTATCAGTGGGGCGACCCAGAGTACGGACTCGACAATCATACCCCCCAGCACCCTGAGGCGAAGGCCCCAGCGGTCCCGCCTGAGGAGATGCTGGCCTAACAGGACCGAGATTATCGCCAATGGCGGCAGGCAGGCGGCGAATCCGTGGAAGAAGCTCAAGACCAGCAGATACCTGCGGTATTGTTGTGCTTGCCAGTGAAAGAGCACCAGCATTGGCAGGATGAAGATGAGGCAGTAAAGCGGTTTGGGCGTTTCCCGCCAGTAAGTTTCGTCGTGTTGTATCGACTGCCTGGATTGGGCGGTCATGAGGTTATTACGTTCCGTAGTGAGGGTAATACAATGCTGATTATGCTATCTGGGCAGAGATAAATCCGGTGCAATTCGATGGACGGTTCCCGGTCCTATACCCCTGATCCTGGTCAGGTCGCCGACAGTTCCGAAGGCATTGGGACCGTGGGAATTGCGATACTCGATTATCGCCTTGGCCCTCGACGGACCGATCCCGCGGAGGCGGAGCATGGAGACTGCCGACGCGGTATTGGGGTCGATTCGATCGGTTGCAGCACGCACTCGCTGAGTTTCCGCCGGCGGTTGATCGGTGAATCCGATTCTCGGTTGAGCCGATTTCCAACCGAGCCAAATTGCCCCGGGCAGCAGGAGAAATATTATCGCCGCCAGATCCGCTCGGGTCCACGCCAGTCCGGGTTTCCGCTGGTGTGACATGCTATTTCGATCGGCGGGAGCTGCCTTTAGACGCCCCGTTACCGTAGATGAATGCCTTGAAATTCCGCAGTTCCCTGAATGCCAGTTTCGGTTCCATGGTATGGGAGCACAATCCGCCGTGGGGGATGGACTGTTCGGTTCTGTCGGCAAGATCGCCCCAGCAAACGGACTCGACAAACGGCTTTGATATCCCTATGCGGTAAAACGCCTGAAGCCATTCGGCCTGGAGACGCGGTGACCACGGGGCGTGCCATTTGCCCGCCTCGGTGATTCGGGCCTGTCCGTTCCATGCATCGCCGGGATCCGTGATGGTATTGGAGGGCACCTGGCAGGCACTGACGTGTACCGACTTACCGAAAGCGACAAACTCGTCCAGCATCGCGCTGATCTGGAGCAGGTCGCGAACGTAGTGCCCGTCTCTGGGCACGCCCATGAGCATCTGCACGCCGAACGCGTCGAACTTGACGCCGCTCTGGACGGTCATGTCAGCGTACATGAGCGGAGGTATCGAACGCTGGTTGCGCGCGTAGTACTCGCCCCACGGCATGACCAGTTCTATCATCACCTTGGAACTCGGCGCGAGCTTCTTTACCAGCAGGCAACTCATTCGCGTAAGTTCCATGAGCTGGTCGAAACTGAGGTTGAACGTGTTGTTACCGTGAATGCCCGAGACCACGTTCCAGACCTGAACTTTGCCCTCGTAGTGCGTTACCACGTTCTGGATGTATTCGTAGACGAGGTCTCGCAGGGCCTCGTAGTCGTGTTCCCATATGTACAATCGTTCGGGAAGGTGGAGATTACTGAAACTCAGCAGGGGTCCGGCGTGTACGGGGCGATGGGCGCGGGCGGCGAAATCGATCCACTTGTCGGTCTGCTTGAAATCGTAGACCTGCTCCTTTGGCTCAATGTTCTTCCATGCCAGCGGAATGCGGAAGAAGTCGGCGACTTCCTGAAGGCGGGTATTGTACGGTTTGTTCGTGGCGGAAAGATCGACCGAAGTCCCAAAGCTCGTGCGGTTGGCGGTTTGGGCGGAAGCCTTGCGACGCTTGAGGAAGATATCGGCGTGGAACAGCGCCATTCTCTCGCCCAGGGTGATCGCGTCGGAGAGCGCCTGTGCGCCGATTGTGGCGGCTTGCGACGGATCGGAGGCATGCAGGGCGCCGATAAACTCTTTGCGAATAGCATCAAAGGCGGCGTTCAACTCCGCCGCGTCAGCAAAATCAAACAGGCCCCAGTCTTCGCGTTTCTGGATAACCTTGAACAACTGGGCCCGCGCCAGTTCTACCATCAGGTTGTATGGCTCCTTGCGCTCGGGCAACCGAACGGTCGGCAGCATGAACGTGCCCGCCTCGCCGACGTCCCACAAAACCGCAAGTCCGGCGGGACCGGGGACGCGTTTGGAACACTTGATCAGCCCCTTGGAAACCGTGATGTCGGCGCGTATGGGAATCGCATCCTGTCCGAATACGTAAGCCCCGGACAGATCCATATCGTCTGCAAGATTCCCGTCGTGGTATACCTCAAACTGTATCATGCTGTACTCTTAATAACCGTTTGTCC
>CAZSLS010000214.1:0-11576 GCA_964607575.1 uncultured Planctomycetaceae bacterium | reverse complement strand
CAAGCGCTACACTATTGCTCCGCCCGCGCTACAGTTTTACTTCGCCCTTTACAGTTGGAGCCAACGTTCAAGTCTTCGGTCCGTTGGTCGGCCCGCTGAGCAACGGCGGCGACACGATCACGGTGAACCGACCTGGAAAACCTGAAGTCAGCCCACCGCTGGTGCCTTATATCGCGGTTGAGACCATCAAGTACAATGACAGCTACCCATGGCCCGGCGCGGCCGACGGTGATGGTCCTGCGTTGAGTAAGCTCCCGGCGTCGCTTGGTCTGTACGGTAATGATCCGATACACTGGGGTGTTTCCGGTGGGCCGACAGTCACAGTTGATCCGCTGACGACCACCGATCAGACACCGCAGCTTACCGGTACGGTTACGGACGTGCATCAACCGACAACGGTCACGGTCACTGTCGACGGGACCGATTATGCAGCGCCCGTCGTGGGCGGCGTCTGGACGCTGAGTGACAACACAATCGCGCCGCCTCTGGGCGGAGGCGTATACGACGTTGTAGTGTCGGCGGTTGATATCGCCGGTAATGTCGGTGTCGACAACACGGCTGGAGAGCTTAACATAGACCTTCCCCAGGGTGTCGTAGGACGCCACGTGTTCTACAATAACTCCGCTTGGGATGTCGGCGACGACAACGCCGCCGTCGATCCGAGCAAGAGTCCGCTGCTGCCGGGCGGAGTCGCCGAATCGGCTAACTCAACCAGCTACTCCCTTGGTATTAACGGGATCATGGTTGATATCGACGGGCTTACCGGAACGCCCGCCGCCGGTGATTTTGTCTTCAATATCAACCAGGCCGCATCGCCCAATTCATGGTCGCTTGCACCAGCCCCTGAAAGCGTGACCGTTCATGCGGGCGAGGGTGTCGGCGGGTCCGATCGCATTACGATTATCTGGACTGACGGCGCCATTGCTAATCAGTGGATAGAAGTGACGGTGCTGGCTACAGCTAATACGGGTCTTGCTGCGGCCGATGTATTCTACTTCGGTAACGCAACCGGCGACATCGATGGTGACGGACAGATCGGTGACAGCGACTACAATACGCTGGTGAGCCAGTTCGGTCAGCGTGGAGCAATGGGCGCGCTGGCGGCCGACCTTGATGCTGACGGTAGGGTGGGCTTGAGAGATTTCACCGCCGTACGCAAACGATTCGGTGAGTCTGTGTTGGCGCCGACGGTTGCACCGGCTCCGCTTCCGGCGTCGGCTCCGGCTGCTCCGCAGGTGGATTCAACTGTTGAATCTCCGCTTGCCGCCCAGCCAACTATCGCCGACGAGACAGACAGCGATCTGCCTGTTCTCGCGTCATCTGAACTGTTGGTTGACGCGTTCGGCGAATTACCGTCCCCGGGCGTATACGTTGCGTCGCCCATCGCTACGGATGCTGGTCTGCCTGAGGCGCCGTTGCCTCTAGCAGCGACCACCGAAAGCGACCTGCAACCCCTGAGTGATGATCTGCTGTCCGGCTCGGCTGGCGACAGGTCCGATGACGGTGTTTACCTGTCGGTTATTGGTGATGACCCGCTGACGGATCTTCTGTCCGAAGCGGCGATCAGTATTCCGCTCTAAATCACGCACAACTGGCTGTACTTTGCATCGCGACCCGCCGTCGTTGCGTTCGGTGTATTTCAAATCGATCGCAACGGCGGCGGTGTTTTTCTGTAAGAGTTGTATTGGCAAAGTGATACGTCTTGGAATGTTCTGGGCTGTCGTCCCTGCTTGGCTATCCGCGGACTCTATATAATGTATTGACTTTTTCGGGCTTTTCGGATAACATACTAATGTGGCGACCTTTGCTGAGGTTGGGAGGATGAGGTCGTCCCCCACATAGAGATTGTGCATGCTTGTCATGCTTACGCGTTGTTACGGAGGCGAAGCTACAAATGAGCCCTAATCGCGATCCCTTGATTGAAGTCCAGCCCATGCTGGAGGCCCTTGAACCACGTTTGCTGCTGGACGGCGCCGGTGAGCCCGACCCGCTGGAACTGATTCCCCAGGCGGCGGCTGCGCCAGCGGCTACCAGTGTGGACGCACGCCAGTTCAACCCATCCAGCCGTATGGGCGGGTTAATCGTATCCGAGATCATGTACAATCCGCTTGATCCCGATGGTGTCGGAGGGATAGATGCCTCTGCCCTCGAGTTTATCGAGATCTATAACAGCGAAGAAGTAGCCAACGACATGAGTCGGTATGAACTTACCGGTGAAGCTGACTACGTTTTTCCCGAAGGGACGGTTCTTGCCGGTCGCTCGTACCTTGTCGTTGCGTCCAATCCGGCGGCCGTGGAGTCGTTCTATGGAATTACGGACGTTCTGGGGCCTTACGATGATCTGCTGTCCAACACCGGGGGAACGGTGCGCCTTCGCAACCAGATGAACGCGGTTCTGCAGGATATCCAATACTCCGACGACTATCCCTGGCCCGCCGAGGCTGATGGCGCAGGATACTCGCTGGTCATGACGAAACCGGACTTTGGTGAAGACAGCGTCCTGGCCTGGGAGGCAAGCGACTATCTGAACGGAAATCCAGGCACATACAACAGGACTTTTGAAGACGACCTCGCCAACGTGGTGATCAACGAAGTTCTTTCACACACCGACCTTCCTCAGATCGATTTCGTCGAACTGTATAACCACAGCAACTCTTCAGTCGATATCGGCGGTCTGACACTTACTGACGGTACTGATCCTCTCGACCCGTCGTACACCGTGTATACAATACCCAGTCTCACGACCATCGCGCCGCGCGGTTTCATCTCATTCGACCAAACCACGCTGGGCTTCTCGTTTGACATGCAGGGCGACAGGGCGTACCTCCGCAACGACACCGGCGACCGCATGATAGACGCGATCAAATTCGGCGCGCAGAAAAACGGAGTTGCCTACGGCCGATCCGCCGATGGCGCTGACGAATTCCGCGTGTTGTCTTCGACCACGCCGGGTATGCCCAACGCTACGGCGTTCCATGATGAGATCGTGATTAACGAGATCATGTATCACCCGATCTCCCAGGACACTGACGACGAATTCATCGAACTGTATAACCGCGGCGCTTCGGATGTCGATCTGACCAACTGGAAGTTCACCGAAGGGATAAACTACACGTTCCCGGTCGATCCGCATCAGGAAGACACAATCGGTTTTGGAGATAATTCCACAACTCTGTTCAGCGGCACGCTGTTGCAGGCTCGTCTGCGAGCGGGAACGATTGTGATTACCGATGGTCTTCAAATCGTGACGGATGACGGATTCGGGAATCTGATAGGCGATGTGCACGCCGGAGGCTCGAACACTATAAATTACGCGACGGGCGTATTCAGTGTCACGTTTGCGTCCGCACCGGCTCTCGGAGCCGAGGTCACCGTTGACTACAACTACGACGTGATCATAGGCCCCGGCGAATACATGGTCATCGCCAAACAGAATGCTCAAGTGGCTGACGCACATCCGGGCGTTCAGGGCATTATAGGCGACTTCGGCGGTAGTCTCTCGGATCGCGGTGAACGGATTGTTCTGTCCAAACCCGACGACCCGCTCCTCCCTCTTCAGGATTTCATTGTCGTAGACGAAGTGGTCTACACAGACGGAGAAAGTTGGGGCAAATGGGCCGATGGCGGTGGAAGCAGCCTTGAGTTGATCGACCCGCACAGCGACAACATGCGCGCCTCGAACTGGGCCGATAGCGACGAAACCAACAAAGCTGACTGGACGCTGGTTACATACACGGGCGAACTGGACCTGGGCAGAAACGCCGCAGACGAAGTCCAGATTCTCCTGGAAGGTACGGGAGAAGCGCTTCTCGACGACGTCGAAGTATTCAGATCAGGACAGTCCAATCTGGTGGGCAACAGCACGTTTGAAGGCGGCGCTGGCGGATGGGTTATCCAGGGGACGCATATTGATTCGCACCTGGAAACGAGCGAGGGATATGCGAGTTCGCAGAGTTTGCACCTTGTTTCGTCCCGTACGGGTGACAACAGCGTCAACCGCGTTGAACATGATCTCAGCGCCAACCTGGCCGACGGCGACATCGCTACGATCCAGGCCAGAGTCCGCTGGTTGGCGGGAACTCCGGGCATTCTGCTCCGGCTTCATGGTAACTGGCTTGAAGCGCCGGGATTCATGAACATTCCGGCGAACCTCGGATCTCCTGGCGCGGCAAACAGTCAATATGCTGTAAACGCCGGACCGGCGATCTACGACGTGACGCATCTTCCGGTGCTTCCGGCTGCTGGTGAGGATGTAGTGGTCACCGCACGCGTGACGGACGTCGACGGGCTGTCTTCAGTCGAACTGAAGTATCGTAATGATACCGACGCACCCTCGACAAGCTACACCGTAACGATGAACGACAGCGGTGTTTCAGGCGATGCGATCGCCGGTGACGGTGTTTACAGCGCTACGATTCCCGGCCAGGGCGACAACGATCTCGTTGCATTTTATGTTGAGGCTACGGATTCTCACGCTTCGTCGCTGACTACTCGATTCCCGACCGCAGACGATGGTGAAGCCCATGTGATGTTCGGACAAACCCCCGAGGCCGGAACGTTCGGTACGTATCGCTTCTGGATGACCGAAGCAGATCGTGTTGAGTGGGCCAATCGCCAGAAGTTCAGCGATCATCCCATACATGGAACGTTCGTCTATGGTGATTTTCGGGCAATTTACAACGCTGGCGGACGCTTCAGGGGCAGCCCCTTCATTCGCAGCAACGGAGATCCCGAATCCAAAAACACCAGTTACGTATTCTACGTGCCTAAGGACAGTCGAGTCATTGGATCTACGTCGTTCAATCTTGACCGCCTGGAGGGCGACAGCACAAAGCAGCGTGAACGAATAAGCCTTTGGCTTGCCGACCAGGTCGACACGCCGTTCTTTAACCAGCGGTACGTGCACCTGTACGTTAACCAGAATGGAAAGAGCACGATCTACGGCGATTCTCACTCTCCCAATGATGATTTTGTTAACGCATACTGGTCGGGCGGGACGGATGGCGAACTGTTCAAGATCGACGACTGGTTCGAGTTCAACGACAACTCTCAGGTTTCGAAGGAATTCAACGACAACGGTCAATTGCGATTGTACTTGACCGGCGGCCAGAAGAACCAGGCGCGCTACCGTTGGTCATGGCGCAAAGAACCGATGGGCGGTTTTAACGATGACTACAGTCTCTTCTTCGAACTTGTGGATGCGGTGAACTATGACTATCAATCAACCCAGTTCGCCGCGACGGCGCCGGTCATAATAGATTACGACGAATGGATGCATACGTTCGCGATACAGCACGCAATCAACAACTGGGACAGCTACGGGTTCAATCGCGGTAAGAACATGTCGCTGTATATGCCCGACGACGGTCAGTGGCAGATGCTGATGTGGGACCTCGACCACAGCCATCTGACAGGGGGCACAGGCGACAACAACCTGTTCAGTATCAACGATCCGATCCTGAAAAATGAGTTCTTCAACTACCCGCTGTTCCGGCGCGCCTACTGGCGGTCTCTCTTCGAAATTGCCGAGGCGATGGAGGCCTCTAAGATCGATCCGGTCATGGACGCCAACTACGCTGCGTTCCTGAACAATGGCGAAAGCCCGACCGAGCCGTCAGGGGTCAAGACATGGGTGGCTGAGCGGCGCGCCTTCCTATTGGGTCAGGTCGCAGCGATAGACTCCGTATTCTCGATCACCACCAACGGAGGGCTCGATTACAACACGGGCACGCAGATTGTCACAATCACAGGAACCGCTCAGGTTGCTGTCAAGACCATGAAACTCAACGGTGTTGAGGTCGATCCGGACTTCACTTCGTTGACAAACTGGGAGCTTGAGTTTGGATTGTCTGAAGGCGAGAACGTTCTGACGTTCGAAGGCTACGATTTCAAGGGCAACCTGATTGCAACCGATTCGATCACGGTGACTTTCACCAACACCGCCGTTTCTCCCCTCGGTCAGATCGTGATCAACGAACTTATGTATAATCCCGCTGCGGGTGTTGAGCAGGGAGAGTTCATCGAGATATACAACGCATCCGGCGGGGCCGCGTTTGATTTGTCAGGGTGGCGTATCGACGGTGTGGACTTTACGTTTGCTCCCGGTTCGATAGTGACCGCCGACGAGTACGTCATTGTTGCCGAGAATACGGCGAATTTCACTTCAATCTACGGTTCGACTCACACCGTGCTGGGCGAGTTCAACGGTTCGATGTCCAACGGCGGTGAGAGGTTGCGTCTGCAAATGCCCGCAGAGGGCGGTTTGTGGACCACCGTCGACGAAGTGACCTACGGCGATGATTTGCCCTGGCCCGAGGCGGCCGACGGGACAGGTCCGTCACTCCAGCTTATCGATCCGGCCAAGGACAACGGGTGGATCGGAAACTGGTCGGCGGATGCGGTAACTCCTTTCACCCCGGGCGCTGTCAATTCGGTCGATCAGAACCTGCCAGCTCACCCACACGTGCGAATAAACGAGATCCTGGGCAACAATGTCAGCGATCTGGCCGACAATATGGGCGATTACGACCCGTGGATAGAACTCTACGACGCCGGCGGTATGAACGTAATGGCCGTCGAAGTCCACCAAGCCAATCCCGACGGCGCCGATGCGACGATGGAGCTGTCTTTGACCGTTTCGGAGCCTGTCGGCAATGAAACTGTCTGGCTGGTCAAAGGGCGCCCGCAGGGTTCACCGTCGACCTGGACGTATCTGGATGACGGAAGCGACCAGGGAACCGCCTGGCGAGATCCGGAGTACGACGACGGCGCCTGGAGCACTGGTCAGGGCAGATTCGGATATGGCGATTCCCAGAACACTCTGTTGAGCTATGGTTCCGACTCCAACAATAAACACATTACTTATTACTTCAGACAGGAGTTTGATGTCCCCGATCCGTCGCTGTTCACTGCTCTGGACCTTCTAGTGCAGCGTGACGACGGGATAATCGTGTACCTCAACGATAATGAGGTGATGCGCAAGAACATGCCCACTTCGGGTGTGGACTATCAAACATTGGCGATCGGCGGGGCGGTTAGCGGCCCGGATGAAGTGGCGTGGATAGCCCCCAGCGTTCCGGTCAGCACTTCGTATCTGGTTACCGGTACGAATGTCATATCTGTGGAAATGCACCAGGTTACTCCAAGCAGCAGCGACCTCGGATTCGACCTGAGCCTTAGCGGCGAGCGAGCGATTGTCGGTTCGACCACCGATATCATTCCGCTTGATGCGACTTGGCAGTATCTCGATGACGGATCGGACCAGGGCTCGACGTGGCGTGAACCTGGTTTTGACGACACCGGCTGGAGCACTGGGCAAGCGATTCTGGGCTACGGCAACGGCGACGAGACCACTACGCTGGCCGGTGGGGCGACAACGTACTACTTCAGGCACGCCATCACCCTCCCGGGAAGTTCCACTCTGAATCCGGTATTGGACGTTCGATCCGACGATGGTGTTGTCGTATACCTTAACGGGACCGAAGTGTTCCGCGTGAACATGCCGGCCGGACCGATTAGCTCCACGACAGAGGCCCTGGCTCCGGTTGAAGGAGGCGCCGAGGCCGACTTTGCCCGCACTGTGATCGACCCAAGCTACTTCCTGACCGACGCGGGCCTGGGCCTGCTCGACGATATGTACCTCACCGATGACTACAGCCAGTTGTTGAAGTGGTCCTTCCCCACCGGTACTCCGCTTGCGAGCGGAGAATACCAGACCGTCTGGGTGGACGGAGAACCGGGCGAGCAGGATGCTTCGAATCTGCACACCAGCTTCGCGCTGGACGGATTGCCCGGATCGTTGGCGTTGGTGTGGAATTACGGTGGGACGCCTATTGTCGTGGATTACGTCGACTACGACTACACGCCGGACGATCAGTCGCAAGGCCTCTGGCCCAACGGTCAGGGCGAGATGTTCGCTATGAGCAGCACGACGCCTGCGGCGTTCAACAGCGGACCGGCCATGGGGCAGATCATTATCAACGAAGTGCATTATAATCCCGATGACTCCAACGACTACGAGTTCATAGAACTCTTCAATCGCGGTCCGTCAACTGTCAACCTGTGGGAAACTTATGCTTCGATAGATTATCCGTGGGAGCTTGAAGGTTTTGAATTCGCTCCCGGCACGACCATGCTGTCGAATGAGACTGTCGTAGTCGTCTCGTTCAATCCGATCACCAATCCTGTTAAACTGGCTGCATTCAAGACTCGCTACGGTCTCGAATCATCCAGCGTACAGATCCTGGGAAGTTACGGAGCCAATCTTGACAACGGCGGAGGGATGATTCGTCTCGAACGCCCCTTGCCGCTTGTGGGCAGTCCCGCATTCACTCCCTACGAGACAGTGGACGCCGTCCGATACGACGACGAAGCGCCATGGGCGACCGCGCCTGACGGTTTGGGTGCGTCTCTCCACCGTCTCTTACCGGATGCGTGGGGCAACAATGTGGACAACTGGACCTCGGCGCCGCCCAATCCGGGAGCATTCACTATCGCCAACTCCGCGCCGTACGTCGCCAATCCCATTGCGGATCTGACTGTAGACGAGGATGACAGCGATACGGTTCTGGATTTGTCGGCGGCGTTCTCTGATGTTGACGTCGGCGACTTGTTAACCCTCGTGGTTACGGGTAACACGAACGTTGGATTGGTAACGACTAGTCTGGTCGGTACGAACCTCACCTTGTCGTATGTGTCCGATCAGAACGGTGCAGCCGACATCACTGTCCGGGCGAGCGACTCCGGAGGGCTCTGGATTGAAGATGTCTTCACGGTTACGGTGGATCCCGTTGAGGATTCGCCTGTCCTGGTTAATCCCATCGCCGACATGAGCGTCGACGAGGATTCGGGTTCCGATCTGCTGGACCTTTCGGCTACGTTCCATGACGGCGACGTCCCGCCCGACACGCTGACGCTTACGGTTACGGGCAACACGAATCCCGGACTTGTGACGACCAGCGTTGTAGGCACGGGCCTGACTCTCTCGTACGTTCCCGGGCAGGACGGAGTCGCCGACATCACCGTTCGAGCCACTGATGCGAGTTTGAACTGGGTTGAAGACACGTTCACCCTGACTGTCAATCCCATTAACCACGCTCCGTATGTCGACGTCTTGATTTCGGATGTGCAGGTCCAGCAGGATTCTCCGGACACGCCGGTGGATCTCTCCCCGACCTTCATGGACGATGACCTTGGCGATACGCTGACGTACTCCGTGTCGATCAACACAAATCCATCGCTGGTGACTACGAGCGTGTTGGGCAATGTCCTGACGCTGTCGTATGCAGCCGGTCTGACGGGTGTGGCTGATATCACTGTTCGGGCGACAGACTCCGGTGCGCCGGGGCTCTTTATTGAAGATACTTTCACCGTGACGGTGACCACCACTAATGCGGCGCCGACTGTTGTTGCTCCTATTGCGGACGTGGGTGTAGTCGAAAACGATCCCGATACGATTCTCAGCCTGGCGTCGGTCTTCTTCGACGCCGAGGACGGTTCGAATCTCACGCTGACGGTCGAAGGCAATACGAATCCCGCTCTGGTGACGACTGGTATGTCCGGTAGTCAGCTCACGCTGTCTTACGCCGCCGACCAGTACGGATCGGCGGACATTACGATCCGTGCGACAGATTTCGCCACGCCGGGACTTTGGGTTGAAGACACCTTCACCGTAACGGTGAGTTCCGACAATCTGGCTCCTACGGTGGCTAATGAGATTGCGGATGTGGCGGCTAGTGAAGACGATCCTGACACTCTCGTGTCGCTGTCGGATGTGTTCGACGATTCGGTCGGATTGAAACCGATGCTCGATTATACTGTTGTCGAGATCGATCCCGTTACGGGCGCCGAGGCGGCTGGGACGGGTCTGTTCCGGTACACGTTCACGTTGTACGGTAATGATGGCGTGGAGTCCGTGTTCGCCACCACAACGCTGACGTTCACTGGTGCGATCCAGCAGGTCAAGGCGTTCGTCACGGCCGATGTCAACGACGAACTCAACGCCGGTATCTTCGAAGGCATTGCCGGCTCGGGTTATATCGCGGGCCTGGATACGTGGATCTTCGCCGGATGGCAGGAAATTGCCCCCAATGACACGTCCCTGCCCGGATCACCGGTTGTCCTGAGCGTAGGCTCCGGCACGGCTGCGTATTTCGAGCAGAAGGATCTTGTCCAGATTGTTGCCACTGGCGATGTCCAGTGGACCGGTACGCACTCGAGGCTGGGCGCGGACTACCCGACGTCCGGCACGGCTGACGCTGATCGTTTGGTGTATTCGATTAGCGACAACACGAATCCCGGCTTGGTGACAGCGAGCATTGTCAGCTCACAGTTGACTCTCGCCTATGCACCCGGCGCGAGCGGAAGTGCTGATGTTACGATCCGCGCGACGGACCCCGAAGGCGCCTGGGTCGAAGACACTTTCACCGTTACGGTGGACCCGGTCAACGACGCACCGTCCTTCACCGCCGGCTCTGACGTTGTGATCGATCAAGGCGCTGGCTCGCAGACGGTTGTCGGCTGGGCGACTGGTATTTCGCCAGGTCCCGCTGACGAAGCCGGCCAAGCTCTCACGTTTGCGGTCACCAACAACACGAACCCCGGTCTGTTCTCGACCGGGCCGGCGGTCAGTGCGGATGGAACGCTGACCTTTACTCCCGCTGGCGCTGCAAGCGGCAGTGCGACGATTACTCTGGAGTTGTCGGATGACGGCGGTGTGGCCAATGGCGGTCAGGATACGTCGGCTCCCCAACTGTTCACCATAACGGTTAATTCGATTAACGTAACGCCATCCTTCACCGCCGGCCCGGATGTTACAGTCGACGAAGACGATGGTCCGCAGACGGTTGTCGGTTGGGCTACGGATATTTCGGCTGGACCGCCGGAGGAAGCTGGTCAAGTCCTGTCATTCGCGGTGACCAATAATACGAATCCGACGCTGTTTAGTGTTGCTCCGGCGGTCAGTGCGGACGGTACGCTTACGTTCACCGCTGCGGCCGATGCAAACGGCAGTGCGACGATCACCCTTGAACTGTCGGATGACGGCGGCGGCCAGGATACATCGGCTCCGCAACAGTTCACGATAACGGTTGATCCGGTCAACGACACTCCGTCATTCACCGCCGGCCCGGATGTTACAGTCGACGAAGACGACGGTCCGCAAACGGTTGTTGGTTGGGCCACGGGCATCTCCGCCGGTCCTGCCGACGAATCCGGTCAGGTCCTGTCGTTCGCGGTGACCAACAATACGAATCCGACTCTGTTCAGTGTTGCTCCGGCGGTAAGCGCCGACGGCACGCTTACGTTCACCGCCGCCGCTAATGCGAGCGGCAGTGCGACGATCACTCTTGAGCTGTCGGACAATGGCGGCGGTCTGGATACCTCCGCTCCGCAGCAGTTCACGATAACGGTTGATCCGGTCAACGACACTCCGTCATTCACCGCCGGCCCGGATGTTACAGTCGACGAAGACGACGGTCCGCAAACGGTTGTTGGTTGGGCCACGGGCATCTCCGCCGGTCCTGCCGACGAATCCGGTCAGGTCCTGTCATTCGCGGTGACCAACAACACGAATCCGA
>CAZSLS010000213.1:0-11773 GCA_964607575.1 uncultured Planctomycetaceae bacterium | reverse complement strand
CACCTTATACCCTTAGTAGCTTGACCACATTTGCCTTTGGCCCAAACAACGGACCAGCAACAAACATCTTCAAACCACATAAGTAACGTACTTCTATTTTTTTGGCGCTTCAAGAATTCAGTGATTCTCAAATCTTTTAAATCTACTGATTACCCTATTTGATTGTAAAACAGCTTCGTCCTGGCCCGAGGTCCTAGCGACCCGGACTTCAAAAATCAACCTCCTGACCGAGCAAACTCAATCACGAGGGTCGAGTATTAAAGCAAACTCGTTTCCACCCGTCAAGCATTTTACGCGAAATAATCGCAATTTCCTAATAAATTTTTATCCGTCCCCCCCCGCAAGCCCCAAAACAAGGCACTTTCCCAACTACCAAACCGCTGTTCTTGCCCACCCCCACCGAGCAAAACAAACTGGAGACGAGCGGACTCGAACCGCCAACCCCCGCGTTGCAAACGCGGTGCTCTCCCAATTGAGCTACGTCCCCGAGATCAACAGCAACTCGAACGGCGAATCAGCCACGAATGAACACAGATAAACACGGATTAACGACAAGGGCCTTTGTAACGGCCCCGACAACGTCTACGACTGCATGCCGTTACCGTTGCAAAGTTTCTCATCTGTGTTTATCGGTGTTCATCCGTGGCTAACGCAAATGGGCCTGGTTGGAGTCGAACCAACGACCTCGCCCTTATCAGGGGCGCGCTCTAACCAACTGAGCTACAAGCCCGTTTATACTCTGAGACCATCCCGCCTCCGAGCAGATCCAGGTCCGCGTATCAGCGTGAGAAATGCTGCAAGCGGTTCTTTTGCAATTATCAAACAATCTTCGAGGCCCTGTCGGCCGGCGACGTCGCTCCGGGGCCGCTGTGACACTTTCCGGCGGTGCGACGGGACGCGGAGTTTAGCAGATCGCCAATTGCGATAGCAACATCTTTTCGTCAATCCGCGCACTTTTCTTGAATACTATCTCCACGCCGACGTCCGACGCACGCTCCTGGTGTGTCTCAAATGGTTCACACTTTCATGCCCCACTCCGCCGGCGGACCTTCTCGATAAAGGGGTGGTTCCGGTATGCCAGTCGTGTATGATACTGATACTACAGAACATCGACACGAGACCGGAGTCTCCTGAGTGAAGGCGGACCGGACTCGTCGATTGTGTTTTAGAGACATAAATGGAAAGGTGACATTATGGATATCGGAGTATTTTTGCTGATCGAACCGTTCGCAAGCGTCGAGGCACAACTGAAGCGTGCCAAAGAGATGGGCTTTGAACATGCCGATATCACGGACACTAATTCCGGAGGCAGCGTGTTGGGCTCGGCGGGGTTCTCCCCCACCGTCAGTCTCGATGACAACCCCTTCGAAGTTAAGCGTCTTTTCGACAAGTACGGGATCACACCATCCACTATCTGCGCGCATGCCAGCTTGCTGGAACCGAGCAATCCCGGGCTGTACGGGACCGCCGAGATCATGAAGGCCGTCAAGTGTGCCGCCGCCATCGGCATCAGCAATATTGTCACGACAGATTCCGCCCCCCGCAGCCAATGGTCCAAGGACCTCTCGTATGAAGAGCGTGTGTTCATCATGGCCGATAAACTTCACGCGCCCGTGCAGATGGCGGGAGACTACGGCGTCCGCATCCTCCTCGAGCCGCACGGCCCGATAACCGACAGCATCAAGGGTCTCCAGGATGTGTTCGACCGGCTCGGTAATCCTGACTCGTTGGGCGTGAATCTCGACACAGGTAATTCATGGCTCGGCGGAGCGGACCCCGTAGAAATGGCCCGGGTCTTCAAGGACAAGATCCATCACATTCACTGGAAGGATCTGGACGCTGAATGGCAAGCCAAGAGAGGAACCCAGTACGGGTGCGGGTTTTCGACCATCGCGCTGGGTGACGGCGTGATCGACATCCAGGGTGTCTGCGAAGTCCTCAAGGATGCGGATATCGCCGGTTCGACTCTCGAGATCATCGGATCGGAAGACATCCTGAAAAAGAGCGTTGAGTATCTCAGGGCACAGGGTATGTGATCGCGCGATACCGCGACGTGGCGGGCGATTGGTCTACCTGGGTTTGATTTCCCATACTACGTATGCACGTTTCCCCGTCTCGACGGGGACCACGTAATACGTCTCGACCAGTTTCTCATCGATATGGACTTCGTATCTGCATCCGAAGGCCGACCTCTGGTGGGCATTGGCACCGGGCTTCATCTTGCGGGGACGAGAGAGCTTCCCGCTGAAATCCGCCCAATGGACGACAATGTCCTTACCGGTGAGATTCTTGATCACCATATGGCAAGATCCACTCAAGCCCGACGGTGTCCGGTCGAATGGCCTGACGATCAGATCGGGCCGCGCGCCTTTCAGTTTCTCGACCGCCGCGGCGGATATCCCCGCATCCCCGGCCAGTAGAAGCGATTTCAGACAGCCCAGTTTCGACAGCGTCGCGAAAGCCTTGTCGCCCCCTGTCCAGCGGTGTCCTATCAGGACGTTGTTGAACTGGTTCGGTTGAAAACCGGCGATGCTCGGGTTCCAGAAGTTCACGGTGCCCCCAAGCCTGTGGATCTCGAGCAGTGCGAGCCTTTCGGAGTCATTCACCGCATCGGACTGCAGCGCCCATCCGAGCCCCATGGGAACCTTCATGTTTTCGTTGCCCGCCGTTTTCAGCACACTCGCCAGGCGATACTCCCCGGGAAGCTTGTCTGCTATCCTCGCCGCCCGCCAATAGAGATCTGTCCCGGCCGGCTGGGTCAGATCGATCGTGATCTTCTTGCCCCGGTGCGCTCCGATCGCAAACGCCGGCGGTGCGTCTCGTTTCTGCCATTCCTGCCGGACGGGAATCAACTCCGGCGTCATATTCTTCTTGTCGATCCGAAGCGACAGGATTTCCGGGCGGAAGATACCGCCCTCGAAGGTCCCGGTATCGACGGTGATCCAGTTGTCGCGAGGTCCGACCGTGATCTCCCGCGACAGGACCAGCGGATGTTTCTCGGCGCGGATTACCGTCACGAAATCGCTCATCTCCGGCCAGTCGGCTCTGCGAAACTGGCTCGTCCACGTATACGCGCCGCGCTTGTCGAGGTTCACCGCCCATCCCTTCCAGGGGTGCAGTTGTTTGACGGCGCGGCGATGAATCGCATCCTGAAGCACGGCTGGATCGAATCCGATCACCGGATCGAGCCAGTCGAGTTTGTCGCGTATGTTCAGCGGGTCGGTCCCTCGCGGGCGATCGCGGTGCGCCGTATCGGCCTGGAGAATCAGGCGTTTGGGTCCTTTCGCCGGAGATCCTATCGCGATCGGCCCGGTGTCGACGGTCTTTTTAGAACCGATCAGCAGCCCGCTTTCGTACAGGGGTTTTCCGGTGGTATCCCCGCCGAAAACCCTCGCCCTGACGCACCCGCCCCCGGCGACAATGCTGTCGAGCCCCAGGCGGGCCTGAAACGAATTGGCAAACCGAGGAAGCGTGAAGTTAAGTTCGCTATATGCATGCACGCCGAAGCCCCAACCGTACTGCCGCCCGCCGCTGTGGAACAACTTCCCCTCCGCATTGCGGTTTATCCGCCACGGCTGGAGCGGGGGCGTCACCGACTTGGTGGGATGCACCCGCGACAGTGGAACCCGGTCCGGCGCGAACGACCACCACATGCAAATTCGGGCAAACGGGACCTGCAGCGCGTCGAGACTCCATACCGGTTGGATCACGTGCTGCCACGTAGTGATGCTGCCGTCAGCCTTGGCGTTTGTCCGCTGCAACCTGGCGTGGTTGATGCTCCTCGAATGCCGCTCCCACAGCGCCGTAGCCGTGGCAAATTTTCTCTTGAGTTGCCCGGATTGCTTTTGGTGATCGGTTTCCAGGCGTTTGAGTTTCTGAATCTCGCGGGCGACTGAATCGGCGAGTTCCTTTTGCCTCTGCTTGCCCAGCCTCGCCCGCTCGGTTTCCACGGCTTGCGTTCGCGTCTTGCGCAGTTGGGCCTGCCTGAGGCGGAACGCCTTGAGTACGGCGGCACGCTTCTCGGGTTTCTCCGCCGCGAGGCGTTTGACCGTGGCCTCGTCGGCCGACTTGAATTCCCGGTCTATCTTCCGCCGCTTTTCTGTCAGTTGATCGGCATCTTTTTTCTTCTGCTGATCGATGCCCCGCTGCAAATCGGACCTGGCTTTCTCGGACGCCTGCCGGACCGCTTTGATCCGTTTGTCGAGTTCGGCCGACTGCTTCGTGTATTCCGCGCGGGCCTTGTCGAACTTCTCGGTGTTCTCCTTGCTCGCCTTTTGGAGCTTCGCCAGATTCGCATCCAGCCTCTTGATGTGATCCAGTGCCCGCTGCTGATGCTTCTGCGTGGAGTAAGGCAGGGCGCGAAAGCGCAGTTCGCTTCCCGTGGCGATCAGACCGCCGGTCGTCTCGAACCGCACCAACCGCGAGCGGCAGGCGGGGCTGAGTATAGCAAGGGCCCGGAAATACGCATCCCACGGGTCGATTCGCGGGAAGTGGACCCGGGCAACATTCGCAAGTCTCACTTTAAGCGTTCCATCACTCACCAGAAGGCGCAGAGAGTCATCGCCCGCACGAATACCGACGAAATCCACGCGCCTACCGTCCGCTTGCAGCAGCGAGCCCGGCGGGCAGCGCCGCGAAGAGGTCGGTGCCATGACGATCCGCCGAATACTACCGATCAACACGCGGACAGGTTTCGGCTGCTTCCTGTGCGGGACCACCTGCAGCTTCTCGGCGGGTATCACCAGAAGGTGCGCCGGCGTGTAAATACCGCCCGACTCGCTGCTCGGGTGAGCCCCTATCACCCGCCCGACGATGCGGTCTCCCCCGACGAACTCGATATATCCGCCACGCTCCGCGGACGCCCGCCACGGTTGGAGGCTGCGGTCCCTCAACCAACGCAGAGGGCGCTTTGGATCCTGCAGGGAAGTATTATCCAGCCGCGGAGGCCCCGCATGTCCGCCCCAATCGGTAACTTGCGTCCCTTCGAGGCGCGTCCCGTCGGAAAACACCGCCTCGTAGCGCGACATGCCGTCGCCGCGCAGCGGCGCCGCTACCGCCGCTAACAACGCCACAACCAACATAACTCGCATGTGCCTCAAGACATTCACGCAGGGATTCTCGGATAAACTCTTGCCCGGGACTCTCCGCGGGCCTCTGGGGACAATTGTATCACCGCTGCGGACAATCACCAACCATTTCCAGGTCCCGTCACCGGGAAGCCAATTTCCATTCCGGGCGAAAGGTGGTTGTGGTGCGCCAACCGTTTATAATGCTGCCCGACACCGATGCGAGAGAAACTCATGAGTATTATCGCTTCCACAGGAGATCACCAATGACGATCAAACTCACCCGCCGCAATGTCCTGCAGACGACCGCGGCGGTGGTTGCAGCCACCGCGCTGACGGGCAAACGGTCCCAGGCGAAAACAACGCCAACAACGAAACGTCCCAACATCCTCTGGATTTGCACGGATCAGCAGCGTTATGACACGATCAGGTCGCTGGGCAATCCGCACATCCGCACACCCAACATCGACAAGCTGGTCGCCTCCGGCGTCGCCTTCACCCACGCCCACTGCCAGTCGCAGATCTGCACGCCCAGCCGCGCCAGCTTCCTGACGGGTATGTACCCCGATGCAATCCACGCCTGCATCAACGGTAACGATCACTGGGACGACGCGGCGCCCCTGATCACCAAGACGCTCGCCGACGCGGGCTACGACTGCGGACTGTCGGGCAAATTCCATCTTTCCAGCGCCCACGGGCGGATCGAGAAACGCCCCAACGATGGTTATCGCGTCTTCCACTGGTCTCACGGTCCGCCTGACCACTGGCCCAAGGGGCATGCGTATTGCGACTGGCTCAAGGCTCAGGGCAAGGACTTCAAAAAGCTGCACCGGAAGAACGGTTTCATCCCCGCCGACCTGCACCAGACCACCTGGTGTGCCAGGACGGCCGCCGACTTCATCCGCGAAAAACGCAAAGGTCCGTGGCTGTTCAGTTTGAACTGCTTCGATCCCCATCCGCCGCTGGACCCGCCGAAGAAGTACGTCGATCGGTTCGATATCAAGTCGCTGCCCGGTCCGCTGTTCCGCGACTCGGACCTCGATGCCCAGAAACGCCTCAAGGCGGTCAACTTCCAGAGCAAAGCCGTCAAGCGTAAGAAATTGGACGCACAATTGCACCAGGCGAAGTACTGGGCCCAGATCGAGTTGATCGACGAGAACGTCGGGCGCCTGCTGAAGGTCCTCGACGAAACGGGGCAGCGCGAAAATACGATCGTCATCTTCACCTCCGACCACGGCGAAACGCTGGGCGATCACGGGCTGCGAGCCAAGGGCTGCCGCTTCTACGAGTGCCTGGTCCGCGTACCACTGATCATCTCCTGGCCGGGACGATTCAAACAGGGCCTCAAGTCCGACGCCCTGGTCGAGCTTACCGACATTGTCCCCACCCTCCTTGAAGCGACCGGGCTACCGGTACCCAAGGAGATGCACGGTAAATCGCTGATGCCAATCCTCCAGGGCAAGAGCGACCCGCACAAGCACCGCGACTTCGTCCGCTCGATCTACTACCGCGTACTGCAGGGCGCCCCGAGCTACGCATCGATGATCCGCACGCACGAGTACAAGCTGGTCCAGTACCACGGACATGGGCTCGGCGAACTGTTCGACATGAAGAAAGACCCTCACGAGTTCGACAATCTCTGGGACGATTCCGACCTGGCCGACGTCCGCTTCGACCTGATGACCAAAGCCTTCGACGCAGCAGCCTTCGCCACCGACCTCGGCTCCCGACGCGTCGGAAGATACTAGCAGCAACCGAGGAGACATTGGATATGAAAACAATCGCAACTCGCCTCATCGCGGCGGTCATTGTTCTTGCTCCTTCGATAGCCGCCGCCGAGAAACCCGCAGCGATTGGTTTGAAGAAACAGTTGTTCGTTGATGATGCCGTCATTCATCACCGCCAGGGTGTTGTGCGCAGAGTGCAACCGGCCGCAAAGATGGATAAACCGGTGCTGGCCCCCGACCGTCCCTGGGAGTTTTCGTACATGGGCGAATCAGGCGATCCGGGCGTCGGAAAGCGGATATACGTCTATGGAACCGCGTTCTACGATCCACTCCGGAAGCAATACCGCATGTGGTACATGAGCCGTATGAGCCGCGGTCACAAACACAAGATTCCGGAGTTGAAGATACCCGGCGGCGGCAATCGACACTGCGACCTGACCTTGTACGCCACCAGCACCGACGGTATCCGTTGGGAGCGGCCGGACCTGGGCCTGGTTCGCTTCAACGGCAGCGGTAAGAACAACATCATGCTCGACTTCCATGGGGCCAGTGTCATCCTCGATCGAGAGGAGCCCGATCCGCAGAAGCGGTACAAGGCCATCGGTTTTATCCGCCGTCATCACGCAATCCGGATGTGTTACTCGCCCGACGGTGTCCGCTGGTCAGACCCCAAACCCGCCGGCGATCGGAAGAATGAGGGGAGTTTCAATGTCTGCTACGTTCCCGGTTTGGGGTGCTATGTGGCTGGGAGTATCGAGCGATCCAGCGACGCCCGTTACGAGTTCAAGAACTGGCAGGGACGACGTGGAAGAAAGCGCGTGATCGCAACGCTTCGAACCAAAGACAAGGATCTGACTCAGTGGGAGAAGAAGGCCTTCATCTACCCGGACGACAAGGACGACCCCAACACGCAGTTCTATGGAATGACACCGTTCGCGTATGGCGACATGGTCCTGGGTTTTCTTCACGTCCTCCATTACAAGGGACCCGGACCTGCCAACGATGACGGGCCGATGGACGTTCAACTGGTCTATACCCGCGACGGGCGAACGTGGCGGCGCCTGGAAGATCGCCGGGCGGTGATATCGCCGGGCCGCAAAGGTTCTTTTGACGGCGGGATGATCATGGGCACCGCTAACGGCGCGTTCGTCCACGACGACAAACTCATCGCCTATTACACCGCCTCGAACACGACGCACGGGGCGCTGGTCAAGGACAAGCACTTCACCATCGGAAGGGCCACTTGGCCCCGAGATCGATTGGTGGCCCTGGAAGCAAAAGACAAGCCGGGCACGGTCATCACCAAAGCGTTCAAGCTCGAAGGCGGCAAGCTGGAAGTGAACGTCGATGCGAAAGCCGGTTCGCTACAGATCGAGTTGCTCGATGAAGAAGACAAGGCGATCTCCGGATTCTCATCCAAATCCAAAAGCGCAGACGAGTTGCGGTGGGCGCCGAAATGGGATTTGTCGAAACTCAAAGGAAGAACCATCAAGCTGAAATTCACGCTCCAGAATGCAAAGCTGTATTCATTTGGATTCAAACAATAGAATCGCCCATCGCGGTCGGCGCGGCGGAACGGCGCGTGTTAACTGACAAGCGGCCCCTGGAAATGGGCCGGGATATTCGCCATAATGCCGGATCTCACTGGATTGAAGAATATGAAAAACGTGAAGTACTCCGAAATCGTTTGCATCACCCTGGTCGCGATGTTCGCTGCGGTCATCATCGGCTGCGACAAGCCCGAAGACCAACCACCCCCGGGTCCCGCGGATGACCGCGTGGCGCTGCAGATCGCCCTTCCCGCCCCGATGTTCAAGGGCACGCCCAGGCCGATCAAGGGCGAGCCGAACATGGGCCCGGCGCGCAAGGGCAAGCGCCCGCCGTTCATGGCGCCCAAGGGCACGGTGAATCTGGCGGCCGGTAAGACCGTCAAGAGCAGCGACCCCGCCCCGATTATCGGCGAGTTGAAGTTCGTCACCGACGGCGAGAAGGTCGGCGAGGAAGGGTACTTCGTCGAACTGGCGCCGGGCAAGCAATGGATCACGATCGACCTGGGCGGGCAGAGCGAGATATGCGCGGTTGTGCTGTGGCATTACCACCAGAAGGCCCGCGCGTACCGCGACGTCGTGATCCAGATTTCCAGGGACGAGGGCTTCAGCGAAATGGAGACCGTCTTCAACAATGACCACGACAACTCGGCGGGACAGGGCAAGGGCAAGGACAAGGGATACGTCGAGGACTATCAGGGCAAGTTCGTTGACGCCAGGGGCGTCCGCGGCCGCTACGTCCGTCTGTGGTCCATGGAGAACACCAGCAACGAGTCGAACCACTACATCGAGGTCGAGGTCTACGGCAAGCCCCTAAAATAACACGGCGACGGATCAATCCGCCCCAGCGGCTAGAGGGTCTCCGCGCCTGCTATGGAAAAGCCTTTTCTGTACTTCTTCGTCATCAACTTGTTCGCATCGCCTGCATGTTCGCCGATGAACACTTCCTTCTCAGGATCGAGGGTCAGCATCGGGCCCAGCGCCGCTTTTTCCTTTGAAATGTCAATCTCGTTGGCCTCGAGGTGCGCACTGAACCGTTCAAAGATATCTGACATGCCCTGGAGGGTCTTCATTTCTCCGGCAATCCGCTCGGGCTCCGACTTCTTGCCAAGCAAGTACGAGATGTTGCCCATGTGGCAAAGCGAGCTGGATATATGACCGTCGGCGATCTCCGCGGTCAGGTCTTCCCGCTTGCGCGATCGTACGGCATCGATGAAATTCTGCTGATGATTCCCCGCGCCGCGGGCCTTGAATTGCTTGATCCGCTTACCCTTATTGTCGTAGATAATCCCTCCGCCGAATTCACCAAAGGCGTAATATCCGCCCTCGCAGTGTATGATATTACCGCATCGAATGCCCTTGTAATGCGACCGCGTGCGCGAGCCCTTCTTCATCGGCATTCCCGTGACTTCAAATACGATGGGAACGGGTTTGTAATCGAAGAATATAATCTGGGTGTTCGCGGTCTGGCCGTCATCATTCCAGCCAAAACGTCCGCCCACGCTGATGACTCTCGGCGCCAGTTTGTTTTCGCCAATGGCCAGGCGCGCCATGTTCATATGGTGGATTCCCTGGTTGCCCAGATCGCCATTTCCGGTGTCCCAAATCCAGTGCCAATCGCGATGAAGACTTCGGCGCATCAAGGGCTTCTTCGGGGCCGGTCCGCACCAGAGGTCGTAGTCGATGTGGCCCGGGATCTCCGTGGGCTTCGTGACCTTGCCTATACTGTTGCGATTCTCGATACACAACCCCCGCGAAAGAACGATCTTGCCTATATTACCGGCCTTGATGAAGGCAAACGCCTCTTTGCACCCCTGGCCCGAACTTAGTTGGGTGCCCGACTGGACGATGCGGTTGTGCTTTCTAGCGGCCTTGACCATCTGCTGGCCTTCCCAGATCGTATGGCAGACGGGTTTCTCGACGTAGACGTCTTTCCCGGCTTGGCAGGCCCATACCGTTACCGGCGCGTGCCAGTGGTTGCATGAGGCGGTGCAGACGGCATCGATATTCTTGTCTTCAAGGAGTTTCCGGTAGTCGGTAAACTTCGCGGCGTTCTTCACCTGTCGCGCGGCCTGGTCCATACGTTTGCGATCCGGATCACAAAGGGCAACGACTCTGACGCCCTTTATCCTGTTGAACATGCCCACGTGCTGTCGCCCCTTGCCGCCCAGGCCGACGACGGCGACACGAATGTCATCGTTCGCGCCGGCGACCTTGGCCCGGGACGATGCGGGCAGAGATGCTGAGGCGCCCGCGACGGCGACCACTGCTGTTGATTGCCTGATGAAAGACCTGCGGGTCATCTTCTTCATTGGTGATCTCCTGATTAACGCCGACTCTTTCGATTGGCGTAGGATAGCAAAAACCCGGCGAAGAATATAGTTGCATTGTTAGTATAGCATTATACTCTTTTTATCGGGTATGAATAAGACACGGGAGTTCTCATGAAGACATTTCGAACATGTGTAATGATGTCCCTGATGCTACTGGCTCTAAACGGTATAACGCATGCGGGCGAGAGACTGTATAACGGTATTGAACTGCCCGACCAGTGGCCTCCGAAACGGAAAGAACTCAAGCGCGCCCCGATGCCCGTACCGTACCTGAAGAATCCGCCGAAGGTGATACCCATCGACGTCGGACGACAGCTCCTGGTCGATGATTTCCTGATTGAAAAAAGCGGCCTCAAGCGAACGTTTCATCGCCCGACCTTTCATAAGGTCAATCCGGTAATCAAAGCGGATCAACCGTGGGAAACCAGTGGAAAGTCTTTCTTCACAGCGCCCTTTCAAGGCCGGGTGTTGCACGATCCGAGCGATCAACTGTTCAAGATGTGGTATCTCCACAGCACAAAAGGAGACTACTACTGCAACTCGTACGGATATGCGACCTCGAAAGACGGCATCCATTGGGACAAGCCCGTCTTTGCCAAGTCCGGGAAACCGGATGCGAACACCGTTTCGCCCAAGAAGGGAACCAATCTTGTCATCGAAGGACGCCGGACCTGCTGCAACTCGGTGATTCTCGACCACAATGCAAAGTCGCCCGATGAGCGTTTCAGAATGTTCAGCTCGGATTGGATCAACCGCGGGTGGCACTGTGTCTATCGGACCAGCGGCGATGGGGTGCGCTGGAGTGCCCCCCTGGTGGAGCGACGCGTTTGGGGAGACTATGTGCTGGCGTTCTACAATCCATTTCGTCGCATGTGGGTCTACGAAGCCCGCATCCATGGCGGATCGGTCGGACGCAGCCGCGCCTATATGGAAAACCATGATCCGCGAAAACTGGCCGAGAGAGTTCCCTCCAACAGGGGAATGAGCGTTGAAGGCGATTCGGTCTATTGGGTCGGCGCCGACGATCTGGACCCTCGTCATCCGGATCCCAGATTCAAGAACATCAAACCGCAACTCTACAGTCTTTCCGCCGCCCCGTA
>CAZSLS010000212.1:0-11792 GCA_964607575.1 uncultured Planctomycetaceae bacterium | reverse complement strand
ATTTCGACCAACAAAATTTCTGAAAATCTTTGCACATACAACGAACGCGAAAACATGTCAATCGCAGATAACACAAAACCGCTTGCGGTGTCGCGCGTCGTCGCCAGTTGTTGTTGTGAACCGGTTGTGACATCGGCGCAGGGGCGGTCACATATGGATTGGATTATCCAGGCCCGGTCGATTAGAACATGTGAGTCGAACTGCAAGCTGGTACACAATGATCCAATACTGATGGAGTTGACCTATGTTAGGACGCATCCGATCGCGCAGGCCGGTGGGGAGAGTGCTTATGCTTGGACTGCTGCTGCTGTGGGCGGTTGGTCCGCGGGAGGCGAGGGGCGCTGGCGCGGTCGATGCAAAGGAGATACTGACCGCCGCCGGTGTCAAGGGCGGTCTGATCGTGCATATCGGCTGCGGCGACGGGAAGCTGACCGCCGCCCTGCGAGCTACTGATGCGTACCTCGTGCACGGCGTGGATACTGACGCGAAGAACGTCGAGGCCGCCCGGGCGCACGTGCTGGCCGCGGGGCTGGGCGGTAAGGTGTCGGTCAGCCGCTTTGACGGGAAGAATCTGCCCTGCATCGACAACGTCGCGTCACTGGTGGTGGCGGGAGATAACAGCTCGGCGCCGGACGCCGAGATCATGCGTATCCTCTCGCCGCGTGGCGTGGCGTACGTCAAGTCCGGCGACCAGTGGACCAGGACGGTCAAGCCCTGGCCCGACGATATCGACGAGTGGACGCATTACATGCACGACGCCTCGGGCAACGCGGTCGCCAACGACTCGCAGATCGGTCCGCCGCGTCACCTGCAGTGGCAGTGCGGGCCCCGATGGAGCCGCCATCACGACCACATGGCCAGCATGTCGGCGCTCGTTTCGGGGCGGGGGCGAGTGTTCTATATCTTCGACGAGGGCTCGGTCGTCTCGCCGCAATTGCCCTCTTCCTGGAAGCTCATCGCCCGCGATGCGTTCAGTGGCGTGCTGCTGTGGAAACGCGACATCGCGAAGTGGCATACGAACCTCTGGCCGCTGAAGAGCGGGCCCGCGTCCCTTCCGAGGCGCCTGGTGGTGGCGGGCGATACGGTCTACGTTACGCTCGGTATCGACGCGCCGGTGGTTGCCCTGGACGCGGCGACCGGCAAGACGCTTCGCGAGTATCCCAAGACCGCCGGCGCCGAGGAGATCATCGTTACCGGCGGGCTGCTGCTGGCGCTGGTCAACCGCACGCCGGTGGACTACAAAGCCGACCTGACCACCGACAGCGAAAAGGGAAAATCGCGCGACCGCCGGACCACGTATTCGCCCCAAATGGCCCGCATCTGGGCGGGTATCCGCTCGAAACGCTGGTCGCACGGAGACCGCATTATACGCGCGTTTCCTGCCGCCGGCGACAAGCAGACATGGGCCCATTCCAGTGCGGTGATCCCGCTGACGCTGGCCGCCGATGCGGAACAGATATATTTTCATGACGGCGACAATATCGTCGCGTTGAAGCTGTCGACGGGCAAGCCGCTGTGGAAGTCCAAGCCGGTCCCCGTCTGGAAGGGCCTGGACGGACGCGGGCTGCAATCGTGGTTCGCACCGACGCTGGTCGCTCGAGACGGGAAGGTGTTTTTCGCCGGCGGCGAGAAGATTCACATGTCGTACATGGGCTGGGGATCGAAGGACATCGGCGAGGATACGATGACGGCGCTGTCCGCCAAAACCGGCGAGAAACTCTGGACCGCGGAGCATCCGTACAGCGGGTACAATTCGCCCGAAGACCTGTTCGTTATCGACGGAAAAGTATGGGCCGGTTCGACCGCAAAGAACCAGGCCAGCGGGACCTACACCGGACACAATATGGCCACCGGCGCGAAGGATAAACAGTTCCCCCCGACGCTCAGGACATCGTGGTTCCACCACCGCTGCTACCGCGCCAAGGCCACGAGCAAGTATATCCTCTGCTCGCGGAACGGTATTGAATTCGTGGACATCAAGACCGGAAAGTGGACGATAAATCACTGGGTCCGCGGCGGGTGCCTGTACGGGATCATGCCCTGCAACGGGCTGATCTACGCGCCGTTTCATCCGTGCGCGTGCTTCCCCGAGGCCAAGCTGAACGGCTTTACCGCCCTGGCGGCGGCATCGAAATCGCGGGCCTTGCCCGAGAAGATTCCGTCCGCGGGCCGCCTGGAAAAGGGCCCGGCGTTCGGACAGCAGATCGCCGCCGGAAAATCGCAAGCCGACGCCTGGCCGACGTATCGCCACGACCCCGCCCGCAGCGGGGCAACGTCGGCGAAGATGCCCGCCGGGTTGACCCGCGCATGGGAGGTCAAGCTGACCGGGCGGTTGACCCAGGCGATCGCTGCCGGCGGGAGCCTGTTCGTCGCCGACGTGGATCGCCACATTATCCACGCTCTCGACGCGGCCTCGGGCAAGAAGCGATGGAGCTACCTCGCCGGCGGGCGGATCGATTCGCCTCCGACTTACGACCGGGGGCGCCTGCTGCTGGGATCGGCAGACGGGTACGTAACGTGCCTGCGTGCCGGCGACGGGGCGCTGGTCTGGCGGTTCCGCGCGGCGCCGATCGACCGCAGATTAGTCGCGTTCGACCAGGTCGAATCGGCCTGGCCGGTTCACGGATCTGTGCTCGTGCAGAAGGGCGTCGCATCGTTTGTGGCGGGGCGGTCGATGTACATCGACGGCGGGCTGAGGCTCTACCGCCTCGACGCGGAAACCGGCAAGATCATCGGCGAGACGATCATGAACGATCGCGATCCCAAGACCGGCGAGGACATGCAGAAACATATCAGGGGCCTGAACATGCCCGTCGCCCTGAGCGATATCCTCTCCAGCGACGGCGAGCGGTTGTTCATGCGTTCCCAGGCGATGGATCTGGCGGGCAATCGCCTGAAGCTCGGCCCGGGCGGCAGCGGGTACAAGCACCTGTTCGCCCCGTATGGGTTCACCGACGATTCGTGGTTCCATCGCACTTACTGGCTGGTCAATGACGGTTTCTCCGGCGGGATTGGCGGTTACGGAAACGGTAGGTCCAGCCCCTCCGGACGCATCCTGGTGAGCACCGACGAGAGTGTTTTCGGATACGGGCGGAAGCCCAGCTACTACCGCTGGTCGTCGGTGATCGACTACCAACTGTTCGCCGCGGCCAGGCCGGGAAAACCCGCCGCCAAACAGCCTGCCGCCAAGGCTCCAAAACCGCCCGCCGCCAGGGGAGGACAGCCCTCAGGCGTCTTCTTCAAGAACTCCAAAACGCTCGATCCAACACGCAAGCCGATCTCCGTCGCCGCGTGGGTAAAGACCTCCGCCAGGAACGGAACCGTCCTGGTGCGCGGCGCCAACGCGATTGGATTCGGTCTGATTATCACCGACTCCAAACCGCGAATGCTCCTCCGTGCCGGCGGTAAGACCCACAGCGTTATCTCGTCCAAATCGATCGGCAAGGATTGGACGCACATCGCCGGCGTACTGCGGGCCGACGGACGCATGGAAGTCTACGTCGGCGGCGAACTGACCGCAGCGGTCAAGGGCGTACCCCTGCCGACCGGCGACCCGATGATCCCCATGAAGATCGGCTGCGACGATACCCACCAGCTCCTGCCCAAGCCGCTGGCGACGTTCAACGGCGCCATCGGCGAGGTTACGCTCTTCCATCGGGCCCTGTCGTCAGGTGATATTAAAGCCGTCGCCAAAGGCGCAGAGAAACTCGACAGCAAACAGCGCGCCGGACTCGTACTCCACATCGACTTCCGGAAGGGCAAGGCCCGGGATCGCTCGGGGTGCGGTAATAACGGGCGGTTCGACGCGACCGGCGGCAGGACTGTAGAAGGACCGTTCGGCGAGGCGATGGTGTTCAAGCCGTCCAAGCGCCGGGGCGCCGTGGCCAGGCCCAGGCCCAGACGCAGGCGATCCAGATCGCCGCTCGCCTTCCGATGGACTCGTGACTGCCCGATCATGGTCCGGGCGATGGCGCTGGCGGACAAGATTCTGTTCATCGCGGGCCCCGAAGATCTGGTCGACGAAGATGACGCGTTCAGGAAGTTCCCCGACCCGGCGGTCCGCAAGCAACTCGACGCGCAGCTCGCCGCACTGGCAGGCAAGCGGGGCGCGGTCCTGCAGGCCGTCGATGCCGATACGGGCAAGGCGCTGGCGGAATACAAACTCGATTCAACGCCCGTTTTCGACGGCCTGATCGTCGCCGGAAAGCGCTTGTACGTGGTGACAACCAACGGGAAAGTGATCTGCTACGCCGCAAAGTAATCGCAAGGAACGTTCAGAGAAAGGACAACAACTGTGCCACATAAAACGCTCTTGGCGTGTATTTTCGTTATCGTCTGCGGAGTCGCTCCGCCGGTATGCACGGCCGCGGAATCCGCAAAGGACATACTCCAGGCAACCGGCGTGAAAGGCGGTCTGATCGTGCATCTGGGTTGTGGTGACGGGAAACTCACCGCGAGATTGCGGGCAAGTGAGAGCTACCTCGTCCACGGTCTGGATACCGACGCGAAGAACGTCCGGTCCGCCCGCGAGAATATCCTCAAATCCGGGCAGTACGGAAACGTGTCGGTCGCGCAGTTGACGGGAAATCGCCTTCCGTACATCGATAACCTGGTGAACCTTGTGGTGGCTGATGACCTTGGCGGCATCCCGAGGTCTGAGGTAATGCGGGTCCTGGCGCCCAACGGGGTTGCATACATCAACAAGGCCAGGACCGTCAAACCGCGCCCGGCGGAAATCGACGAGTGGACGCATTACATGCACGATGCCGGCGGCAACGCGGTTGCCGACGATTCAGTGGTCGGACCGCCGAGGCATCTACAGTGGCGCGGTAGCCCGCGATGGGGGCGCCATCACGACCACATGTCGTCTGTAAGCGCCGTGGTTACCAGTGGTGGGCGCGTTTTCTACATCTTCGACGGCGGTTCGCGGGCCTCGATCTACCTGCCTCCGAAGTGGTCGCTGATCGCCCGCGACGCGTTCAACGGTACGATCCTCTGGAGCAAGCCGATCGGCAAGTGGTACACGCACATGATGCGACTCAAGAGCGGTCCGGCCGTCCTGCCGCGACGACTGGTGGCCGTGGGAGACAAAGTCTACGTGACCCCGGGCATCAACGCGCCGCTGACCGTGCTGGACGCGGCCACCGGTAAGACGATTCTTGTCTGCAAGGGTACCGAATCCACGCAGGAGGTCATTCTCTCGGGCGGTATCCTGTTCCTGGTAGCCGACAAGGACGACGAGCAGGCAAAGGAAACTCCGATCTGGAACGTGGCCAAGAGGCGCGTAATGGCCGTGCGGGCCGACACGGGCGAGATACTGTGGCGGAAAGAAAGCAACGTACTTCCGATGACGCTGGCGGCCGACGCCGGGGGCGTCTATTTCCACAACGGCGAGAGGGCCCTCTGCCTGAGTCGCGATGACGGTAAGGAATTATGGCGATCCAAACCGTTGGCGCGATGGTCGAAACTCACGTCATACTATGGTGCAACGCTTCTGGTTACCGACGGCGTGGTGCTGTTTTCCGGTGGTGAGAAGATGATCCCCCACCGCGGAGGGAAGGACACGATGACCGCCCTGTCGTCCAAGACCGGTAAGGAGCTGTGGACCGCGGACCATCCGCCCTCGGGCTACCAGTCTCCCGAGGACATGCTGGTGGCACGCGGGCTGGTTTGGACCGGTTCGACGACCAACGGCGGTTATTCGGGCGTCTTTGTCGGTCGCGACCTGAAAACGGGCAAGGTCAAGAGCGAGTTCCCGCCCAATGTCAAGACGTACTGGTTCCACCATCGCTGCCACCGCGGTAAGGCCACCCAAAAATATCTCCTGATGTCTCGGACGGGCATCGAGTATCTCGATATCGCCAGGAAGACGTGGACGATAAATCACTGGGTCCGCGGTGCGTGTCTGTATGGCGTCATGCCCGCCAACGGGCTGACCTATGCACCGCAGCATCCATGTGCGTGCTATCCCGAAGCCAAGCTGAACGGCTTCAACGCTTTGGCGGCGGCGGGACCGGGGCGCCTACCGCCGAAAAACGTTCCCGACAAAGGACGACTCCAGACCGGCCCGGCGTACGGAAAAGTTACCGCCGCGGACGCCAAAACCGCCGACTGGGCGACGTTCCGAGGCTCCCCGGCCCGCGCCGGGCGGACGAAGGTCGCCATCCCGACCGACCTGAAGCAGGCCTGGCGGGTAAAGATCGGGGAGAAACTAAGCACCGCGGTTGCCGCCGAGGGCAAGCTATTCGTCGCGGCGATAGATACCCACACCCTCCACGCGATCGATCTGCAGAATGGCAGGGAAGCCTGGCGGTACACCGCGGGCGGACGGGTGGACTCGCCGCCAACGATATACCGCGGGACAGCCCTTTTCGGGTGCGCCGACGGATACGTCTATTGTCTCCGCACCGACGACGGGGCGATGGTCTGGCGGTTCCGTGCCGCTCCGGACGATCGGCGGACAGTATCGTTCGAACAGGTCGAATCTCTCTGGCCGGTGCATGGCAGCGTGCTGGTGCTCGATAACACCATCTACTGCGTGGCCGGGCGATCGATGTTCCTCGACGGCGGATTGCGGATGCTGATGCTGGACGCCAAGACCGGTAAGAAGCTCGGCGAGACCCTCCACGACGGTCTGGACCCCGATACCGGTGAGGATCTGCAGAAGCACGTCAAGGTCCTGAACATGCCGGTTGCTCTTCCGGACATCCTGTCGACTGACGGTAAGTACATTTACATGCGATCGCAGCAGTTCGATTTGAAGGGCAAGCGTATCGGCATCCCTCACCGCCCGGCCGATTCGCAGTTCGGCGAGGGGGCGCACCTGTTCGGCCCGAGCGGTTTCCTGGACGGTTCGTATTGGCACAGGAGCTACTGGGTCTACGGGCGAGGTTTCGACGGCGGGCATAACGGTTACCACGTCGCCGGTAAGTACGCACCGGCCGGGAAGATCCTCTCGTTCGACGACAAGATAGTGTACGGTTTCGGGCGCAAAGCCAAATACTACCGCTGGACCACGCCGATAGAACATCACCTCTTTGCCGACGACATGAACACCCCGCGCAGCGCCTGGCGACCCGGGAGAAGACGCAAAGGCAAGGGCGGGGCGTCGAGCGGACCGTGGGTATCGATCGCAAATTCACCGAGCCTCGATCCGACCGGCAAGGCGATAACCGTCGAAGCATGGGTCAAGGCCGACAAGCCCGACGGTGTGGTCCTCGCACGCGGCGGGCCGGCGCAGGGTTACGCGCTGATCCTCAAGGGCGGTCGACCGCAGTTTGTCATCCGCGCCGACCAGAAGATATCGTCAGTGACGGGCAAGCGGAAAGTCGCGGACCAGTGGACTCATCTCGCCGGCGTGTTGACCGGGGACAAGAAGCTCAAGATCTACGTTGACGGCAAGCTGGCCGCCAGCGCCGAAGCGGGTGGGCTGATCGGATCCGATCCCGTGCAGGCAACCGAGATCGGCGCCGACGCCGGCGGAGCCGTAGGGGACTATCAGTTCCCGTTTAAGTTGAGCGGTTCGGTCGATGAAGTGCGCGTTTTCTTCGGTGCGGTCACCGACGCGGAGATCGAGGCCCACAGCAGAACGGGCGGAAAGGCCCAGGCCAAAGACGCCAAACTCGTCCTCTGCCTGACGTTCGACAAGGGCGCTTCCGATCTGTCGGGCGAGGGGAACGGGGGCAAGATCGGCGGCGGCAGGGCGGTCAAGGGCAAGTTCGGCGGGGCGATGCATTTCGGTTCGGGAAAAGCCACACCCAAAAACCCCCGCCGGAAAGGCAAGAAGCCGGCGGTAAGGAAGAAGGCGGCATCCGGATTCAAGCATGTCTGGGCCCGGGACCTGCCCATGCTCGTCCGGGCGATGGTGCTCAGCGATCCGGCGGAAAAAGGCAAGACGCTGTTCGTCGCGGGGCTGCCCGATCTGGTTGACGAAGACGCGGTGAAGTCCGGAATGGGCACGCCCGGTGTCCTCGACGGGCTCAAGAAGCAGGACGCGGCCTGGCGGGGACGCAAGGGCGCGATGTTCTGGGCGGTGTCCGCCGCCGACGGGACGAAGCTCGCCGAATACAAACTGGCCATCCCTCCGATCTTCGATGGAATGATCTCCGCCGGAGGTCGCCTGTACGTGGTGACTATGGACGGTAAGGTCACCTGCTACGCGGGGAAGTAGGCTGGCGGTCGCATAATCGCGGCGAGCCCGAAGGGACGCGTTCGACGCTGCAAAGACAAGAAGGAGTTTCAACATGGCCCGAACAATAGTATCAGTATCCGCGTCAGGTTGCCTTGTGCTGGCGGTGAGTATCATTCTCGCCGAGACAACACAGGTCCCGAAGAAAGCCGCCCCCCTCACCGCGGCGAGGCCGAAGTTTACCTGGCGCCAAACCGAAACGTCGATTGCGTTGCTCAATGACAAGCACGTTGTCTGGCGGCACGTTCACGATCGGAAGGTCGGCAAGCCGTACATGAGGATCGGTCTGCTGGACGGGACGGAACTGACTCGCCCCTGGCCCGTCCCGAAAGGGTACCCCAGGAGCGATCATGTGTGGCACCGTGCGTTGTGGTGGTCGTGGAAGGCCATCGACGGGGTCAACTACTGGGAGAAGAACCAGCAGGGAACCGATCCGGTCAAGGTTAAAGTCACGACCGACAAGGACGGTTCGGCCAGGATCCTCATGACCATCGCTTACCACCTGCCCGACAAGGCGCCGGTGGCCCGAGAGGAGCGGTTGATTGAAGTCGGACCGCCCGATGCCAACGGCAGCTACCTCATCAAATGGCAGGCGACGTTCACCCCCGCCGGGAAAAAGGATGTCGTCTTCAACAGGAATTCATACGGCGGGTTCGCCATTCGGATGGCCGCCGAGTTCTGCGGCGACCCGAAGGCGGGAAAACCCGGCTGGACGTTTATCCGCAGCAAGGAGAAGAAAGCAAACAAAGCCCGCGCGCGTTGGATGGCGTACTGCGGAGTCGCCCAAAACGGGAAGCCTGCGGGGATTGCGATTTTCGATCATCCCGAAAATCCGCGCCACCCGGCGTTGTGGCAGACGAGGTCTCACTACCCCTATCTCAATCCGTCCTTCACGTGCAGGGAAGACTACACCCTGTCGCCGGGTAAAGCCCTGGTGCTGAAGTACGGCGTGCTGGTCCATGACGGGAAGGCTACGCCCGAGGCGCTGGAGCGAGCATGGAAGAGTTTTGCGTCCGACCCAAAGGAATCGAAATAAATGATCCGAATGAGAAACCGAATCGTACTGGCCCTGATGTTAACCGCGGGGGTTGTCTCACCGGCGATGAGCGCCGAAGAAAAGGCCGCTACCCAGCCAGCCGAACCTCTCAAGATAGTCTGGGGGCCATACCTGCAGAATGTCACCCCCCGAAGCGTGACGCTGCTGTGGACGGCGGGCGAGGCGACCGAAGGTGTGGTCGAATTCGAAGCCGGCGAACCGAAACTCCCCCGCAGAACAGGGCCCGGAAAGCAGTTCATACCGCTGCCCAAGGACAAGTACGCTCAACGCAAGACCTCTCCGCTGTCAAAAGATCACGAAGTGACGCTCACCGGCCTGAAGCCGGGGGTAGTCTACTCCTATCGAGTCGTGAGCAAGCGGCCCGGCGGCGGTGCCCCGGCCGCAAGTACGGTCGATTCGTTTCAGACTACTCCCGAAAACCTCAAGGGTTTCTGCTTTGCGATTATCGGTGACACGCATACTTACAGGCGGTCCGGGGAAATCGTCGGCCGCCTCCTTGACGAATCGCCCCGCTTCATTCTCCACGTTGGCGACTACGGTTCGCGGGTTGTCTCGGGTCTGCTGAAGCCCTACGCCCCGGTGATGCGGCGGTTTCCGATGTACATGGCTCGGGGCAATCACGACTCGGTGAAGAAGCACCAGCAGTTTGTGGCGATGCCTGGTCCGGGTAAGGATCTCCACTATTCGTTCCGGTGGGGAAATGCCCGTTTCATCGCCGTCGACACCAACGACCGCAAGGGCATCCAGAAGGGCGGCGAGCAGTACAAGTGGTTGGAGAACGAATTGAAGACGACCAAAGAGAAGTGGAAGTTCGTCTTCCAGCACCATCCGATCTACTCGGCGTGGGGCGGTAAGATGGATCCGAAGTTCGACGATGAACGCCGGCTCCTGGAAAAGTACCGCGTGCATGTTGTCTTTCAGGGGCACATGCACAACTACGACCGATCGTTCCCGCTGCGCGACAAGAAGGTGGTCCGGAGCGATGGGGTGACCTACATAACCGCCTCGGGAGCGTGCGGCGCGCAGGAATGGTTCCCGCATCCGCACCGCCCCTGGTTCGTTGCGAGGCAGTGGCGCGGCGAACCGTTTATCGGTTTGTGCAACGTCAACGGCCGCAAGGCCATCATCCAGTTCATGACCGCCAAAGGCATGCTGTTCGACACGATCAGGCTGGAACTGACCGACCACAAAGCCCGTGACGACAGGGCCGCCGCGAAATAATCCGCCCCCGCAATCGGTAGTACTGGGTATAGTAAGGTCGAAAGGAACAGTGCAATGATTAACAAGAAGCATACCCGTCGGGAATTTCTGGCCGGTACGTCGAAGATAGCATTGGTCGGCGCCGCCTTGCCGATGTTCGTTCCGTCATCCGTTCTGGGCAAGGACCCGCCTAGCGACAGGCTCAATGTCGCCTGCATCGGTATGGGCGGGAGAATGCGCAACCTCCACGGCAACCTCAAGGGGCGCAAGCAGAACGTCATTGCCTACTGCGACGTAGAGACAGGCCGAGCGGCCCGCCACAAAGCCAAAACATACAAAGACTACCGCAAACTGCTGGAAAGCGAAAAGTCGCTCGACGCGGTGGTGGTCGGCACGCCGGACCACTGGCACGCGAAGATCTGCACCGCGGCAATCGAGGCGGGGAAACACGTTTTCTGCGAAAAGCCGCTGACCCACACCGTGGCCGAAGCACGCGCGCTGGGCGAACTGGCGCGAAAGTCGAAAGTGGTCACCCAGACGGGCAACCAGGGAAGCGCATCGACGAATTTCCGCCGGAGTATCGAACTGATCCGTGCGGGGATTCCGGGGAAGATCGGTGAGATTCACATCTGGCATCCGAAACACGGTTGGCCCAGCGGGATCGACAGGCCCGCCGGAGAGGATAAACTCCCAAGCGGGTTCGACTGGGACTTCTGGATCGGCCCGGCGCCGATGCGTCCTTACAAGAACGGGATATATCACCCGGCAAAATGGCGCGGTTGGTACGACTTCGGCGGCGGGTCGATCGCCGATTTCTGCTGCCATTCGTTCTCCATGCCCGTAAAGGCGCTGGAGTTGGGGCATCCCGAGCGCATCGAGGTCTCCGGCAAGGGGCTCGGAAAGGAGAGTTTCGCCAGTTCGTGTACAGTTAAGTTCCGCTTCCCGGCGCGTGGTAAGCGCGGGCCCGTGACGATAAACTTCTACACTGGCGGCGACATGCCCCCGCCTGAAACGATGGCTGGCGTCAAGGAAACCTTCAACCGGATCAATAGAACCGGCGCACTGCTGATCGGCGAGAAGGGAACGATCATGGCCGGGCTCTGGAACAGTCAGTGTCTCCTGAAAATGAAGGAAGACAAGAAGTTCCGCGGCGGTTTCATTCACGATGCAGCCAAGGGCGTTCCGCAGACCCTCCCGCGCGCACACGGGCACATGGAAGAATGGCTCGATGCGTGCAAAGGCAAGGGCAAAACGTTTTCGCCGTTCGAGTTCGGTTCGCACGTCACCGAGATCGGATCGGCCGGAGTCGTCGCGCTTCGACTGCAGCGCAACATCGAATGGGACGGT
>CAZSLS010000211.1:0-11840 GCA_964607575.1 uncultured Planctomycetaceae bacterium | reverse complement strand
CGAATTAACAGAAACGTGATTGCATTGGGGGCGATTGTACTCTTGGCTGTTTCAACTCAGGCTATGGCGACTCCTATCATCGACGGTAAATACGATCCAACCGAAGGGTACGACCTGGTTAGCGAGATCAGTTTTGCAGTCGAAAAGACCAGCATCATCGTGCAGGATGGCAAGTTGTGGTTGTATCAGGACACCTCCACCGGAGATCTGAGCCTGTACTTCATGCAGCCGCTTACGCTGGTTGACAATACTTACGGCGCCAACAGTATCGGGTGGGGCCGCGGCGTAGCTCCCAGCGGAAAGAACCATAACTTCAAGGATCTGATCGGCAGCGACAAAGCGCAGTTTGTGATTACCGATGGACTGGGCGATGTCGTGCTCGACATAACTGTGGATTACTTCTCCGAAACGTTCAAGGACAGCGGAGTGTACGACAGTATGGGCGTCACCGGATCAGGCGACAGCGCCGTCAACATCGGTTCGCCCGACGATGTGCAGGAGTGGTCTTCATCACTGGACTACAACTTCAATGTCCTGGGCCACGAACTCACACAGGATTCTCCCGCAACGGACCTGAACTACACCGAAAACCCCAACTACCAGGGATGGTTATTCGAGGTTGGGTACGAACTGCGCATCGACGGGGACGTGTTTGGCGAGAACGGGCTTGGCGAGGTATCAATAGCCATAGTCCACGATTCACCCAACAAGATTGGCGGGAACAAGATCTACCCGGAAGTCTCACCTCCGGTCCCTGAGCCTGCTACGATGCTTCTTCTGGCCGCGGGCATCCCCCTGTTCGTGAAGCGAAGACGAAGGCGAGCCGGGCTGTAACTCCGCCCGAAGACCCGCAATACGCGAGACATTACAGGCGGGCCGCACTTCAAGTGCGGTCCGCTTTGATTATGCGCCGGCGATTTTGCCGCTAATGAATCTTCACTTACGCTGCGGGCTCCCTATAATCCTGAGACAGCGCAACCGGTCCAATGCGATACGCCCCCGGAAAGGAAGAGACATGAAGCGACGAGATTTTCTCAGAACAGTCGGCGCCGGAGCCGCAGCGATGGCGATAGGGGGCGCGAGCCTGCGGGCGGCCGACAAATCGTCCAAACCGAACATACTCTTCATCTTCGCCGACGATCAGACTTACGAATCGATTTGCGCGCTTGGTTACGATGAAGTCCAGACGCCCAATCTCGACAAACTCGTAAGCCGAGGCGTTACGTTCACCCACGCGTACAACCAGGGATCCTGGTCCGGGGCGGTCTGCATCGCCAGCCGATGCATGCTCAACACCGGACGCTTCCTGTGGAATGCGCAGAAGGTTTACCGTTCGGCGGAGAAGGAACGCGCCGCCGGGCGTTTCTGGTCGGAGTACATGAAGACAGCCGGATACAAAACGTACATGACGGGCAAATGGCACGTGAGAGCTGACCCGACTAAGGCGTTCGACGTAGCGGTTGATCCCCGCCCCGGAATGCCCAAGCAGACCGCGCAGGGGTACAATCGCCCGATTGAAGGTAAGAAGGACGCCTGGAGTCCGTCGGATCCTAAGTTCGGGGGATACTGGCAGGGCGGTAAGCACTGGTCTGAAGTGGTGGGCGACCACGGCGTATCGTTCCTCAAACAAGCAGCTAAGAGCGATGATCCGTTTTTCATGTATCTGGCGTTCAACGCTCCGCACGATCCCCGCCAGTCGCCCAAAGAGTATGTGGACAAATACCCGCTGGACAAGATCAAAGTTCCGACTAACTTCCTTCCGGAGTACCCCTATAAGGACGCGATTGCTTGCGGCAAGGGCCTTCGAGACGAGAAGCTGGCGCCGTTCCCGCGCACGAAATACTCCATCAAAGTCAATCGTCAGGAGTATTACGCGATTATCACGCACATGGACGCCCAGATCGGACGGATACTGGACGCCCTGAAGAAATCCGGAAAGGCCGACAATACGTACATCTTCTTCACCGCAGACCACGGGCTGTCGGTAGGGCACCACGGGCTGGTCGGAAAGCAGAATCTCTTCGATCACTCCGTACGCGTCCCGCTGATGGTCACCGGGCCGGGTGTCGCCGAGGGCAAGATATTCGACACACCGGTCTATCTTCAGGACGTCATGCCCTCGACCCTGGAACTTGCGGGCGTGTCGAAACCCGATCACGTGCAGTTCCGCAGCTTCATGCCGATTATTCGCGGAAAGCGCACCAGCAGCTACGATGCGATCTACGGCGGATATCTGTCTGTCCAGCGAATGGTGACCATGGACGGGCATAAACTGTTGCTGTATCCCAAGTGCAAGAAGGCCCTTCTGTTCAATCTGAAGAAAGATCCCGACGAAATGGTCGACCTGTCCGGCAAGCCGCAAAGCAAACCGATCATCAAGAAACTCATGGCCAGACTACTGGAACTCCAAGCGTCCACTGGTGATAAGTTGGATATCAAAGGCGTCTTCGGCGATCTACTGTAACTGCAGCGGCAGTGTTGCGTGAGGATATGGAAAAAATGCCCATATATCTTGCGAATGCTGTATAATAACAGCTTGATACACAGGGGGCGATCGCTGGGGAGCGGTTGGACAGACGAGCTTAGGAGAAACGCGTGAAACAGACGATGTTGCGATACAGGGTGTTGGTTGGAGCCATTGTTGGTCTTGGGTTATCGTTCGGCCTGTTTCTGGCCGCCGTACCGGCGAAAGACTCTTCTACGGGAGATTCCGCATCCGATTGGCGTACGATTGCGATGACGCTGGCTATCAACGGTCGATTCGATAGTTCGCTGGAGCGATTTCGTCAGGCCTTGGCGTTGGATTCCGATGACGCCTCACTTGCCGCTTCTGTGAAGTTGCTGAGCAGTTACATGTCTGTACGATCCGACATGGACAAGGGAAGAGTCGAAGAGTACGACCGGGCCGTTTCCCGAGTGGAGCGTTGCCTGTTGGCGTCCGCTTCGGCCGAGACGCTCGCCAAGGACGACCTCGGTAAGAAACTGCGGGAGAAACTGGACGAGGCGATATTGGCCTACGAGGGCGGCGGGGCGGTCAGCGACTTGTCAGACGTATCGACAGGAAACGCCTCCGATCTTCGCGACAAGACATTAAAAGATGTCGCCGAGTTGAGCAAGTCCGTTAAGGCTGTAGGCCAACTGCTGAAGAGCGATCAGAGCGAATTTGCTCGCACGTTCCGAGGATTGCTCGCAAAGTTCAGCCAGCAGAGCGCGGGATACGCCAAGGCGTGGCGGCAGGCGAAGCTGGACACCCGCGCCTCGCGAAGCCAGGCGGTCAAGACGCTCTGGTCGCTGCAATACAACCAGGCTGTCGCATTGGGGGATATCGAGGCTATGACCACCGATAAACCGTGGCGGACGGCGATTACGCAGGTTCGCCTGGCAAGGGAGCTTGCACCTGAGAACTCGGACATCTCCAAGGAGGAGTGGTACGCCAAAGTCGTTGACATGGTCACCGAGAAGGGCCGCACCGCGTTGGCCGGTAAGGACTGGCACGAAGCGCTGAGCGCCTTCTGGAGCCTGTCGGAACTGGACAGGAGTGATGAGAAGCTCCGCAAGCAGGTTAAGACCATCCGTCGTCATGTCAGGATCCTGAACATGTACGGTAAGGATGACACCGAAGAGAAGAAACCGGAAAACGAACCCACCGATGAAGAAAACGGAGTGACGTGGCAGGAAATGGTCGCCGGCGCCGACGCCAATCTTGTCGAGAAGGCTATCGAGAAGCTTTCGCGTTACGTTGCAAGAGTAGACTATCGAAAAGTAGCCGAAGGAGCCTTGGAAAGCATCAAGGTCCTCGCTCGTACTCCGGAAGCCGGGGCCAGTTTCCCGAAGCTCAAGGATGACGATCTGCGCAAGCAATTCATAGACACCCTCGATTCGATGGCGAAAGATGTTGCGGCCCGCGATCGTGTTTCGCAGATGGACCTCCAGTTGGCCCTTAACGGTGTGCTTCGCGCCTCGGAGAAAACTGTTGAGATACCCACCTCCGTGCTCGTTGTGGAGTTCGCCGACGGTATGCTCGAACGCCTCGACAAGTTCAGTTCAATGATCTGGCCTCACGATGTCTCGGAGTTTCAGAAACAGATTCGAGGACGTTTTGTGGGCGCCGGAATCCAGATCGTTAAGGAGCCCAAAGAGCCCCTGAAAGTTGTAACGCCGATAGACGACGCGCCGGCTTTCCGGGCGGGCATCAAGCGAGGCGACTTTATCCTGGCCGTCGACGGGCGAGAGACCAAGGACCTGCACATCAGCAAGCTGGTCAAAATGATTACGGGCAAGCAAGGCACGAAGGTTGTGCTGAAGATCAAGCGAGACGGCCGTTCCAAGCCGTTCGACGTAAGTATTGTGCGGCAGCCTATTGAGATTAGAACGGTCAAGGGATGGCGCCGCAACAGCGACGGAAAATGGAACCACATGCTCGACAAGGAAGCCGGCGTGGGTTACATCCGAGTAACCCAATTCGCCGACAAGACCGCCTCGGACATCAAGGCCGTGTTAACCTCGCTGAAGGAGGCCGGAGCAAACCTTATCGTTCTGGACCTGCGGTTCAATCCCGGAGGGCGATTGGATTCGGCTATCAGGATCGCCGATGAATTCCTGTCCGAGGGATCGATCGTATCGACGAAGGGCGTCAATTCGGCTGAAGCAAGCGTAAGGGCGTCCAGCAAGGGAAGGGGCAAGGGACAGTTCGAAACCGGTGAACTGGCCGTGCTGGTGAATGCCCAGAGCGCATCGGCTTCGGAGATCGTTTCCGGAGCCCTGCAAGACTTGCACAGGGGCGTGATTCTCGGTCGGCGCACTTACGGTAAGGGAAGTGTCCAGAAGGTGTATTCGCTGCGATGGGATCCGCTCGCCCAGAGGCCTGTGGCGCAGATGAAACTCACAACCGCTTACTATTACCTTCCGTCCAAGCGACTTCTGCATCGCAAGCCCGGTGCGAAAGTATGGGGAGTTACTCCCGACATTAAAGTGCCTTTCACTCCGAGGCAGATTCGATATTGGTTGGATATTCGCTACAACACCGATCTCCTGCAAGAAATTGAACCCGCTCAGCTTACTTCCGAACTTCAGGAGCAACTACGAGCCGATCTGCAGTTGAATACGGCCGTGATGCTGCTGAAACTGAAGCAGTTGAATACGTCTAAACCCGCCAAGGGCATCGTAAGCAAGTCATCATAGCCCCGCCCGCTCACGCCGCGGTTTGTGTTTGTCGTCGGACCTGCGCCCGACCTGCTCGTAAGCGCCAGCCTCGTGCTATTTAGTCCTTTTGCCTTTACAGTTTGCAATTGCGGCTGATTTGACGAATAATCGATAGTAGATATCGAGTTGGAAAGGTTTTCTGCATGGCAAGCATAGACGAGGTCTTCAAGGCGTACGACATTCGCGGAGTGTACGGAGACGGTGTGGATGAGGACTTGGCGTGGAAGGTCGGCCATGCCTCAGCACAGTTTCTTCGCAGCCTCCTGAGCGGATATGATCGAGGCCAGTTCGCCACAAATCGCATGGTGATCGGACGCGATATGCGCCCCCACAGCAAGTCGCTTTCCGAAGCCCTTGTCGAAGGAATCACCGCCACAGGCGCCATCTGTATAGACCTCGGAATGATTGATACGCCCCAGATCTACTTTGCGGTGAATCATCTCGGCGCGTGCGGGGGCGTGCAGGTTACCGCATCGCATAACTCGATGGAATACAACGGGTTCAAAATCTGCGGGCAGAGGGCCAGCCCCGTGGGCCAAACCACCGGATTAAGAGAAGTAAAGCACATCGTCACCACGCTCAGCCGAATGCCCACCAGCGCCTCGATCGCCGCTTGCCAGGAGATGGACCTGTGGGACGAATACCGCAAGCACGTTCATGGTTTCCTGGAGATGTCTCGTCCTCTGAAAGTTGTAATAGACGCGTTGAACGGAATGGGGGGCATTATGGTCTCAAAGCTGTTTGACGGGACCAAACTGGAGATTATCCCGCTGAACTTCGAGCTTGGTGAGGAATCCGTAAGCTCGCCCAACCCGCTCCTGGAGGCCAATCTGAAACGCACGAGAAAGGCCGTTGTAAAGCATAAGGCGGATTTCGGCGTGTGTTTGGATGGTGACTCGGACCGTTGCGTTTTCATCGATGAACTGGGAAACGATATACGTTGCGACCTTATAACAGCTCTCTTGTCGCACCACTTCCTGGACGGGAATGCAGGTGCGGCCGTAATCTACGACCTTCGTTCGTCAAGAGCTGTCGCCGAGGAAATCCGCGCCGCCGGCGGCCTGCCGCGACGAGAGCGCGTGGGACACTCGTTCATGAAGAAGGCGCTGGCCGATTCACGCGGTGTGTTCGGAGGCGAACTTAGCGGACACTTCTACTTCCGGGATAACTACAATTGCGACAGCGCTGCGATTGTCCTGGCCACCGTCGCCAGCGTACTGTCGGACCAGGGAAGAACGCTGAGCGAACTGATCGGACCGCTGAATCGCTACAGCCACTCCGGAGAGATTAACTTTGAAGTCTCCGACAAAGACGCCGCGATGAAGGAGATCGTTGAGGCCTTGCCCGACGCCGAGGTCGATTGGATGGACGGTGTGACCTGTCAGTACGAAAAGTGGTGGTGCAACGTGCGTCCTTCAAATACCGAACCGCTGCTGCGCCTGACCCTTGAGGCCCAAACCACGAGGATGATGAACGCCAAGATCAAGCTCGTCACGAAGATTCTGGGCACACCGGTGGATCACTAGGCCAATTGTCCGACAGACTCTCATTCCGGGGGAGGCGGTGTTTTGCAGCTCTTTCGGAAGAAGTCTATTATGGCCTTGGCGAGACCTTCAGCCTTGCGTTTAGGGCCCTGGAGCCTTGTCGTGCCCGTTCTGCCGATGCAGTACCCCCTCGCCGCGACCTTGCCTGAAGGCTGGTCTACGAGCTCAACCAGCGCGATGATCTCTTCAAACGGTCCAAACGCCTGATTGAGAATCCCGCCCGCCTCTTCGTAATAGATGTATTTCCCCCGGACCAGAAGCGTCCTGGCCGCGCCGGGGGTCAGGATCGCCTTCTTGGGCTTCAGGTCCGCAATCTTCTCAGCCAGAGCATCGCGCAGAAGCTGATTTATGTTCGGGGGCATAGTCGTGATGCCCGTATTGGAGAAGTCCTCCAGTTGCACTTTTGAGTAGCTGTCCTGCTTCGAACCGACCGGTTTGGTCGGAACGGCGAAGCCTTTCGGCGTGAGTATGGCTTCTTTGGCGGCGCGCGTAACGCATCCGCCGACGGACGTCAGTGATATTGCGATCAGGCCCAGTAGTACTATCCGCTTCATGATCCGTCTCCCGTGCTGGTTATAAGTGACTCATCTCTTGACGGTATCATTGTATACATCGGTTTGACAAATAATGTCCAGAACAATAATTGGAAGATGAATTTCGGCCCGGTCGGTCGCGATCCGCCTTTAGACAGAACTCCGGGCTGGTCGGGCAGCTGCAGCCTATCGGCGGGCAGCAGGCAGCTCGGCCCCCGGGTCATGGTTCACAAATGGTTCACACATTTGGGGCGTGTGACATAACGTGTTTTGGCCCCGATAATCGGAATAATCCAAACGCTCCCGGTGATGTGCGGACGTATGATGGCGACATAATATGATGTCACGGCGGGCGTTACGTTGCAGCGGCTCAAATATGCTATTGACGGATGGGTGCGGTTCGTTATACTTCACAGGCCAGGGCGTTTTGGGGCGGTTGTGAAGTATGAGAACGGGCGATGATTTGCGGGCGCGAACACTCCGGCGGCGGGCGCGAGATCCGAAGCGGAGGCCGCCAGGCCGCCCGGCGCCCCGCGCATGCAAAAGCTCGAATTCGAATTGGAAAATCAGCGTTCACGCCAATAAGATAGTTCCGCACACTTTTTCCAACATCAGCTTTCGGCACGAACACTGGAGATCGATCAATGAGCAACAGTTCCAAAACGCCCCGAGCCTACTGTCGCAGAGACTTCTGCGCCATCAGCCTGCGATCGGGCGCCGGGCTCCTGGGCGTAGGGCTCCTTAGCGCGTCTTCCGTCCAGGCCGCCAAACCCGCCAAACCCGCCCCGACTCCCAAGCCTTATCGCCCGGTCAGGAACTGGCCCGAGAAGGGCGTCCCCAAGGTCCAGACCCGCGGGCTCGGAGCCGACACCAAAGGCCGCCTCTACGTCGCCGGCGACAGCAAACACCCCATCATCCTGATCGCCCCGGACGGTAAGTACCTCGGCTGCTGGGGCAAGGGCGTGCTGCAGGGGCCTCACGGCGTGCGCGTGCACAAGGACACCGTCTGGGTGACTGACGTAAGCACCCACCAGGCGCATCAATTCACGCTCAAAGGCAAGTTGCTTCGCTCGTTCGGTAAGAAGAACCAACCCGGCCCGGCCGCCGACCAGTTCAACAAGCCAACCGATTTCGCCTTCGGGCCTGACGGCGCGATCTACATCTCCGACGGTTACGTAAACACGCGAGTGGTGTGCCTTGCGCCCGACGGTTCGGTCAGAAAGATCTGGGGCCGGAAGGGCTCCGGACCGGGGCAGTTCAGCCTGGTCCACGCAATTGCAATCGACCGGTCCGGGCGCGTGTACGTGGCCGACCGCAACAACAACCGCGTGCAGATTTTCGATCTCAAGGGCAAGTTCCTCACCGAGTGGAAGCAGTTGGGCAAGCCCTACGGTTTGCACGCTTGCGCCGACGGGTCGATCTTCTTCTGCGGGGTCGAGCCCGACAGCGGAAAGTTCAGCGTCAAGAAGCTCAACGCCAAAGGCAAACTGCTGGCCGAATTCGGTTCAACGGGCAAGGGCCCGGGACAGTTCCTGATGGCCCACTCGATCCACGCGTGCCCCGATGGCGCGATGATAGTCGCCGACGGAAAAGCCAATCGCCTCCAGAAATTCAGCACGTGATATTCAAAGGTCGCCCGGCGCCGCGCGCTTAAGAACCTCTCAACAATCGACAATACTATTATCAAAGAGCATCGTTTATGGCTCGGGATGATTTGAAGAACTGCCCCATCGGACAATCGTGGGTCGGGGCGGTGAATAATAAAGCAAGATGTTCGCGGCATTGCAGAGTATATCAACACGGGATTCCATAATGGATGATTCAAAGGGCTGTCCCGAATGCCCTGCCCGCGATTGACCTGGCGGGCCTTGATTCGCTATTTTATAGTTTAAGGGTTGCCCCCAATGCCCCCGGATAACAAGAGACGAAGGGAGCGGGTTATGTCTTATTCATATGCATGGGCGGCTGTGGTTTTTCAGTTCATAGGGCTCTTGATGTTGGCGCCCTTGATGTTTGTTTCCGGCTACAGCGACGCCGGCCGGGGGGCCGGATGGATTGTTGCTGTGATCCTGATTGTCGGAGGCAGTTTGCTTCGCGGGCTCGGTCGCATGCTCGGTCATCTTGAAATACTCACTGACGGAAAAACCGTGAAGAGCGAGCCTCGCAAGTTGAAGAGCAGCGAGATGCGACCCAAGACAAAGCGTCGATCGATGTTCGGGGCCGCAGGGGTCTCGGTGGAAAGGTGATCGCCAAATAGCACAGTCGGCTGCTAGCTTGTCCGCACCGGCCTGTATATTGAAACGCTGCGCCAGCGACCATGACGGTTATCCTATTTCACTTAACAGGGATACCGCAGACCGCGTTTGTCTGTAAGTCTTCTACTTTCTGCTTGTTGTGGCGACCGCGAATCTCTATAAAGAAGGATATCGGGATATGCAAAACGGGCGCATCGGCACAGTTATCCGGTGAAATGACCCCGAAAGATAATGAAATCCTGCGCCCATGACCGTGCCGGTGATTAAGTAGTTATGCAGGCAACCAGATGGTTAAACGCTTGTGCGATGTTCTCTCATGCTATTTCCAGGGAGTAGGATTGTGACTCGTTATATCCCCGCGTTATTGATGATCAGTTTACGTCGCTTGTGTATGGCGGCGGGATTACTGGGACTAATCTTGCTGGCTTCTGCTGGTGCAGGGTGTAGGAAGGAAGCTGTACCTACCGACGAAAACGACAAAAAGGGCGGCGCGCCAACAAGAAGAACCGTTAGCGCGGCAAAGAGCAACGAGCTGCGAATCTACTGCGAATCAGGCAGGGGGCTGAACATCGACAGAATGCGCGAGTTGATTGCCGCCGGCGCCGATGTCAACGTGAAATCCAAAGACGGCATTACTCCCCTGCATTCGGCGACCAGGCATGGCCAGGCCGAAATCGTCAAGCTGCTGCTGGCTGCTGGGGCTAACGTCAATGCCGCTGACGACTACGGTTTTACTCCGCTGCATGCGGTGGATGGGCGTGCCGAAGTCGCCAAGCTGCTGTTGGGCGCTGGGGCTAACGTCAATGCCGTGAACAATCGCGGCAATACCCCGCTGCATGAGGCGTTGGATGCCGAAGTCGTAAAACTGCTGTTGGACGGGGGTGCTAACACCAATGCCGTCAACAGGTTCAGCGTTACTCCGTTGCATTTGGCGTCTATGCATAAGAAGTCCGCAGTCGTCAAGCTGCTTCTGGGCGCTGGGGCTAACGTTAATAGCGCTGACAGGCACAGCGAGACTCCGCTCTATAGGGCGTCCAGGTGTGGTTATGGCCAAGTCGTTCAGTTGCTGCTGGGCGGAGGCGCCAATGTCAATACCGCCAGCAATCGCGGCGTTACTCCGCTCCATTCGGCGTCTGAGGGGGGAGGGGACAAAGTCGTCGAATTGCTTCTGGGCGCCGGGGCGAACGTCAATGCCGTTGACAAGAGAGGCGATACTCCGCTGCATGTGGTGGGTAAGTATGCCGAAGTCGCCAAACTGCTGCTGGATGCCGGGGCCAGCGTCAATGCCGTCAGCAAGGACGGCGATACTCCGCTGCATCGGGCGTCTGGTTACGCCGAAGTCATCAAGCTGCTGGTGCGCGGAGGGGCTGGCGTCAATATTGCTGACAAGACCGGTGATACTCCCCTGCATTCGGCGGCCAGGCATGGCCAGGCCGAAATCGTCAAACTGCTGCTTGACACTGGGGCTAACGTCAAAGCCGTTCGCAAGGACGGCGATACTCCGCTGTATTGGGCGTGCAGGAGTGGGAATGCCGAAGTCGTCAAGTTGCTGCTGGATGCTGGTGCTGGCGTAAACGTTGCGGACAAGGACGATTTTGCTTCGCTGTATTGGGCCTCTTTGAATGGGCATACCGAAGTCGTCAAGCTGCTGTTGGGCAGGGGCGCTCGCGTCAATGCCGTTACCAAGTGGGGCGCCACTCCGCTGCATGGGGCGTCTGGTCGTGGGCATGTCGATATTGTCAAGCTGCTGCTGGGCGGGGGGGCTAGTGTCAATGCCGTTAGTAAGCGGAGCGAGACTCCGCTGTATGATGCGTGTAGTCAGGGGCATGCCGATGTTGTCAAGCTGCTGCTGGGCGCCGGGGCTGCGGCTAGTGTCAATATCGCTGGCGATTTGGGCGATACTCCGCTGCATTGGGCCTCTGGTCAGGGGAATGCCGAAGTCGTCAAAATGCTGTTGGATGCTGGGGCTAAAGTCAATACTGCCGGCAGGGACGGTGATACGCCGCTGCATTCAGTGTCTCGTCGTGGAAATGTCGAAGTTGTCAAGTTGCTGCTGGATGCTGGGGCTAACGTCAATGCCGTCAACAAGAGCGGCGTTACTCCGCTGCATGAGGCGTCTAGTCGTGGGCATGCCGACGTCGCCAAGCTGCTGCAGGGGGCAATCAGTGTTAGCCCTTAACCATCCTCCGCAGTTGACATGGACAACCGTAGCGTGGGATACTGACGCGCCCGAGCGGTCTGATTAAACAGCATAACAAGGCGCTCCAGCGGACGCGAAAAGACCGCGCCGCAGAGCTTAGACGTTA
>CAZSLS010000210.1:0-11957 GCA_964607575.1 uncultured Planctomycetaceae bacterium | reverse complement strand
TGCCACCGCGGAACGCCGGGACCCATTCATCGTACCCTCCGATTATCTTCACGTCGGGCCCCTTGGGCGGTTCCGCGGCCCGTCGCCCCGCCTTGTTGGCGATGATGCGCGGGTTCTCGTTGAAGTATCCGGCGATGATACTGCCCTCGTCGCCGACGAACATCACGCCCTGTTGGGGCATCTGCTTACCGGCGGCGATCAACGCATCGGGCGTGGGCGGACGCATACCGCCATCGTACCAGAACACCTCGCATGGCGGTGTCTTGTCGCCGCGAGCGGGGAAACTCAACCGCACCGTCGACGCATGCGGGAACGCTACGTCGCTCATGACCGTCCCGCTGCGGAAACCGCCGATCGCACAGGTGAAACTCGCGCAAGCCTCGGCGCTGACCGGGGCGCCGAGGTCCATGATCCGCCAGTCCATCCACAGACCGTAGAGGCCCATGTCGGCCATCGGTCCGGCGCCAAAATCGTACCAGCCGCGGTAAACGGCGTGCGTATACTCGGGCGAATAGGCCCTGCGCGGAACCGGGCCGAGCCACAAATCCCAGTCGAAACCTTTGGGCACGGGCGGAGTGTTGGTTGGCAGGGTGACCATACCCTGAGGCCAGATCGGCTTGTAAATCCAGCGATGCACCTGGCGAACCGCCCCTATCGCCCCCTGCTTTATCCAGTGGCGAATCGTGTAGGTATTGGCGGTCTCTATCCACGCGTGAAGGTGGGTCGACAGGCCGGTCCTGCGGGCGGTGTCCACAGTCAGCCTGCTCTCGTACATCCGGTTGGCGATGGGCTTGTGCATGGCGACATGCTTGCCCTTCTTCATCGCCGCAATGGCGATCGACGCGTGGAGATGGTCGGGGGTGATGATCTGTACGGCATCGAGGTCCTTTTCCTTCTCGAGCATCTCGCGGAAGTCCGCGTACACGCTGCATCCCTTGCGGGCGCCGGCGCCTTTGGCCCGTCGGTAGGCGGCGTCGACTATTTTCTGCCCGACGCGGCGGCCCCCGCTCATGCCTGTCTTGGCGTTGGAGCGTCCCCAGCCAAGGTAGTCGTTGGTCTCGGTGTTCGGATCGCATACGGCGACGACCCGCACGTCCGACCGCTTGAGCAGACTGTGGAGCATTCTCTGGCCCTGGAAGCCCATCCCAATGCAGGCGAGATTGAGTTTCTCGCTGGGGGCCTTGACCGCCGGTCCGCCGAGTACGCGGCTGGGGACAACACTCAAGACCAGCGGGGTTGATGCGGCGACCTTCACGAAGTTGCGGCGATTCATGCCTTTTGCGGATTTCATGTGCTGACTCCTTTGAACCGGCTAGACTCGGAAACAAGTGCTGTCGACCACGCGTCAGTGTAGATTGCAACACAGGCGTGTAGCGATAGCAAGGGTCGTCTCCTTGCCGATGATCGTGTGGAGATGGTATGCTGACCGGCGATTGGCGTGAAGGAGTATCGCATGGCCCAGGTGAATTCCGCAAGAGTTCGATGGCGTGGTCTGTTAACGTGGTCAATTTCGATGATCTCGCTGACGGCTGCTGCAAATCTCACCATCGCTGCGGCCAAACCGACGTCCGCTGCCCGCAGCGCAGCGGTGGAGATTCGGCGCGAAGCATTGTTGGCACCCAACGGGCCGGGCGGGCGCCCCCTGCCGCTGGCGAGCCACTGGAACGTCGGAACGGTCAAGAACACCTTCGAACCGATCCACCAGATCGAACTGATCCAGCGCGGCAGCCATATTCTTCCCTGGTGCGCCTGGCCGCAACCGGACATCACAGATCCCAAACAGCAAGATCGGTTCATGGCCTACTATGCCGAACTGATCGGCCTGTGTCGCACGCTCAATCTGCCCCTCAGCATCCGCGCCACCCAGTGGGAGGCCATGCTCGTGAAGAAGAACTACCGCCAGGGCCCCATCCAGCGCTGGGCCGGCGTGCTCACCCCTGAGGGCGAGCGAATGGGCAAGCTCAGCCCATTCGGCCCGATCGAACCGTGGAAGGATCCGGCGAAGTTCTACGTCGATACAGCCGGTATGAAGAAGCTCCAGGAATTGTATCCCGCCCCTCCTCTGGTGCTGTGGCTGTCGAACAACGAGGCACCCGATCTTCGATGGTATCAGATGCGATTCTCAAAACGCTACCAGGACAAATACGGCAAGGGAAAGTCCGACGGGTTCAAACGCAAGGTGGTCTCCCAAGGCTGGATGGAGCGATACCGCGTGATGTTTCAGGCCATGCGAGGCGCGCTGGTCAGCGAAGCCTGGAAGAAGAACGTGCGATTTGTCGGTTACGGCGCTTTTGGTCCGTCGCATTTCGGACGCTGGAGCGCCTGGAAGCAATACTCGCTGATCACCGACGAGTGGACCTCGCCGAATTGGCATATATGGGACGGTGCGAGTCCCTCTTACTACACGCACAACTGGTGCGACAACCGCGACCACTGGGTCTGGTCGACGCAGGTCCAGTCGATGAACTGGCTCTTCCAACTCGAGGAGGCGTGGAAGGTCAATCCCATGTTCTGGTTCGAGATCTCGACTTGGGACGGTAACGAGGTCGCCTCGTGGATGAAGGGGCTCGCCGCAGGGGGCAAGAGAATCGACGCCGAACTGCTCAAGAAGTCCAAGGCCCTGCAGTATCTCAAAGACGGACAGGACTACCCCCCCGCCAGAACGCTGGGCTGGGTGCAATTCGGGATGTGGCTGCTCCGGCCTCGTGCGGTGCGCGAGTTCCGAGGCCATGCCACACCGCTCAAGGACGTCAGAGAGTATTGGCTTCAGACGGTCAAAGCCGTCGACCGCGTTTACGCCAACAAGACGTTGGAGGAATTCTGGCGTTTCGGGCAGTTGGTGCATAACCGGGCCCACCGCCATCCCTATCAGAAAGACATTCCCGCAAAATACGCGAAGACCCATCGCTGGTTCCTGCTGGACACGAACCTCGACCCGCCTCGACCGTGGACGATGAAGACCAATCTGCCCGTGTTCTCCATGGCCTTGATGCGAGGCAAGAAAGGTTCTCGCCGCTGGCTGTTATATGCCCATGCCCCACTGGCCAATCGCAAAAGCGTTCAAATCACCATTCCAGAGTACAAGGACGTAACCGTCGACGTACCGCGGGCAGGGGTCTTCTGCCTGATTCAAGAGAAAACGGGCAAGACCTCCATAGTCAACCTCGGTCCGTAGACCGTCGAGCCGTCGGCCGACAACCTGATATTCACTCTTGCATGACCTCTCCGCCGCGCGTATCATCTCCCTTGTGACTTGTGAGTTTTGGGGACAAGTCGGTTTGCAGGTGGCTGTCCGCGGCAAATTGCCTGGTTGCGGGCGGCTCCAGGGAGAAGGGCTGTCATGGATGGTATCTTCGTTCTACTGATATTGCTCTTGGCGTTCGTTGTGATAGGAGCAATAGTAGCGTTCGTGGCTATGGCGAGAACGACCAGTCTGCTGCAGTCTGTCGAGTCGTATCGCAACATTATCGCAGACCTCTCGATAAAACTGGAAACAGTCCGTAACAGACTATCGTTGCTCGAAAAGGACTTACCGCCGATCGAGGTCGAATCTCCGCCTGAAGTCCGCCAGGCTCCGACCGCGGGGACGGTACAACCGCTCGCCCCGGCGGCTGCGCCGCAGGCGCCGGAGCAACTCCCGCAAACTGTGGTCCCCCACGAAGAAGTGGAAGTGATCGAACCGGTCCAACCTCCCGAACTGCCCGTCCAGCCGGTCGTCGAACCGGTTGTTGTCGAACCGCCGGAACCGGAACCGACACCCAAGCCGGCGCCGCCCCCCCTGCCCACACCACCTGCCACGGCGCGGACTGTCGCAGCACTGACTGCCGCAGCACGGACTTCCGCGACGCCGAGAGCTGCCAAACCTGCGGCGCCTCGAAGAGACTGGACCAACTTTGAATCTACCGCGGGTAAGCGATGGTTGACATTGGCAGGCGTTGTCATCCTGTTCCTCAGCGCCGGATTCTTCCTGGATCACGCCTTCAAGGTCGGATGGATCGGCCCCGGCCTCCAGGTGCTCCTGGCGGTCATCACAGGGGTAGTCATGCTGGCGCTGGGCGAGTACTTCCTGCGTCAGGAGATGCGGCCGCTGGGCGGCGGGCTCATCGGCGGCGGGATCATGATCCTGTACGCGGCGTTGTTTGCGGCGTACTCGCCTCGCGTCTTCGCCGAGCCCGTCATCGCCAGCCAGGAACTCACCTTCGCCCTGATGTGCATCGTTACGATAGTCGGGATGGCGCTGGCGATTCGCCACGATGCAATTACGATATCGTTCCTCGCCATACTGGGCGGTTTTATTACGCCGATCCTGGTCTCAAAGGGAACTGACTCGCGGGACATTCTGTTCTCGTACATTCTGCTGCTTAACCTCGGTGTCCTGGGCGTGGCGTTCTACAAGAAGTGGCGCGCGTTGGACATACTGGCGTTTGTAGGCACTATCGCGATGTTCGGGGTTTGGTACTACAAGTTCGGTATGGGGGCGCCCGTGGGACCACCGCTGGCGTGGTTGGCGACATTCTGGGCGGTCTTCGCGATCGTTCCGGTGGCGTATCACATCCGACACAAAACGCTGCTGACCGTCGAGCGACTGGTGATGTCGCTGCTGAACGCGACGTATGGATTCGGGTTCGCATACCTGATACTCGCCAACCGCCAGGGCGATCTGGCGTGGGTGGCGATGGTGATGTCCGCGTCCTACCTGGCGCTGGGCGTGCTTGCAAGGATTCGCTGCAACGACGCCAAGGCGATGTTCGGCTTCATTTCGCTTTCGATGATGTTCCTGACACTGTTCATGCCGCTGCATTTCGCCCTCAACGCGATCACACTGGCGTGGGCGGCCGAAGCCGTTGTCCTGGTCTACCTGGGTTTCCTGTTCGATTACCGCCCGGTCCGCATCGGCGGTTTCATCGCGCTGCTGCTGGGTGTCGCTCGAGTCTTCATGGTTCATTTTCCCGAGATGACCGCGCTTGGCGAATTGTCCGCGGCGTTCGCGAACCGGAACTTCTGGACGATGATGTGCGCTCCGATCGCAAGCGGTCTGATCGCGATCGTCCACCAGGCATATCGCCGGAAAGCCACATTCGACGACAAACAGATTCAAATCATCTGCACGATCGGCGCGGGCTTACTGGCGCTGGTGCTTGTCAGTTTTGAAATGAATCTATGGTTCGGCGCCCACGTGGACGAAGCTTACCGCGCGTATCTCCGCAACTGTTCCCTGGCCGTCCTATGGGCCCTGGGGGCTGTAGGATTTCTCGCCGGTACGAGGGGGCGAATGGGCCTTCCGCTTCGTATCACCGGCCTGGTGCCCCTGGGCGGAGCGATACTGCTGGTCGGGTACATATTCCGCACCGAACTGGACAGGGTGCAGATGCTCGCCCTTAACCCGCAATTCGGCGCGGCGATGCTCGTTTGCGGGGTGATGTGGGCATACAGCCTCACGTGGCGCCAACTGCAGGCGAAAACCGTTTTCACAATCGGCACAGGGCTCCTGACGCTGCTGCTGTTCACCGTAGAACTGCATCGCTGGTTCTGGACTATGGATGTGGACCCGGCTTACAGCGACTATCTGCGGAACTGCTCCCTGGTCGCACTGTGGGCTCTCGGGGCAGCAGCATTCCTTGTCGGTACGAGGCACAAGGCGATGGCCGTCCCGCTTCGTCTCACCGGGCTGGTGCCCCTGGGCGGAGCGATACTGCTGATCGGATACACATTCGCCACCAATCCAGTCGCCGAGCAAATGCCACTGCTCTTTATCAATCAGTTGTTCGGCGTATCGCTACTCGCTTGCGCTGTGATGTGGATCTACAGCCTTACGTGGATCGAACTGCAGACGAAAACCGTCTTCACGGTCGGCGCAGGCCTCTTGACGCTGCTGCTGTTCAGTGTGGAACTGGATCGCTGGTTCCAGACTCTTGATATCGCCAGGCCCGTCATTGACTATCTGCGGAACTGTTCCCTGACCGTATTGTGGGCGGTCGGGACGCTGGCGTTTCTGGCCGGTGCGAAGAACAAGGCAATGGCCCATCCGCTTCGTATCGCCGCTCTGGTGCCCCTGTGCGGAGCGATACTGCTGATCGCAAACACATTTACGATCAATCCGGTCGCAGAGCAATTGCGAATGCTCCTTATTAATCCGCGATTCGGCGCGGCGCTGTTCATTTGCGCGGTAATGTGGATCCACAGCCTGACATGGCCCGAGACACCTCCGAAGATGGCTTGCGGCGTCCTGAGCAGTTACCTGACAGTCGCTCTTCTCTGCGCAGAGGTGATTCCATGGGTCTGGCGAATGTCGCCCCACTGGGAAGTTGACCAACCCTACACGGCATGGTGGGTTTCGACGATGTTGCTCTCGCTCTGCGCGGCGGGGTACCTGGTGGTCGGAAGGCTCAAGAGGTTGATGGAGGCGTATTCGAGCGGATTGGTGCCTCTGGTCATTGCCTGGGTGTGCGGACTCCAGGCGTATTTGCTTTACCGCCAAGGCTATACCATAATGTTCCTCAATCCGCGGTTCGTCGCGGTGATGATGGCGCTTGCGGTTATTGGGGCCTGGGCTCATGTAATGCGTACAGATCGCAAGACATTCCCAAAGTCCAGCGGGACAATCGCACCACTGTATGTCTGGTTTACGATTTCGCTGCTGGCTCTGCTGAGTACGGAACCCGCGGGCTGGCTTTATCGGAACGTTACCGACCCCCGTCAGGCCAGTTGGATCGCCCAGATGTCCATCACTATCGTCTGGGGGCTTTACGCCTCGTCGATGCTGTCTACAGGCTTCTGGCGTCGCGTGATGCCACTGCGGCTGGCCGCACTGGCGCTGTTCGCACTGACGGCGGTCAAGCTGCTGCTGATCGATATGGCCAATGTCGGAACGATCTACCGGATCATATCATTCTTCGTCATGGGTTTACTGATGGTTGCCGCATCGTACCTCTACCACAAAGCCGAGAAGCAGCTCAAGGAATCCGACCAGGCGCAGGCAAGCGAATAAGAAACTCCGTTACTCACAATGGGACCGCGGGTTAACGCCCGCAGAAGTGCAACGATGTGCACGGTTTCTTCGCGTATCGATCGCGAGAAGTAATCTCGAAGTGCATGGGCCAATTTATTCTCCGGCACACTGTTGACAGATGATACCAAGTAGTGTATCCTAGTTGGTTAATATAGTTCGGGTTGCGGTTGTACCGGAGCCCGCCACTGTTCGCTCGTGGGATCGACCGCTCTGCGGGTCTTGTCGATCCTAAAGAATTCAACATAAAGGGTCTGCGAACGGATGAAAGGATTCAGGGAAAAAACACATTGGATGGCGTGGTGGCGATTGGTTGCTGTTGTGGTTGTGGTGATATCCGCCGGTCAGGCTATGGCGCAGCCGGCGGCCACTCGCATTTACGACGAGCAACTCCGCGTCAAGCTTGACCAGATCGACCCCGAGGTCCGTGAAAAGGACGTCGACGTGGGCGGTTGGCTTAACACGGCGATTTTCAACTACGACGACGCTTCGGCCCGCATCGATCGCAAGATGCGTCAATACGAACTCAGGGGCTGGGCAAGCCTGAATCTCCAGGGCGTCCACGAGGCCTACGTTCGCGGACTGGTGAACTATGACGACTGGTCCGGTTTGAGGCACGACGAGTCCGGAACGGAAGTCGAGCGGGCCTGGTACCAGTTCGACCTGGGCAAGCTCCTTCAGAATCAGGCGGGTAAGGCTACACCGATCGGCATCCGCATGAAAATCGGGCGGGACTTCATGAGCATCGGAACATCACTGGTGCTCTCGACCACCCTGGATATGGGCAAGATCGAGATCACCACCGGTAACTGGGAATTGATGGCATTTATCGGTAGCACGCTCAGGGATTCGTGGAATATCGACAATTCGGTAGTAGTCGCCAACCGCCAGCAGCGATGGATATCGGGCTTCGAAGCGGCGTATCTCGGTTTCAGCCAGCACCGCCCGTTCGTATACTACATGCACAACGACGACAATACGGACGCCGCGGCCGGGGCGCCGGGACAATCGTACGAGTACGACTCCGACTACATCGGCATGGGCAGCACGGGAACGCTGATCGTATCGAATCTGCGATACCAGGTTGAAGGCGTCGCCGAACTGGGCAAGACCTACTCCGCCGGGCGCACCTCAGGCCAGGACCGCATCGAAGCCTGGGCCGCCAATGCACTGATCGAGTATCTGTTCGTCGACTGCCCCACCAAGCCGAGAGTCGGCTTTGAGTATACCTTCGCCTCAGGCGACAGCGACCGCGCCACGAGCCCCATCGCAACCGATGGCGGTAACCGCGCGAGAACCGTGGACCACGGTTTCGGCGCTTTTGGTTTTCGCGATCTGGGTCTGGCCCTGTCCCCCGAGATATCAAACATCCACGTGTACGCCATCAACGCGAGCTGCTTCCCGATGGAGCACATCGAGATGTTCGAGAAGATGGAAGTGGGAACGAAACTGTTCTTCTACAGCCGAGCGCACGGTTCGGCCCCTATCAGTGACCCGACGACCAACACAGAGGCCAACTCGACAGGATTCGAGATGGACTACTTCTGCAACTGGCGTATGACCAGCGACCTGGCGTTGACGGTGCGGTACGGTGTGTTTTACCCGGGATCGGCCTATGACGGCGGCGACAAGTCACCCAGGCAGTTCCTCTATGGCGGTCTTGTCTTTAGCTTCTAGAAGCACACGGCGGGGCGCACGGACCGCGCGGGCGGACCGGCGACCTGTAATATAGGAAAAATGCGATGCATTGGACATCACGGCGCTATTATTTGGTGATAGCAGGATTCGCTGCGGTAGTCGCACTGGGCGGTTGTGGTCGCTCACAACTCACCGTGACCGGCGAAGGCGCAACTCTACCCCAGGGCGAGAATTCCGCGGCGTTTTTGGACAGGATGTCCTCACAGGATACTGTCACCGAAAACGACGCCATGCGAGGTGTTCTCATGCTCGATGGTGGTGACAAGACCAACACGTTCAAGCAGCGGGTCGATCTTCTGGTCGACAAGAAGATACTCGACCCCAAAGGCAGCTACGACGCCTCAAGGGAACTGTCCAGAGGGAAACTCGCCAGCATGATCTGCAGGGCATGCGGATTGTCGGGCGGTCTGATCCTCAGGCTCACCGGTCCCAGCGAGCGATACTGCCTCAGAGAACTTCAGTACAGACAAATGATGACACAAGGCTCGGCCTCTACAAAAGTCAGCGGAATGGAATTTGCCTCAGTGCTGACCAGGGCAGAGATTTACAAGCGAACACGGAGGTTCCCGGACATGGTAGGTAATACCGACTAACAGGAGCAGATCATGCTGCGATATACGATTATTATAGGGGCCGTGGTTATCTTGTCGGCCGCGCCGATCCTGGCCCAGGCCAAGGCGCCCGCCGACGAAAAACCAGCAGCCGCCAAAGCCGACAAACCAGTAACCGAAAAGCCCGCCGATAAGGCTCCCGCCAAGAAGAACGCTGAGAAAAGCGGCAAACTCACCGTCACCGTCGCCTCCGTATCCGGAATCGCCGAGCAACGATCCGCCACCGACGAAAAGGCGAAATGGACGCCAGTGAAGACCGGAGACGTCCTTGACGAAATGACACTTGTTCGCACCGGACTCGGCGGTAAGGTAGTCCTGAAGTTCTCCGATAGAGGCAATGTCACGATAAAGAGCGGATCGAAAATCGGTATCGCCTCGTTCCGCAAGCAGGGCAAACTGGTCAAGACCAGACTCGGTCTGAAGTACGGCGTCATACGCGCTCAAGTAGACTCCAGCCGGGGCGCCAATGATTTTCGCGTCCGCACGGCCGTCGGCACGCTCGCGGCGAGGGGCACGGGAGGTCATATTGCCCAGTGGGGTGATTTCTCCTTCCAGGCCAAGGGGACAGGTGGAACGTGGCAGACGAGGGTCGCTGACAGAGTTACCTCCCTCATTGCCGGCGAATGGACCGACAAGAATCTGAGCCAGCCGCTGGCGGCCCTTCTGGCGAAGCATGACCCCAAGGTCGGCGATCCGCACGGAGGGCTGACTGTGGCGGAACTCAAGAACCTCCTGGTCAACGGCGGTGGTAGAGGAATCGTCGGTTTCGTCGGAAATGCCAAGAACAGCGGTTCTCCGCGACTGGTCAACACGCCGGGCAGCCACGTCAATGTCAATAATGCGGGCAATCAGTTAGGAGGCGGTCCCGTCGGCGGCGGACCGGGACCCGTCGGTGGAGGCAACCCCGACCGTTACCGCGACGACCCCGAACGCAGAGATCCTCGCTAGGAGTCCTCAGTATTGCACTTGCCCCAATGACGCGGTGGGATTAGGCTCTTGGTATGGATGACCGGCCTTTGAGAACATCTCGCCCGCTGGCGGCGTTTCTGATCGGGCTTGCCGGAACGTTACTCATCCTGATCGTCTTCTGGGCCGGTCTGGATCCACGCACCGAACTTCGCGCGCTCGATATGCGCTTCGGTCTGACCAACGCCCCACTACCAGACGACATACTCCACGTCGACATCGACGACGGGAGTCTCGAAGAAGTAGGAAGATGGCCCTGGCCTCGCCAGAAACTGGCCGCAATCATCGACGTCCTCAACGACTGCGGCGCCAAGGCAGTCATGGTTGACCTGATACTCAAAGAACCGCAGGAAATCCGCTACGAGGCCACCGCTCACGACATATACTCCGGTAGCGACAAGGAACTTCTCTCGGAAGACACGCCCCCCCAACCTTTCATCGATGACAGCACCTTTGCCGCGTCGATTTTCAAAGCAAGAAATGTATTCCTCGCGGTACACATTGATCTGACCCCACAGGCATCGGCGACCCTGGATACCTATGACGAAGTCTCACGATTCATGTCTGACAATCCAGGAACCGATTTCCCGGTAGTTTTCAAGGGGGTCTCCGGGAGCGACGAGGATGATGTCCGGAGTGGGTATCTGTACCACCGAGCTGTAACTGCGACAGATCGCTTCACCATCCCCCCCGATCGCGTCAGCGCCATCGATATCCCGACCGGACGAATGACGCCTCCGCTCGTCACATTTGCAACATCAGCCGCGGGAGCCGGCTGCGTGACCTATCTGCCCGATGCAGACAAACTCATGCGACGCACTCCGCTTTTCTTCCGGGGAAGCGGACGCATCTACCCGCAGTTTGCAGTGGCGCTGGCATTGAAGGAACTTGCCGCTCGACACGGCGGTCTGGCTACCATGAAGGCCGATAAGACCAGTTTCACTATCCGATGCAACGATGGCGCCCAACGCATGATACCCCTGGACTCCAACGGATTCATGGTAATCCGCTGGCCTCGCAAAGCCATTGGAACCTCCACATACGGTCTGGATCACATTCCCGCCTCAGCGGTTGCGATCATCGGGAAGAAGAAGGACGAACTCCGGATCAATGCAAATCGTATCCAAAGATCTCGCCTGCTATTCATGGGAATGGGCCAGAACCTGCCCGAGGACGAGGAACTTAAAAAACTCTACTGGTCATACACAACGCTTCTGACCCAATTCGATAAGGCTTACACCAAGCGAATCAGCGCCGAACGGAAACGGCAGAGAATGGTCCTCTTTGCTCCGTCCAAAGCACCGAGTTCCGAACTGCTGCTGTCCGAATCGAGACAAATAGAGGCAGACCACCAGAAACAACTGGAAGATACCCTGGCCTCCCTGACCGCCAAACTCAGAGAACCTGGTAACCTGGAGATATTCCTCCGCAAACCGCCGTCGGAAGGTACGACACAGCCGGCTGCAGACTCAACAGACCAACAGGCTTTTCTCAAAGCGATGGCCCGGGCCAAGAAACTCCATGTACTGGAGACCGAACTGCAGCAGAAGAATCTGCAGATCAAAAGTAACATCCGATCGCTGATGGAAGAACTCAGACCGAAGATCGCCAACAGAATATGCATGCTGGGCGCCACGGGAACCGGCGTGCCTGACTTCGTACCGACTCCGCTCGGG
>CAZSLS010000209.1:0-12087 GCA_964607575.1 uncultured Planctomycetaceae bacterium | reverse complement strand
TCTTCTCACGGCGGCGACAGAAGCACGGGCACCATGACGTCACCGAAGTTCATTATCCGGGGCAAGGCGATCACGTTTCTCGTCGCGGGCGGAAGGTGGGGCGGTCGGAGTTCAGCCAAGGTGTGCATGGATCTCATCGTGGACGGCAAGCCCGTGCGCAGCGTGTTGGGGCACACGAGCAACGCGTTTCGCCTGGATGGGTGGGACGTCTCGGACCTCAAGGGCAAGACCGCGCAGGTGCGGATCGTCGACGCGTCTTCGGGCAGTTGGGGGCACATCATGGTCGACCAGATCGTCCAGCACCCGGGCAAACTCGAAGATGTCCTCAAACGCACGAAAAAACCACCGCCTAGACACTAGACCAGGCTGAAGGTTAGAACCTGGGTTCGCACCTGTCACCTACCGCCCCTTATCTCCAATTGCGACGTATCCGCCACCGAAGAACCATATGATGATGCTACCTGCCGTAGCTACTCCAATACACAGGAGCACCAGGCCAATAATCCCCGCCCGCTCATACTGCGCGCGACATGCAATTCCGACGGCTACCCCGATAATAATCGTAAGAATGATACCGATGATCGTGACGCGGTTGGCCTTCAGTGCCTGACCGCAGGAATCGCATTTCGTCTTGTACCACCTCATCCCCTTCGCCCAATTGATAAACCCAATCGCCTTGTTCCTGCATTTCGGACACTGCATGACATATCTCCCGTCCAAGTTCCCGCTCAACAGCCTGCTGACGCGTCACTCCGCGCAGTCCACACTGCCCGGCGACCGCTGCCGACCGATAGTCTATACGATCCCGGGCGCCGGGACCATGCAGAAGTGGTGCGTCTCGGCGAGGCCCTTCCACTCGGTGGTTATTGGGCTTTCTTCAGTGGCCAGGCTCGGGCGGTCTTGACGACGGCCTGTCCGCCCTCGGCGAAGAAGGTTACCGCTCCGACCGCGCCGGTATCGAGGACCTTGCTCAGATGGTAGCGCTTGTTACCGTAGAACTCGATCCGCCCGCCGTCGATCGCGATGTTCCAGAGCAGCGTTTTCTTGTCGTATGCCTCCCATCCGAAGGGGACTGGCACGCCGGCGACATTCAGCATGTTCCCTGTCCAGGCGATCTCGATCGCCTTTGATCCTTTCCCGATCCGCACGCCGACCTTCTTCGCCTTACCGGGCGTTACTTCCATTTCGATATGGACACCGACGCCCGCGCTTGTGTCGAGGGGTTTGGCGTTACCTGAAAGGTTCCCCGCCGGGAAGTTGCAAGCTTCGCCGTGGCGGGCCTTGAGTGAACCGGTCCACCCCCGCCGCGGGTACGACAGCGAGCAGCGCTTGGAGTGGTGGGTCGGGCCCTTGTAGCCCAGGCAGAACTCTGCGGGCGTGAAGCCGTCTTTCTCGACGATGACGAGATTCCCGCCGGCCATGAAGTTGATCGCCGTGACCGCCGGGCTTCCGGCGGCGTTGTAGTATTTGTGGCGGTGGTTGTGCCCGCCGAAGAGGTGCGCGACCTTGTATTTGGCGATCACCTGTCCGAACTTTGCACAACCGTTGGGGAAGTGTACGAACACGAAGATGCGCGCACCGGGTTTGACGGATGCCAGGTCCTTGTCCATCCAGTCAGCAGCCACTCGCGGAACCGAGCCGTTGACCGAGTGGGGGATCGACGGGTCGAACCAGTCCAGCCCGACGAACCGCGCCCCGGCGTAGTCGAAGGACCAGCGGACCGGTCCGAGGTTCTTCGTGTAGGCGCCGTTCCAGGCCAGCGGGTGTTTGTCGGGCTGCTTGGCCTCACGCTTGCCGACGATGTCGTGATTTCCGGGCACCGACATCACCGGGACGACGAACTTCGCGGCGTTGCGGGCGAGTGTCGCCATCGGCGCGTCGCTTTCAAAGCTGGACTGGGCGCTGTCGCCGGTGTTGATGCAGAACCGCAGGAATGGTTTCAACCGGCCCGCCGCCGGGGCGACTTTCCCGTACGTCGCGCCCGCGGCGTGATCGTCCGATACGTGCATGAACGCAAACGGAAGCTCCTGCTTGTCGGCGCGAAGAGGGAAGTTCACCTTCGTCGCGTCGGCGATCTGGTCCAGCCTCGCCCACCATTTTCCCGTCGGCCACGTGCCCTCAGGCCAGCATACCGAGACCACGCGTGAGCCTTTTCGCGGGGTTGTGGGGTCGTCGCCGATCTTGATGCTGTAGGCCCCGCCGGCGTCGGTGGTTACGATGCTGACCCCGTCGGTCACGCGCGCCCGGGCGACGGGTTTCTCGCCCGTATCCATCCGCCCGTTGCGATTGGTATCCATGAACACCACGCCTGCGACGGTATCGGGAATAGTCTTTCCGCTCGCCGGCGCGACAGCCGCGTACGCCGACAAGATCGCCGCTGCGACAAACAGGAATCGCCTGCTCATAAACATCTCCTTAACCTCCCCGGGCCATTTTATCACTGGTTCCCGCCCGGACCGGAGGCAACTACCACACGAAAACCGAAAGTGTTGAAGCGGCTGCCGGGGGCGAACCGGGTGCGCCTCGCGGCGCGGCAGTGCGCCGGGATGCTGCGCCACGACCCGCCGCGGGCAACGCGCTCTTCGCCGGTGGGCGGACCTTTCGGGTCACTGGTATCCGCCTCCGCGTACGATTTGGCATACCAGTCGGCGCACCATTCGTAGACATTACCGTGCATGTCGTAAAGGCCCCATGCGTTGGGCTTCTTTGTGCCCACCGAATGGGCGTACTTCTCCTTTTTTTCGTAGATGTTAGTGCGGTACCACGCGTAGTCGCCCAGCGTCGAGGGATCATCTCCAGAGTTGAACGCCGTTGTCGTCCCCGCGCGGCAGGCGTATTCCCATTCGGCCTCGGTGGGAAGGCGAACGCTGCGCCCCGTCTTTTTCGACAGTTTCGTGCAGAATGTCGTCGCATCGCTCCAACTGATGTAGCTGGCCGCGTGGTCCGCTTTGTCCCTGGTGTAAGACTGCTTCGCCCAGGGTTGCGACCCCATCACCGCCTTCCACTGGTGCTGCGTCACTTCCGTTACGCCCATGTAGAACGGTTTGCTGATCGTAACCTGGCGGGGCGGGTGCTCGTCGGCGTGGTCCTCGGCTTTGGAACCGAATTGCTTGCCCACCTCCTCAGCCGACAGCTTGCTGCCCATCGTGAACTCACCGGCCGGGATAAGCGCGAGCTTCATCGTCGCCTTCCTGCCAAGATCCAGGACCAGATCCTTGTCGGGCGCCTTGGTTATCGTGACCTTCTGATCGGGCGCCTTGTTTGTGGTGGGATGCTGATCGGGCGCCTTGTTTGTCGAGGTGTACTGGTCGGGCGATTTGTTTGTCGTGGTGTTCTGGGTCGACTTGTTTGTCTTGGCGTTCCGGTCAGATGCCAGATATCCAGCGACGAACAGCAGCGAAAGCACGAGACAAAACACCAACGTGATCTTAAAATTGCTCATGGTCTTTCCTTTCCAGCGGACCAGGGTCTTCAATGGTTCCCATTGTTCCCGCTCGGGGTGCGGTGGTCAAGTGGGGGGAGAAATCAATGTCCGACCCAGATGTGCCCCGACAACCCGTTGTCCCAAGAGCACCGTTGACCTCGCCGGCCTGCTGACGTACAAGTGTGGTAACTGAATCGGGTAATACAGAGGAGATTGTTATGAAATCACTGCGTTGGCGTATTTCCTGGGTGTTCGCTTGTTTATTCGTTGTGGTTCTTGCCGGGGTGGTTGCTGGTGCGACTGGCGACTGGCCGCAGTGGCGGGGGGCTCGGCGGGATGGGACTGCCCCTGCGGCGGGATTGGCTGTCGACTGGAAGAAGCAGCCGCCGCGCGTGCTCTGGAAGACCAAGGTGGGCACGGGTTTTTCGTCAATCGCCGTTAGCGGAGGGACGGCTTTGACTATGGGCAACCAGAAGGGCAAGGACTCTATCTATGCCTTCGACGCCAAGAGCGGGATGCTAAAGTGGAAGCATTCCTACCCGTGCGATCTGGCGCCGCTTCGTCACGAGGGCGGCCCGTTCGCCACGCCTACCGTTGTTGATGGGCGGGTCTATACGCTTAGCAAACTCGGGCAAATGTTCTGCCTCGAACTAAAGACGGGGAAGGTTGTCTGGCAGGTCGACCTGGTGAAGGCTACGGGCAGTCAGCGCGAGACTTACGGATTCGCCGGCTCGCCGCTGGTTGCAGGTGGGGTGGTGATCGTCAGCGCCGGATCGGCGGGTGCGGGGTTCGATGCGGTTACGGGTAAGCTCATCTGGAAGTCCAAACCGCACGTCAAGCCCGGGCACGCCTCGCCGGTGCCGATCGAGTTGGGGAAGGGCGATAAGAAGAAGCAGGGGGTGCTGGTCATGGGCAAGACGCTTATGTCGATAGTGGACCCTGCCACCGGGCGACCGATCGCACAGCGGGAGTTGATCGGGCAGGGGCGGCGAATTTACAAGATCGCCGACCCGCTGGTCATTGGCGACAGCATCTTCGTTACATCGACGTACGGGTATGTGTGTACGCAGATCAAAGTGGCCGGCAGGAAGCTCAGCGAGGTATGGAAGAACAAGAATCTGACGTCGAAGTTCCTCAGCCCCGTGTTGGTTGACGGGCATATCGTTGGCGGGCACCTGGAGAGGTGGTTTCGCTGCATCGATCCAGCCACCGGGGAACTGAAATGGGAGGAAAAGGGCTTCTCGGGCAATCTGATCCGGGCCGGGGGCGTCTGCCTGGTCCTGACGACCGAAGGCGATCTGATCCTGGCGGATGTCAGCGCCAAGGGCTTCAAAGAACTCGGGCGCGCTAAGGTGCTGAAAGGCAAATGCTGGACGATGCCCGCGCTGGCAGGGGGAAAAGTATACTGCCGAAACGTCGACGGCGATCTGGTGTGCGTGGACGTGGGCGGTAAGTGAACGTGTCGTCGAGAGTCGTAGTCGTTGCCGTGGAGCCCGCCGGCGGGCTTCACGGCAACGGCTTGCAGATCACTCGGAAGCCTGTGTCGTATGCTCGTTCGTGGGGGCGGAGTGTTTGGCGGATTGACGATCTTGCGTTCTTGGGGCGGTCGTTCCATGACCCGCCGCGGATCACCACCTTACCAGTTGATGCCGGGTAGGGGGATTTTGTCCATTCCGCAACGTTACCGTGCATGTCGTGAAGGCCCCATGCGTTGGGCCCATACGTGCCGACCTTGGCGCTGGCGAAGACCTTGTCGTTGAACTTGCTGCCACCGGGATGCACCCAATGCCACACCTTCGCGCAGGTCGCGTCGGCGAGATTGGCGTGGGGGCTGTGATCGGAGTCGATTCTCCCGAAGTTCATCGGCGTGGCTGTTCCGGCGCGGCAGGCGTATTCCCATTGGGCTTCGGTGGGCAGGGCGAAGCTCTTGCCCGTTTTCTTGCTCAACCACCGGCAGAACGCGCGGGCGCTGGTTTGCGAGATTCGGCAGACCGGCTGGTCGGGTGCGTTGACCAACTGACCGCGATGGCGAACCGAGAAGTTGTTGCCCGGGTAGGCTTCCAGGCGGCTGTCGTGGGTCGGGTCGAACAGGGCGAACTGGGCGTTGGTGACTTCGAACGTTCCCATCCAGAACGCCTCGGCGATTTTCACCGCGGCGGGAGCTTCGTCCGGATGTCCGTCCGGGTCGCCCATGACGAACCGCCCGCCTGGAATAAGCGTCATTACAAGCCTCACGTCGCCGCCGAGGTCGATCGTCTGCTGCGTTTTGGCGCCAGCGCCACTCTGGCGGCGTTTGGCCTCGGCTGCGTTGAAAGGCCAGCCGCTGACCTTCACCTCGCTCGTTGTGCGCGGTTTTTCGGGAGGCGGGATGACCGGAGCGGTGGGGGGCGAGGTGCGTGTGAATATCTCTTCGGGGTTGTCGTCGATGTTTGCGTAGAGCTTGAGCAGGTCGTTGCGGGTGGTGCGGTATCTGTCGACCTTGGCCTTTCCGACATTCTCGCTCCACGTTCCGTAGTACGGGGCGCTGAGGTCTATCCAGGTGATCAGGCGGTCCCACGCTTCGGGCGGCAGCGTTACGTTGTGATGGTTCTTGCGGAGCATGCGGATGAGCTTGGACGAATCGGCGCTGAACTCGTAGGGCAGGAGCATGTGGTTGTCGGCCTCGTTGGTCGACCGCACGTAGCTCCTCAGCGTCCAGTACGACGGCGTGAAATTGCACTTGCGATTTCGCCCGAGCATGATTCGGAAGCTCCGGGCCTCCCTTGGGCGGGCCGTCAGGTTAGGCGGGTTCTTGCCATCCTTGCGGGCCTTGCCGTCGTGACAGCCGATGCAGTACTTGTCGATCACCGGCTGCTGGACCTCGCGATCGAAGCCAAAGCCCCTTGTCGGTCCGTACCACGGGGCGATCTCGGACGGTTTGCGTTTCAACGCCATCGGGCGGGTCCCGGTGACTTTCGGGACCGTGCCCTGGCGTTCGTGGCAACCGACGCACGAGAGCGTCTCGCCGGGCATCGCCGTCAGCCAGCTCCGCATTCGCTGAACGGCTTTCCCGTCGGAGTCGAGCGGTTGGAGTGAGAGCGGCGTGTTGGCCGGCGCCCGGAACAACGCCGATCCGTCAGGCTCCACCGGAACCGTACCGACGATCCGTTTCACGTCCCACGGTCCGTCCGTACCGACGCGGTTGCCCTGCCCGCCCATACCGTAATACGCGAAGTTGTACGTGAAGATACGCAGCTTCTTGATCGTTCCGCGGGGGACGCCCTTGAGCCCGTCGCCGGCGTAGATGTCTGTGATGTGGATCAGGGCGTCTTTGCGTTTGAGGTCGACGCGGCTGGGGACTACCGGCGGGCGGGTGGTTTTTGCAAGCGGAAGGGGCTCCACGAGGTGATGGGTCGGGTCGTCCTTTACCAGCGTCATGTTGTCGAATACGTCTACCAGATATATCGCCCATTTCGACTTTCCGCGGACCTGTGCTGCCGCCAGGAAGTACTTGTCCGACAGCGGGAACGGGTGCAGGAATCGCGGCGAGGCCTTGCCCGCCACGTTGTCCAGAATCACCGCCTCGACCTTCTTGCCTCTGCCCGGGATTCGCTGGACCACGCCGTCGGCTTCGTACCGCCCTTTGGCGGCATCGAAGAGCACCAGCTCGCCCATTCGCTTCAGCCCGTGATGGCCCGAAACGATCGCCACGAACTTGCTCGCCTGCCCCGGGATCTGACGCGCGTAGAACATCGCGTTAGGCCAGTACGAATTGCTCCCGTAGTGTGCGACCTGGTCGGTCCCGTCGGGGTTCATGGAAAACAGGATGCGGCTGAATGCGTGTGAGATGTCGCTGTACTCCCAGCGGAGGTACATCACGCGTCCGGAATCCATCATCGCGGGGTACCAGTCGTGGTCCTGTTCGAATGTCAGGCGGCGGATGGCGCCGCTGGCCGTCTCGAGGCGGTAGATGTTCGTCACTGGCGAGGACCCGCCCACGCACGGCACGCCGGTCATCGCGGCGGTCGAGGTGAAAATAATGTTCTCGTCGGGCAGGTAGCATGCGTCGTAGTTGTCCACGCCTTTGGTCGCGATAAGGGGCAGTTTCCGCAGAGATGAACCATTTGCGTTGATCTCGCAGATGTCCCATCCGGTGGGCTGCGAACGCGAGAAGAGCATTTTGCCCGCGTCGAAGTGCAGGTCGATATCGCCAACGAAGTCGCCTGTGCGCTCCGGGCGGTAGAGCGTAGCCAGCTTGCCCGCGGGATTGACCGGCGCCAGCGTGGCGATCTCGTTATCGTATTTGCCCTTGCGGAGTGACGAATTGCTCTGCCAGTTCGCGGGCAGCCCCAGGTTGGCGGTTCGGCGGACGATGAGCTTGTCGAAGTTGAGCAGGGGGTTAGACAGCAGCGCTTCGCTCGCCAGGGTCGCCAGATCGCCCCGGGCGGCGGCGTCATTGGCCTTCAGGCGTGCTTCCAGCTTGTCCAGACGCTTGAGATACTCGGCGCTTTTGGGATACTTCACACCGAACGTCTTGGCGAGGTCCCGCACCGCCAGGCGGAGCGACTGCGGCGTGTTGGTCTTTACGGAATCGCTCGGTGTGGGCTTCGATTTGCGTTTGCGGGTCTTCTTGGCGCCGGCTTTCTTCCTGGCCTTGCGCTGGGCTTTGGTCTCCCGCTTGGGCGGCGCTGCGCCCGCGCACGGAACAACCACACCCGCAAGCACCCCGACAATAACTATCGCACACCATTGACGCATTATTTCGCTCCAACCGCAACCGTCCGGGAACCCCAGCCAACCTCCAGCCGCGACCACTGGTTGACCGTCAACTGATTGTATCGCGGACGAAAACAATCACCAACTCTTTCCTCTACGGGATTCCGGGCTCACGCCCCCGCCGCCCCTGTCGAGTATCCGCCGAAGGCGAGGCGGGATCAACCACTCACCTGTTCTGTGTGCGACTGGTCGCACACAGAGCAGATGTGCTTGGGGATTTCCGCTTACGATCCAGCGTTGTGACAAGCCGCCTGTCGCATTAGTTCAGGCTGATGTGTCGCCGGTTTGTTGTTGTGGTGGGTCCTGGGTGGTCTGGGGGCGCGCTTCTGCTGCGGTCAGGTCGCTGTTGAGTTGTGCGAAACGACGAGCGCGGGGCGTTGGGAACTTTTCTCAGTCATTATGCGTCCAATCATGAGATTGGCGTTCGGCGTCCGGTGCGATATGCGAAGATTAGCGACATTGATATTGATTCTGGCGGGGGCGCATGGTGGGTGCGTGTCCGGAGATTACTATCGCGGGCGGGTCCTGTTGGCGCCGAACGGCGGTGGAGGAGTTTTCGATGCGTTTGGCGATCGGCTTCCGGGCGGTGCTGTCAGGCGTCTGGGGACGGGGCGGCTGGGGCATGGGAATTTCGTTCGGCGGATTGTCTACAGCCCCGACGGTAAGATGATCGCATCGTGGGGGGGCGATATGCGGTGCCGGTTCTGGGCGGCTGGATCGGGGCGATTGATCTGGGCGGCGCCGACGTGGTATCGCATGCCGCTGTTCTCGCCGGACCGGCGGCATGTTGCGATGTTATACTCCGGTGATATTCATCTGGTGAGTCTCGATAGCGGGAAGGTGGTTAGAACTTTTGGCAATCGCAGGGGGCAGATCGTCTGGGCCGGCTTCGCCCATGGCGCCCATGGCGGCAGGCGGTTGGTGACTATCGCTACCGATCGCACCGTCCGCGTGTGGAGTGTGGGGTTGGGGCTCGAAATGCGGAAAATCGAACTGGGGGCCGATGCAATGCGAGTGATGAACGTCGCGGCGATCTCGCCGGATGGGAAGCTGCTGGCCGTCAGTACGGGCTATTCGAGCGTGTCGGTCCTCGATCTGGACCGCGGCGAGTGCGTCAGGACCCTCAAGACGCCCAAACCGGCGTGGGTGACGAAGCTGGCGTTCGCCGGAGATGGCGGTGGGACGCTGTGCGGGCGGTTGCACGATTCGAAGACGTTGTTCTGGGACGTTGGCAGTGGGCGGCTGTGCGACGGGGTTGCCCCGCCCGGCCGCCCGGGTGTGTTCGCAGTCTCGCCGGACGGGCGGACCGTGGCGTATGCAAGCGGCGGGCGGATTCGTCTGGAAGACGCTCGGACGGGCGCCGAACTGCCCGCCTCGGCGCGGATACCACGCTGCGACAGCGTCCTCGAGATGATGGCGTTCCGAGGCGATGGGGCGAAAACGCTCGTTACGGCAGCGGCGGAAGGACTGTGGCGATGGGACGTCGGGACCGGGCGAGATCGTGAGATGCTGGCCGCGGCGACTGCCGGCGGCGGGAAATGGGCGGCGGTGTCGGGCGATGGACGACTTGCCGCTCTGGTGGACGGTAGGGGATTGGCGAGCGTCTACGATATCGCGACGGGAAAGCGGATCGCGCTGATCGAGGGCGGCGGCGGGAAGATCACGACCGCCGCGTTTTCGGGGGATGGTAAGATGCTGGTGACCGCGTCGCGCGATTCGGTGGCGCTGTGGAACCTGCCCGGTGGCACGCGGGCTGGGGCGATCGCCCTGGACAAGAAGAAGTATCTGGGCGTGAGGTCGCTTGAGTTGGCGGGCGACGGGAAGACGGTGGTGGCGGTGGTCACGCGTCCGAACCCGCGGGTGAGGGATGATCGCCGAGTGAAGGGCCCCCGAGAGGCGTCGCACATGCAGCCGGCGACGGTGCAGGGCATCGAGATATTCGACCTGGTCGCCGGGAAATGCCGCGGGCGGATCGGCGGGCTGCTGTTCGCCCTGAGTCCCGACTCGCGGACGCTGGCGAAACCGGGCTACAAGTGCATCGAACTTTGGGACCTGGCGTCGCTCAAGCAGACCGGGACGCTGAAGTGCGGCGAGGCTGTGGGCAGTGGGATGATGGGGGCTGCGATGCGGCTGCGATTTTCGCCGGACGGGCGGAAGCTTGCCCGGGCGCTGATCGCGCAGAGGAAGTTCGGCGAGAGGATCGACGGCGGAAACGGATGCGTGGAACTGCTGGACTTAGGCGGCGGGGCGTCGCGAATATTCAAAGTCGACGGCATCTCGACGGCCCCGGTAATGGCGTTCTCGGCAGATTCCCGAACGCTCGCGACCGCCGGCGCCGGCGGGGCGATCTTGCTATGGGACATCTCCAGGCGGTCCGAAGACCGCGGCGCTCGGTGATGCCCATCGTAACAGTGTGATGGCAATATGTTACGGCCAGGCGGACGAGTATGTCACAGGCGTGACACCCCCCGATGGCTCTTGCAAGTGGGCGTGGGATTTTTATCGGCAGGGGGCTTGGTGATCGGCCGATATTGTGTATAATGTATATGCACGATGCCTTTGTGTTCCGGGGGCGAATTGGATTCGACCGGACGAGTTGAGGCGTCGGTGGCGTGCCCAGGTTCCAAGGAGGCCTGGCAAAACACCTTGGAAAACTTTTATATGCCAATAGACCAATGGCAATGGCTGCATAATCATGTAGCCCGTCGCCCGGGACTTGCCCGCGAGTTCTGACGCGACGACAAACAGCGGGCTTACCGACCGGAAGTTGCCTTGTTAACCGGTTGGAAAATTCCGTAAGGCTGGCCGATCCGTACCGTGTCGCAGGCGGGCCGGTGAAGCGAGATGCCGAAAAACCGCGACTACGCACGTAGAAGCCGGCGTTGAAACGTCACGGGACCCGGGTTCGATTCCCGGCGCCTCCAGTGAGTGTATCCTTGTGAAACACTCTCAACCGAAACACGGCCCGCTCGTACACGCGAGCGGGCCGCTTCGTTAGGTCGTCTTGTCACGAGACTTTCGACCAACCCTTCGCGCCCGCATTGGCGAATCGCGTCGGGACCCGCTCGGCGCGTTTCGCCCCGAAAAAGCCCGTTTTCTCTCTCTTCGGGCAATTCCTATCTGATACGTCGGGACGTATAGGCGGTTTGGTTCTGACAGTTCCCTAGCGCGAGCGTGTTGAAAACATCAATCTACTGTGCGGCTTTCCCTCGCTCCTCTGGAAGCGGAGAAAGGCCACGATCCAGTAACGGTAGGTCTTTTCCGTTCGAAGGGAGTAGTGCTTGCGTCGTATCACCGCAGTAAGGGCGGAGTAAAACCGTGGCGCTAGCCGGGACAAAAACGTAGCGCCCATGCGTATATTTTCCCCTGAGATGGAACCCTGTTTTTCACCAGAGCAATACAATGCTCTGGTGAATACGCGTCAATCTGGAGAATTTAGACTGCGGTAATATGGTGAATCAGTAATCTAATATAGTGAGAAACTGATAGGAAAGTTGATTCCGCGTGACCGTACGTCGGAGGCCCGGGGGTGATGGGTTTTAAGTCGTGACCCGAGAACGGCCGGATGACCTCTTTGTCGAGCCGACAAAGTGCTTGCGGGCCCCGCGGAGCGGTGGTAGGATCGTCAAGAAGGTGTACTGTGGTTGTGGGCCGGAGGCCATCCGGGAAATCCCGGTCTACTATAGCCTCCAATATAGCCTCCAAAACGAACCCTATTCTGGAGATGTCGTATGTGTTATCGAGCAATGCGTAAGGACTTCGGTTCGGTATGCCTTCTTGTGGCCGGTTGCGTGGTGGCGTTGCTTGCGACCGTCGCGGTTGCGGCTCCGGCGTCCAAGGCCGACAAGTCCGGCAAGCCCGCCCAAAAAACGCCGTACGAGCCTACGTCGCACTACACCATCATGAAC
>CAZSLS010000208.1:0-12117 GCA_964607575.1 uncultured Planctomycetaceae bacterium | reverse complement strand
GGGGTCTTGGTCAGCGCTGAGTGGTAGTCGCTGGTGATGTCCTTGTGTCGCTCGGAGATGAGCTTCCGAAGCATCTGGCGGATTTTCTCCTGCTCGCGTGGAGGCAGGGTCGACCAGTCTCCGTCACCGGCGCCCTTGTGGGCGCTGGAGTCGCGCGGCGGGCGGGCGGTCTTACCGGGCACCAAAGCGCTGACCTTTGCGGGACTCGACGGGTTGTTCCCGCTGGGATCCTTGCCCTTGCCCTTTCCTTTGCCCTTACCTTTGCCTTTGCCCTTGCCCTTTCCTTTGCCCTCTTTCTTGGCTTGCTGGCACGCCTTGCACTTGCCTTTTCCGCCGCAGGTGCATTTTGGCGGCGGCGGGGGCTGGCTTGAGGCCTTCTCTTCCTGCGTCTTGATCAGGTCCTCGAGGAGGGCAATGATTTCTTCCTCTTTTTTCTGGGTATCCTTACCGCTGTCCTCGGCAGCGAGACGAGTCTGAACGTAGCCCATCTTCTTGGTAAGGGCCTTGAACGGATCGCTGTAGATCTTGGCGTACTCTTTGACCTTCTCGTATATTCTGTCGGATTCCTTCTCGCCGAGCGTCAGGGCGTAGTTCTCGAGGCAGTAGAGATACATCTCCATCGCATACTGAAGGCGGTGTATCTTCTCGTAGACTTTCGCCGCCTCTAATGACGACGAGGCCGCAAAACTGATCCGGTCGGGCATGTTGATCAATATCTCGCGATAGACCTCTACCGCATCTTCGCCCCGCCCGCTTTCGGCGAGACACTTGGCGTAGATGTAGAACGTCGCGGCACTGAGATAAGTCGACCGCTGGTCATCGACCACTTTCGCCGCCGAGGCGGCGGCGGCCTTGTAGTCCTTCTTGAGCATCTGACCGTACGCCTTGCCAAACAGCACATCCACCTTCGCCAACGCCCTGCATATCCTCTCGATATTGTCCTCCTGGGTGTTTGCGGCCTTGTCCTTGAGGATCTTCGTTGCAGCAGCGATGTCTCTAGGCTCGTACAGCAGACCGCCCTTGATCTCCGCGGCGACCTGGAGCCGCTCCTGCTCCAGACGAAGCACCATCGCCGCTTTCATCAGCTTTGCCAACTGCTCCGGAGTCATCGCATTGAGCAGGGAGTCCAACTCGTCGACAGTCATCTCGCGATCTTCAGCGGCGGCGGGCTGAGTGGTGGCGTCCTGCGCGAAGAGGGGACCGCAGACGACGGACAACATCACAACCACAAGCACTCGCAAGGTCCAGTTTGTCTTGAATATACCAACCATAATGTATCTCCAATGTGGTTTCTATCTATCGCCTGGCTTTGGATTTCTTGGCGAGTTCTTCGGTCATTGATTTAACCTTCGACTGCCTTCCGGCGAGTTTCTTGTGCATATCACCGATCTGCTTCTTTGTCCCGTCCTTACCGGGCTTGCTCTCCGACAGGGTCAGCGTGCGTCGTTGTATCTGTCGCTGCAGGCGATAGAGCATTTTCAATTCGGCCAGATTCGACACCAGCGGCGGTTTCTTACCGCCACCACCGCCTCCGCCACCGCCGCCTCCGCCACCGCCTCCCTTGCGGCGTCGATTAGACATCTCCTTGCGGATGGCGTCTATCATGTCCTGGAGGGCCAGTTCGATATCGGACTGCACGCGCTGGGTCAGCTTTCCAGGTTTCTTATCGGCCAGAAGGCGGTCGACACTGCGGATATCCTCCCATACTTCTCGAAGCACCGCCGGGAACACAGCGGTAGTACCTTCCTTGAGAAGTTTCTTGCGTATCATGTCGACCTGCTCGGCGAGTTTGCCTTCACCACCGGCCAGCCTTGCAAGTTCAAGCTCCTCGGCGCGGGCAAACGGCTTACCGGATTTCTTCTGCTTGGAATCAACTGTCTTCGTGGCCGCTGATATCGTTTTCTGTGCGTTGAGGATCTTCTGGAGTTCGGCGTCTATCTTGACCAGCGCCTCGAGTTGCATGGCGTCCTGCTCCTCCTTGATCGCCTTGTCAAGATCTTCACGAGCGTCCTTGAGGTCTTTCAACGCCTCTTTCTGATCCTCGTTTGCCTTGGAAGACTGGCCCTTATCCAGCGCTCCGGCCGCCGAACTCATCTTGCCCGCAGCGCTCTTGGCTGACTTCTGCCCCGGCATGGCGGCGGACTTTTCGGTCTTGCCCATCTGGTTAGCGGTCTCGTCGGTCTGCTTGGCCAGTTCGGTCTGCTCGGAAGCCTGTTTGTCCGTGGGCTTCTCGGCTTTTTCCTTGGTCCGCCGTATCAGCTTGGCAAGTTCAAATTTCTTGTCTTCCAGTTCCTTGAGGGCCTTCTTCATCTCTTCGGCGGCGGCTTTGGGTTTTCCGCTACCGAGCTTCTTCGACGCCTTGTCCATATGCGAGGCGCTCTTGTTGAGGTCGGTTTTTCCCGGATCGGAACCGGCTTCCTTGCTGGCCTTAGCCATATCCTCTGCGAGCTTCCTGGCGTCGTCGGCGAGTTTCTTCTGATCGCCGGACATCTTTGATGCTTTGGAACCGGACTTCCCCGAGGCCTTCGCCATGGCATCAGACAGCGCCTTCTCGGCAGCCTTGAGGCTCTGCATTGCGCTGCCTTGGGCGCCTTTGGCGCTGTCCTTCTTGCCCTTGGCCAGTTCGCCGCTTGCCTTGTCCATCTGCTTTCCGGCCTTGCCCGCTTCGGAGGCGGCCTTGTCCAGCGCCTTGGGGTCGGCGCCCTTGTCGGCGAGCTTCTTGGCAAGTGTTTTGTCGCCGGCGGCGGCTTTGATCTTCTTTTGAATTTCCGCGGTTTTTTCGGCCAGGCCCTTCTGAACGGCGCCGACCATGGGCAGCTTCCGCGGCGGGGTGTTCTCCGCAGCGGCGTCGATCTTGCCCTGCTGGTCGATGAGTTTGCGTACATCATCTCGCAGATCTGAGAGCTTCTTAACGTCTTTGTCGCCCTCAGGCATTTTCTGCGTCTCGGCCAGGAGCTTCTCCTGCTGGGCCTTCAAGTCTGCGATGGCCTGATTGATTCTCGCCAGTTCGTTAGCCAGCTTCGAATCCTTGAACCTCGACGACTGCTCAAGATCTTCCTGCTTCTTGATGATCTCGTTGATCTGGGCGCGAATATTCTCCATGTCGCCGATCCGCTTCTTGCGATCGGCCTGGCTCATTATTCCGTGCCTGAGGATGTCAAGCACCCTCCGCAATTCCACCCCGACGGCGCCGCCTGTCTTCTTGGCAGCGGCAGCGAGGCCCTGTCCCAGGAGTTCGGCGACCTTGCCCATGTCCCTCGCGATCCAGGCCCGCTGAGCCTGGTTCACCGCTTCGGTGAGTACCTTTGCGGTCTGCGGGTCGCTCTTCTCCAGGAGCATCGCCACCTGTGTCATTTCAGCGACGAGGCTTTCGAATTGCCCCTTGGTGAAGCGGACTTTGGGCACGAGCGAGGCATCACCGACCTTCGAGTCTCCGGTAGATTCCGCCAGACCGGAAGTAACAGCGCCTGCAATCACACCCAGGCAACACACACACACAATTGCGAAAGTCACGGTCCTCTTGCGTATCATAATAGTTCTCCAATCGCCTAATCTGAATCAGATCTGTCCAAGGACGGCTTGGCTACGGCCTTTTTGCAGTGCGGACACTTGACCTTTGCACCGGGTCCGCCGTCAGGTCCGAGCGGCTTGGTGCATTCAGCACACTTGAATCCCAGCGCGTTCTGAATGTCCCAGTCGGCCCGGTTGTCGGCTGCGCGCATTACACCGTCCCAACGCTCGATTAGACGCTCCAACTTGTACGCAAGTTCCTGGGCTTCTGCAACTTTTATCATCCTCTCCAGGACCTTGCGCATAACTTCAAGGATAGACAGTTGTTCTGTACGAATATCGTTGGCGAGTTTCAGCAAATTTCCTCGGTCGGCAGTGCCTTCAGCCACTTTCATCTGCGCCGTCAGGACGTCTACCCGCTCGGCGAGTTCAGCCAACGGGGTAACAATCCCGTTGAGAGTCTCGGCGCGACCCTTGGCTTCGATGATGCGGTTGTAGACCATTTCGATGAGGATATCCCCCATTGCCACGGACGTCTTGACGCAATCTCCCCCGACGCCGATTTCCATGCTGGTGGCGTCTCTGAGCCTGCGGGCGGCATCCGTTCGGGCCAGACCGCTGTCGAGCATCGTCATCATCGCTTCGGTCGTGGCGATGGAGTCTTCCTGTTTGCGAATAGTCTGTTCGAAGTTCGCCCGCAGCGCCTTCTGTCTGCGAACCATCTCGGCAAGCAACTCATCGCGCTTGACGATCCGGAACGACATCGCACCCGAAGTTCCCTTGTTGGGCCCGTTGAGTTCGACGGGCATGAGGTCGTCGGCCTCGACCGTGACGCGAATGGTCATCCCGGGCAGAAGCTTAAGATCCTTGATGTCCAGTTCATAAAGCGTATTGAACCGGTCCTTTCGGTCAGGTCCGGGCTGGACCACCCATGACTTTCTGCCCGGCTTGGCCCCGCCCCACAAAAGCACGGCGCGGATTTCCGAGAGGCCCGAATCGTCCTTGGCCTGGATTACAAGCGGGAGGATTGCCTCGGGCGTTACCGCACTTCCGACACCTCTCCTCTTGAGCGACAGGCGAGGGGCGATGTCGGGTTCGGTTCGGATCTTGTACTGTGCGGCACGGGGGTTCTCGAAACCGTCCGTGTCCTGCAGGGAGATCGTGAGGGTCCGCATGGGATTCTTGTCTTCGCCCTTCTTCGAGGACTCTGATTTCTTCAGCCGGAACGCGCCGATGAAACGCGCCGGGGCCTCCAGGGGCGCGCCGGCGGGTTTGGAGGCGGTGTCGATTTCGAGACTGCCCACTCTCCGCCCGTCGAGGAACATGCCCGTCGCGGCGCCCTTGAACTCGACGGGCTTGTCCGCGGTCGCCCGGACTGTGATCAGGCTACCGGGCGGCGCCGCGAGAACCGCTCGCGACTCGTCAAACTTTCGCGACGGGCGATTCATATACGCCGGATACTCGACGGTAAACTGCAACCATCCGATACCCGGCGGATCGATCAGGCTGACGCGGTGCCTTATACCACGTTTGTCGTCCCCGCCGATAAAATAGAACTCGAACGGTTCGGAAACACCGCGGAATACCTTGGTATATTCGCGTGACCCCTTGGTATCGACTTTTATACCGCCTTCGGTGGTCCATCCAACCGACTCGTACTTCGCATAGAGAGTTATCGTTTCCGGCGGGGCCTGGGGCATCGTCTCGTTACCGGGCTGGGCGATGACGCTGATCTCCAGGTCATTGCCCCTCAGTACGCGAAAATTGCCATCCTCGTCCATTCCCGGACCTCTCACGTGCAGGTAGATATTCTGCGGCCAGGCTGTATCGGCGAAAAGGACGTTACGGTTCCACCAGCGATTCATGATCCCCGCCTGGAAGAAGCTGAAGCCCGCCAGCAGACCGACGGCACACAGGGCAAGGAGCATTCGCTTTATCAGCAGCGATTTCTCGACAACGTCCTGAAAATCGAGCGATCCGGCCATTTCGCCCGCACGCGCGATTACCAACCGGACCATCGCCTGACTCTGCCCCGGAGTAATCTCCGCGTCGCTGCGCGTGAACTGCAGCGCACTAATCAGGCAGTCGCCAAGCGCACCATAGCGTTCTTCGACCAGGAGCGCCAACTGCTCAATATCCATCGGTACCAGGAGCGGAGCGATCAGTTGGCGCCAGACAATCCACCCCACACCCACCAGCAGCATCCCCATGATCACGCCTCGCACCGGACGATCGAGGTGCAGGAGGAAGTCCAGACCGAGCGTCACGAAAACGACGCAAACAAGCGATATCGCCAGCCAACTGACTCCCTCTCCGGCCAGTCGCCGTCGAAGATTCCAACGCAGTCTGCGAAGCTTACCACCTACCTTCGATTCCAAAAATTCACGATCGGTCATCTTTCTATAATTCTCCGGCCTGTTCGTCCAATCAGGCCATGTTGTATCTCTTTCTCACAATCCACTCGATAGCCAGAAGAAGCACAATGATGATGAGCGTCAGCGGGCAGTCCCATAGTTTGTTAGCCTGCTGGCGAGTGGTCTTGAGGCGTCCCTCCGGAATCAACTCTGTCAGTCGAGAAGCCTCGTGGATCCTGAGGAAGTGGTCTCCGCGCGACGCGATTGTCCGCAGGGTTTGCGGATTTGCCTCGCGACGCCGGGCTTCGGCTTTGGGAAGTTCCACGAAGATCTTCTTGCTCGTCACATCGTCGGGCGAATCGGCGCCGCTGCGCAGTGCGGTTACTTCAAAAGCTCCCGTATGCCCCGCCACAATCGTCCGCTTGTACCGCCCTGGTTTGGTCTTGACGTCCACGGCGGGCAGTTCGATCGCCTCTGACTTGCCCGTGGCGGTGTCTATCATTTCAACCACGAACTTCTCGGCGGTAAGGGCCTTGTACTCCTTGTCGAACGCCTTGACCTCGATCGTGATCTTCTCGCCGGCGGAGAACTGGCTCCCGCCGGTGGAAATCACGATTCTTCGCGTCCGCATCGACGCCAGATACCGCATCCCCCTGGCCCAGAATCGCCGGTGATAGTACCCGTCATGCACGTATCGCCACCTCCAGGTGGCCTCCATGCCCACGTACAGCGCGCGTCCCGATCCGACGGTCTCGGCGACAACCAGCGGGAGGCGGTCGCCGTTGGCCATTCGGCGCATCGGGTTGGAGCTTACCGCAAGCACGCGGGCGCCGGGCTTGACCTTGAAGACCGGGTGCGACCAGTACTGCCCGGGCAGAACTTCCCATATCCTGCGCGTATCATCGTCAGATCCGCCCAGGCGTGTTATGGGATGCTCCACCCCGTAACTGGTAAGCTTCACCGGCCAGGCCGCGGGTATATCCTGCCTGATACGCATGGCTATGTTGACGGTGTTGGGCGCAAGGATCACGGGCATCAGGTCGGCCAGCGGTTTGAGCACGCCCTTGCCCATCATGGTTTCGTCGGTGTGCTTATTGCCCGCCACGTAGCATAGACCGCCGTTATGCTCCTTGACGAACTTGGAGAGAATCTTGACGAACTCCCCGTCGAACCCGTTCTTCGTGTGCTGCGGATCGTACAGCACGACCACGTTGTAGCCCGGTTTGGTCTTGTCGCCGCGGACGCCTATCAACTCCTGGAGAGTTCTGGGAAGTTTAGTCAGTTTCATTCCGCTCGAGGCGGCTTGGTTTACGTCGGGATCGGCGTTCTGCTGCCACATGCTTATGCGGTACAATTCGCGCTGGCGGACGAGGAAGTTCCTGAGGTACTGAAACTCCCATCCGGCATCGCCGCTGATAACGAGAATCCGGATGCGGTTCTCGCTTATCGTAACGATCGACGGTGCGCTGCTGTTGTCGCTGGTTTTCTCCTCACCGGTTACCGGTTCAATCACGGCGCGGTAGGCGAAGTCTCCGAGTTTCGTCGGTGTGTATATCAGGGCAACGGTCTGCAGCGAGCGAGAGAGCTTTTCGTCTTCCGGACTGCCCGCAAGCACCAGAGATTCGCTGATGCCCGTGTCGACCCAGTCTTTGCTACCGGCGGGCCTTTCCTCGAGCCGAACAGTCACGTTTTCTCCGTCGAGGTTGCGGTGCGTAACGGTGGCCGTAAACTCGGCTTCGGAGTCTTTGCGTATCTCTCTGGGAGCCTGAAGCGCCGCAACGGTGAGATTCCTGGGCGGTTCGGAGTCGCCGACGGAGACACCGTAAAGGGGCACTTTTGATTCCAGCGCGAAATCCAACGCCGAGGAAAGCCTCCCGTTACCGCTTCCGGTAGACGTTATCTGCCCGTCGGAGATCACGACTATCCCCGCGAGGCGCCGCCCGGAAACCTTCTCCAGCGCGTTGCGAATCGCCGTGGAGAGATTCGTCTCGAACCCGTTACCGGCCAGTTCCGCCAGCGACGTCCGCCGCGTAAGAGCCCCGTCGCGATGCAACCGGCCCAAACCGGCGGCCAGCGCTGCAATGTCCACATCGTCGCCAACTGCTCCCAGGCGCTTGAGCAACTCTTCGGCGCCACCGGCCAGTTTGACCAGGATCGCCAGGCGCGCGTCGATATCGTACTCGGGAAGAGCGTCGAACTTTGCAAGCACCTCGACGCTGTCGCCCCCCGGCGCGGGCCCGGTCGCCGGTGCAGTAGACGTCAGCGGCGCCGAAACGAGCATTACCACTGCCTTCCTGACCGCGATCGGATCGATCGCAACGTCGACCGGCCCGCTCCGCTCAGCGTCCGAATCGGTCTTCGCCACGGGTGCATCCATGAGCTTCAGGGTGTACGGTTTGCTCTGGTCGGCCGTCGAAAATCGCATGAGCACCAGCGGGTGGTCTTTCGCCAGTTCGCCCAGAGGCCCGCCCCGCTTGACCAGCATGTGACGGACAATGTCCTTTCGCGACATCGTTTCCAATTTATCGACCTGTACGCCCAGTTCATCGGCCAGCGCCTTGCGCTCGGCGGCGGCGGCGTCAACTCGTTTCTGATACTCCTGGGGACTCTCGTCGCCGCGGCGGGTCGGGGAAAGATACTTATCGGAGAACGACATCGACAGGCTGTCGTCAATCAGCACCACTACCGAACTGTACAGCGTATTGCTGAAGTGGAGCACTATCGCCGGGCGGAACAGAATCACGAAAACGATCGTAATGACAAGTATCCGAACGGTCGCAAGGAAACCTTTGGCGAATTTCGAGGCGTCGCCTTCCCTGAGGTAACTCCGGATCACGAGGAATACCAGACCGGCAAAGATCACCGCCATACCGAGGATCACTCCGCCGCTGTAGTCGGCCACGAAGCTGAACTCCGCGCCGTCGCCACCGGAGAACTTACCCGTATCCGCCCCCAACAGCCATTGCCATATATCGTTCAGCATCAGTTTAAAGTTCATAAGAGTTTATCGATCTATTAGATTATCGTAGTCCGCATGGCAGCGCCGGCGACCGCTCAGTTACCCGAGTAGTGCCCGAAACGCTGTGCCATGAATGTCTCGATCGCCAGTAATGTCAGCAGCCCCACCAGGAGCAGCAGCCAGTACTCTTTCTGATCCTTTGTCTGCACGTCGGAGGCCGAACCGGCCGTAAGCCTGGAGACGTACTTGAAATCCTCGGAGCCCAGCGCCCGGGCTATCAGTTTCTCACCGCCGGGGGCGAGGTTGCCCTCGGCGGGATCGACGTTCCTGGCGAAGAACAGATCGCTCTGCGACCCGTCGGGCATTTTCAGGGACATCGTATAGCATCCGGCGTACGGGGGCTGGTCGTATCTGACTATCTGCGAAGGCTGATTGGTATCGTCCTGGACAACAGTATCGAGGGTAATTTCCTCGTCTGCGGGGAATCGCGGGGTTCGGACCGTGACTTGCGCGTCGCGTAATTCGCGGTTTATCGTGTGGACGATCGGTTCGCCAACTCTCATGGTGTACAAGCCCGCCTGCGACTTGGCCAGGTACATCATCATGTCGAGCATCGGGGCGCTGTAAGCCGACTCGGGCTCGTCGTCAGCCCAGTCGTTCCAGCGGGTCGAGGCAGTGGTGTAAAGCATCATCGTCGTGCCCTTACCAAACTGCCTGACCACGATCGCCGGAGGCCCGTCGCCACCGTCGGGGGCGGTGAACCTGGCGACCACTTGAGGGGGCTTGACATCGCCCGTCGGAGACGGTGACGACCGCGTCAACGGGTCGGCGGGAGTGTGGGCATAGAACCGGACCATGGCGCAGCGAATAGCGCCACCTTCACCACGAAGCGAACGCAGGAACGGATTGCCCGCGATACTCCTGGCGTCGATACGGCGATACTTCTCCCGGGCGGAGGCATCTCCGCGAGGCGGTCCGATCACCAACGGGGAAAGCCCGATACCTTCGGCATACATGGGCCCGTTGTAGAACGCGAGGTTCAGATTGCTCCCGGTGAATATCGCCAGTCCCCCACCGTCCCGCACATACTGCTCCAGCGACAACAGTTGCGGATAAATCACCTTGCCCTCCGCATCCAACGCCGAAGGCAGCTTGGGAACATCCATGAGCAATACGAGGTCGTAGTCACGGAAGTTCCGAGCCTCCAGGGCCTCTGTGGTGACCACCGTCACCACGTTTCCGTGACTGCCGTTCTTCTGGGGATCCAACAACAACGCCATCCTGTACGACTCGCTCAACGTCGGGTCAGTCATGTCCGGATGCCCGTCGACTATCAGCACACGAACGGCCTTGCGGACGTCCAAAGCCAGGTGCCCCGCATTGTCGCCGGAAAGGTGATCTGACGGTAGTTCGGTCTTGATCGCCGCGGGCCCTTCCTTCGGCAGCGTCACGGTGAACTCCATTCGAGTTGACGCATCCGCCGCGATCGACGGGATCGTCTCGACCGGAAGAACCGCCCCCTCGTCCTCGTTGTCGGCACGCCATTGGGCCGATAAGGTGACAGCGACGTTCTCAAGCCGGACCGAACCGTTGTTGCGAACCGTAACGCCGATGCGCGTCGGAACACCGACCAGCGCCCACTTGTCGAGCAGTTCTATTTTCTCGACCGTCAGGTTGGAATTCACCGCCCTGCCGTAGTCCAGTGTCACCACCCGCGCGCCGGTATCTCGGAGAGCCTTGAATGCGGGCTGATACTGTCCCGCTTTGCCCCGTCTCAAATCGACGGCCCGGAAGTCACTGTAGATAAAGACGTTTTTCGGTTCATCCTCTCCGGCGAGTATCTTCCCGGCGGCGACAAGAGCCTCTCCGAGTCTTGCCGGTGAATCGCTCGATTCGATACTCTGAATTCTCGCAACGAGCTGCTCGACTTCGCTCTCGCCAACGACGGGCATGAGTTCCTGGAACGCATTGTCCGCGTCCGGTTTGGATGTCAGCAGGACCGCGATCTGATCGGATTTCGATTTTTCGGCCAGTCGCTTGATGTGAGCAGTCAGGTCCTTGATCGCGTTTTCCAGGATCGTCGGACCGCCAATCTTCTGGTCCATCGAGAAGCTGTCGTCGAGGATAAAGACGGTGGTTTCGGGCGTATGGTCACCGGGCAGGAGGTCATTGTCGCCACATCCGGTAAACCTTGCGATGGCCATTGCAAGCAGGAACAGGACGAGGCATCGCACGGCCAGCAGGATCAGCTCTTCTATCCTCAACCGTCGCCGGTTGCGCCGGAGGGAGTCGAGCAGGAACTGCATTGCCGCCCATTGTCGAATACGAAACCGCCTGCGGTTGAGCAGGTGGATTATGACCGGAACCGAAACGGTTCCCAGTCCAATCCAGAATATCATCGGCGTTACGAATGACATCTATTGTTTTCCAATCTCAAAGGGTCGGTTATCTTTTGGATCCGGCTTTGCGGTTTGCCGCGGCGCGGGCGGTAAGGAACGCGAGCAGCGCCGCATCCAGGTGGTCGGCGGTGGATATTCGCTTGTAATCGATTCTCGACGATACGCACCGGCGCCGGACGTCATGACAGAATCGTTCCATCGACTCGAGGTATCCCTTCCGCAGCGCCCTGGGCTCGATGAGCAGGCGTCCGGTGTCTTCCAGGCCCTGGAACATCGTGTTTCCCTGAAACGGGAAAGTCAGTTCGTCCTCGTCCATTATGTGGAGCACCATCACTTCATGCCCGTAGTGCCTGAAGTGCTCCAGACCCCGCATCAGGCCCTCGATATCGGTCAGCAAATCGCTGACCAGGCAAACCATACCCCGGCGGGATATCTTCTCGGCCAGTGAATGGCAGATCAGTTCGATCGACGTTTTTGCCTGCGGTTCGTTAATCGCCAAAGCGTGGACGAAGTTTTTTATCTGGTTTGGATGTCCCGAGGCGGGAATGTATGCCCGCAACTGCTCGTCGAAGACGCCCAGCCCGACGGCATCCTGCTGCTGGAGAAGCAGAAACGCCAGCGACGCCGCGGTCGTAGCGGCGTAACGGTACTTGTTGAGCCTATCGGACCCGCCGCCGTAGTGCATCGACTCGCTGACATCCACGAGGAAAGTAGCTTTGAGGTTCGTCTCCTCTTCGTACTGCTTGATGTAGTAGCGGTCGGTTTTCGCCTGCACTTTCCAGTCGATATGTTTGATATCGTCGCCGGGCACGTACTCGCGATGCGACGCGAATTCCACAGAGAATCCGTGGAACGGGCTGCGGTGCATTCCCGAGACAAACCCCTCGACAACCAG
>CAZSLS010000207.1:0-12120 GCA_964607575.1 uncultured Planctomycetaceae bacterium | reverse complement strand
GGTTCAGCATATAATAGTCCTGCTCTGTACTGTATTGCTCAATACATTATGCAGGATAGTCGTTTGCCGAAGGAGGAGACCTTCGTGCTCGCTCGATTGTTTACAGGAGTGTAGCTCTATTCGCTCGTACGCTTAGGTCTCGAAGTCAAGGAGAAGTGTTATGTCAGCAGTCCCCCAACGGAGTTTTCGCGCTTATTCATTTTCTTGTACTCTTCTATTCATTGCAGCCCTGATGGTCATTCCCGCCGTGGCGAGTGGTTCAGTCGTCTTTGACAACTTTGGCGCGGGCGACACGGTGTCGCCAACCGGGCACATCTACTTCCATACGAGTCCGACTGGTAACCCTAACTATCGATCCGCCACACGTATCGCCACACCGTTCGTATTGAACTCCGCCGACACCGAACTGAAGAGCGTCACCGTGGCGATCAACAGTGTCGACTCCTATCGCTCGGCGATCCAACTCGAGTTGTGGTCGGACAGCGCAGGCAAGCCCGGCTCGAAGATAGTGTTGCTCGATAAGTACTCGAATGAGAACTACCCGGACTACAATACGGCCAGGAGCATGCGCACTACGTTCGACACACCGGATGAGATACCGACCGGTACTCACCTCACACCGCGCAGCAGGTACTGGATTGTGGCGAACGTGAAGGTGGCTACCTACCTCCAGAAGTCACGCTACTATTGGCAGACCAGCCCCACAGTCGCCGGTGATATAAGCTTACCCTCCTACTACCGTTCAGCCTCCTTTCGCTGGGACCCCTGGAGCAGCGCCTCCGGGTATGGCGCGATGCGCATCGAAATGGTTGGCAACGATGCTGCCCAGTGGCTTAACCCGGGCGACACCACGGGTTCCGCCGGTAACATCGACTTCGATTTTACCAGTATCGACGATGAGGGAATCCTGTCGGTGGATCCTCTGGACATCAATGACCTTACGCCCGAAGAGCAGGCGGCGGTCGATTTTCTCGCGCCTACCAATCCGGTGAGCCTGTGGGATATCGATTTCGACGGTAGCTTCACGGGTCCGGTTGAATTGACCTTTAACTACGATGATACGTCGCTTCTGGTGCCCGAATCCGAGCTGCGCATCTATCACCGCAATAACCAGGGCGAGTGGAGCATGCTTCCTGTTGTGGACCACGACATGGATGCCAACACGCTCACTGTCCGGACGGACAGCTTCTCGCCCTTCGCACTCGGTGCGGTTCCCGAGCCGGCGACGATGTCGCTGCTGGCGATGGGCGGTTTGGCGCTGCTGTATCGCAAGAGAAGGTAGCAGTAGTCGCCTGAAGACACACGTCAGGGCCGGTCGCCATGCGATCGGCCCTGTTTTTATTGCGCCAGGGAGTTCAATGCGTCCGCCGCTCTGATCATCTCGGCGTCATCGTTGTAGAAGTGTGGCGCAATACGTAGATACCCGCCGCGGGCTGATACACATATCCCGTCGGCCGCGAGCTTTGCGACAATCTCGGCGAGATCGCCTTCGGTGACGATCGCCAGAATGCCCGAGCGATGCTCCGGGGCAAAGACCACCGGGCGGTATCGCTTCCTGTCGACGCGGTCGAGAAAAATGTTCTGGAGACGGAAGATTTCGTCGCGCACGTCTTTGGGATCGTACTTGCAGAAGAGATCGGATACCGATCGCCCCAGAGCGGCCGCGTAGCTCAACTGGACCGTGCTGTACTCGAATCTCCGCCCGTCTTCGAGCAAGTTCCAGGTGTGATCGAGGTAGTCGGTCCCTTGCACGACGATATTGGCCCCGGTAAGAACCATATCGAGCTTCTCGCGGAACTCCGGCGAGGTGTACATGATGCCCGACCCAACCGGACCGAGCAGCCACTTCCAGCCCGACCCCGCCATCGCCGATACGCCCCATTCCTCCGGACGAACGGGCAGGGCGCCGAGGCTTTGGGCTACGTCTACCACCAGGTCGATATCGCGGTGACGGCAGAACTCGCCGACCTCGGCGAGATTCGCGGTGAATCCGCTGGTGAACTGCACGTGGCTTATCGCGACTATGCGCGTCCGGTCGGTGGTCGCCCGCTCGAGATCGTCCATGGACCAGCCCCTGGGCTTGCCCGGCGCCAGATCGCCTACCGGATCGGTATCGTCCAGGAGCACCAGCCTGGCGCCCCTTTGCTGCTGAACGAGCCAGGGATAGTGATTGGACGGATACTCGTGCAGGTAGCTTATTATCTCATCGCCTTCGGACAGGGGGTAGCCGCCCGCGATAAGGCTCATCGCTTCGGCCGTATTCTTCATGAACGAAAAATCCTCGCTCCTCGCTCCGGTCAGATCGGCCAGCGAACTCTTGAGCGAAGCCAATATCCGCCCGTAGGCTTCAACGGGCGCGCCGCCGGTCAGGGTCCGCGCATTGGAGAAAGATACGATCTCCTCGGCGCCGCGACTGTACAGCGGCGCCATCCCGCAATTGGCCAGGTACGCGGTCTCTTGTTTAACGGGGAATAACTCTGCGCTTTTGTCGAACATCGGAATCCTCTTGCTGTCAATTCAAACTCGGTAAGTGCGAATGATAGAAGCCCGGGATGTTTTCCGCAAGGCGAGATGCCGGAAGCTTGCCCGATGGCGGGGGGTGTGCTACTCTGCACCACCGTTGCCGAATGACGACATCGAACTTTCAACCGACGAAGGAATCAGGTATATGGCAAGTAAGAGTAAACCATCCAGGATTACCCGCCGCGAGGTACTTGGGTCGGCGGCTGCACTGGCGACGATAGCCATCGTACCGAGCCATGTACTCGGCGGAAAAGGCAAGACCGCCCCGAGCGACAAACCCACCGTCGGCGGGGTCGGTATCGGCGGTGTCGGGCACGGGCAGATCCAAGCATGCGCCAGGGCCGGTTTCCAGGTGGTCGCCCTCTGCGATGTGGACGACGTGATGGCATCGCGAACCTGGAAAAAGTTCCCCCAGGCCAGACAGTATCGCGACTTCCGCAACATGCTCGCCAAAGAAGGCGACAAGATCGACGCGGTCTACTGCGGGACGCCCGATCATACCCACGCGCTTGTCTCGATGGCGGCGATGAAGGCGGGTAAACACTGTCTTACCGTCAAGCCGCTTACGCGAACGATCGCCGAAGGGCGGATGCTGTCGGCGGCTGCGGTTAAAGCCGGCGTCATGACGCAAATGACCGCATCGCCGGCGTCCACCGAAAGCGGATGTCGAACGTGCGAGATTATATGGGACGGGATCATCGGCGACGTCACGGAAGTGCATATCTGGTCGAACCGCCCGCTCTGGCCGCATGGAATGAACCGCCCCAAGGGCTCTGATCCGATCCCCAAGACATTCGATTGGGATATGTGGCTCGGACCCGCGACGAAACGTCCGTTCGTCAAGCGGTGGCCCGGTGGCTCGATCGAGTTGGCGCAGGTCAAGGCCGGCGGGCACAACCCGGCGGTCTATCACCCGTGGAATTTCCGCGGATGGATCGATTTCGGGACCGGCGCGCTTGGCGACATGGGCTGCCACCACTGGAACACTCCGCGCCGGGCCCTGAAACTCGGGCACCCGACATCCGTCAGTGCATCGTCAACGAAGATGATGAGCGAGTCGTGGCCTCTGGCGTCGATCATCACCTACGAGTTCCCCGCTCGCGAGAAGATGCCTCCCGTCAAGATCATCTGGTACGACGGCGGGCTCATGCCCCCGCGACCGGTCGAACTCGAGACCGGGCGGAGGATGCCCAGCGACGGTATCATCTACGCCGGCACGAAGGGCGTAATGATAGCCAGCGGGACCGGCGGCGTGCCCCGACTCCTGCCCGATACGAAAATGAAATCTTACAAACCGCCGCCTAAAACCCTCAAACGACGCGGCGGAATCTACAACGAGTGGTACCAGGGCGTACGCGGAGGCGAAAAGCCCTCGGAGCATTGGCCCGACTGCGCCGTCCCGCTTACTGAAATCGTGCTGCTGGGCTGCGTGGCGGTCCGAGTGGGTAAGCATCTGGAATGGGACGGGCCCAACATGAAATTCACAAACTCAAAGTCCGCCACCAAACTTCTAACGCCCGACTACCAGAACGGATGGAAGCTCTAGCGAAGGATACGAAGCTATGACGCACGAACGCATGACCGGCCTGATTGCGGCCACTCACACTCCGTTCGACGCCGCGGGGGAACTGAACCTCAGCGTCGTGCCACAGATCGTCGAACACCTGGCCGCTTCGGGCATTTCGGCGCTTTACGCGGTTGGGAGTACCGGCGAGGGCATATCGCTGAGAGCCTCTGAGCGCAGGGCGGTGGCCGAAGCGTACGTATCTGCCGCCGCCGGGCGCCTGCCCGTTATAGTGCAGGTCGGCTCGAACTCGCTGGCTGAATCGTGCGATCTTGCCGCCCACGCCCGGGACTGCGGAGCCGACGCGGTTTCCGCCGTCGCGCCTTCATATTTCAAGATCGATTCGGTTTCCTCTCTGGTGGAGGCGATGTCGGATATCGCTTCATCCGCCGGGGAATTGCCCTTCTATTACTACCACATTCCCCGGTTCACCGGTAGCGAGGTGGACATGCTGGAGTTCCTCGATCGGGGCGCCAGGGTCATCCCCAACCTCGCCGGATTGAAGTATGCGGACCTGAAGATCTTCGAATACCAGGCTTGCCTGAATCTGGACGGTGGGCGGTTCGAGATGCTCTGGGGTTGCGACGAGATGCTGTTGTCGGCTTTGGCGGTCGGTGCGCCTGGTGCTGTCGGAAGCACGTACAATATCGCCGCGCCACTATACCGGCGGATCATCGACTCCTTCAACGCCGGCGACCTCGATGGCGCCAGGAAATGGCAATTGTGCTCGGTGGAGATGGTTCGCGTGTTGATAGCGCACAACCTGCATCCGAGCATCAAGGCGGTCATGGGCATGTTGGGTATCGATGTCGGCGGGTGTCGCCTGCCCCTGGGCGGGCTGGACGACGCCGGTAAGGCCGAACTCAGAAAGGACCTAGACGCCATCGGCTTCTTTGAGTGGGGCCAGGCTGGATAGCAGGGAACGTGACAAATGACGCATCGAGAGCGAGTCCTGGCGGCGGTGCGACACGAGGAGCCCGACCGGGTCCCGCTGTTCTACCGTGACGTGCCCGAGGTCCGCATACGCCTGATGAAGGATCTCAACTGCCCCGACTACGAATCGCTCCTGCAGCGCCTGGATATCGACTTTAGATGGGTCGGACCAGAGTATGTCGGTCCGCCCCTGGAAGATGATCTGACCGGGCGGCGGCGAGACATCTGGGGCGTCGAGTACGAATACGTTCCGTTCAGCGATGACGCGGGCTACTGGGAGGCGGCGTCCTATCCGCTGAAGGACTGCGACGATCCGGCGGAGTTAGCCGACTACGCCTGGCCCGATCTGGAGTGGTTCGACTTTTCTACGCTGGGCGATCAGCTAGCTGCCTGCGAAGACTACGCCGTCATGACCGCCCCGGGCACAGCCTCGGATGGTATTCTGCAGTTTCCCATCCAGTGCCTCGTCGGAAGTGAAAAGAGCTTCCTGGACATGGTGATGAATCCGGTGTTCTTCGACGCCCTGGTCCGCCGCGTGCTGGATTTTCGCCTTCCGTTTATCGACTGCATGCTCGCGGCCGCCGGCGACCGGATCGATTTCTGTCGCATCGGCGATGACTACGGTTCGCAGAACGGGCTGCTGATCTCCCCGGAGATGTGGAAACATCGCATCGGCGGCGCCCTGGGGGCCATGGCCCGCGTCGCCAAGGGGCACGGGGCGTACTATTACCACCATTCCTGCGGCGCCATCCGGGCGCTGATCGCCGAACTGATCGGCAGCGGCGTTGACGTACTGGATCCAGTCCAGGTCAAAGCCGCCGGGATGATCCCGTCGGAACTGAAAGCTGAGTTCGGCGACCGCCTCTGCTTTTCCGGGGGCCTCGACGAGCAGGACCTCCTGCCCCGCGGCACGCCGGACGAAGTTCGAGAAGGCGTCTTTCGCCTGCTGGACGACATGGCGCCCGGCGGCGGGTTCTTCCTCGGACCAACGCACAATTTTCAGGACGATATCCCCACCGGGAACATCGTGGCGATGTATGACGCCGCGCGGGAATGGAGCGGCTGAGACTCCGCCCGGTGACTTTGGAGCAGAACATGACACCCCAACGGATCGACGAACTCATCGCCTGCTATCGCGATGGGCTACTGGAAGACACGCTGCCGTTCTGGACCCGCCACGCCGTGGATCGCGAGCAGGGGGGGTTCATGTTTTGCCTCGACCGCGACGGGTCGCTTCTCGACACTGACAAGGGAATGTGGGCCCACGGGCGGTTCACCTGGCTGCTTGCAACGCTCTACAATACCGTCGAGCCGCGGGCCGAATGGCTGGAGTTGGCGGCCCACGGCATCGAGTTCATCCGCCGGTGCGGTTTCGATGATGACGGGAGGATGTTCTTCAGCGTTACTCGCGACGGGCGACCCCTGCGAAAACGCCGGTACGTGTTCACCGAGACGTTTGCGTGCATGGCGTTGGCGGCTTATGCGCGAGCTTCGGGCGACCCCCGAGCTGCCGACGAGGCCCGCGGCTTGTGGGATCTGTTCCGCAAGTACATGACTGCGCCGGGCCTGATCCCGCCGAAAACCGACGCGCAGAGTCGCCCGTGCAAGTCGATGGGCGCCCCGATGATCACCATCGCCACCGCCCAGGTTCTCCGCGAGACGCTTGAGACCGACGAGTATGACGGTGTTATCGACGAGTGCATCGCCGAGATCCGCCGCGACTTCCTCAAGCCAGACCTCCAGGCCGCGATGGAGACCGTTTCGCCGGATGGAGGGATTATCGATCACTTCGACGGGCGCCTGCTCAACCCCGGGCACGCTATCGAGTGCGCGTGGTTCATCATGCACGAGGGCAAACATCGCGGCGATGCAGAACTGATCCGCCTGGGCGCGACGATCCTCGACTGGATGTGGGCCAGAGGCTGGGACGCTGAGTATGGCGGGATACTGTACTTTCGCGACCTGCACGACAAGCCCGTGCAAGAGTATTGGCACGATATGAAGTTCTGGTGGCCGCAGAACGAAGCGATCATCGCCACGCTGCTTGCGTATCACCTGACCGGCGACGAGAAATACGCCAAATGGCACGCGACGATCCACGACTGGTCCCACGCTCACTTCGCCGACAGCGAACACGGCGAGTGGTTCGGATACTTGCACCGTGACGGACGCGTGTCCGTGCCGCTAAAGGGCAATATCTGGAAGGGCCCGTTTCACCTGCCGCGTATGCAGTGGTACTGCTGGCGGCTGCTTGCGTCCCGGAAAACTCGCGACGATTGAATGCGGTGCTGTCTAGTACTAAATGCTCCAGGGGCTGCGTATCGGGCGAGAGAGCATCTTGGTCGCTTCTGCATCTCCGACGATTACTTCCTTGGCCGGATCCCATTTTACCGGGCGTTTGAGGCGGATGGCGATGTCGGCGATGTGGCTCATGATGTCGGAGTATACCGCGTCGTCGATCGAGCCTACGGTGGTTGCGCGAGTCTTGACGCACTTGATGAAGTCCGTGCCCAGATTCGCGGATTTCAGGCGTTTCTCGCCCGGCTTGACGGCGTCTTTCCAAAGCGATTCGGGGTCGGAGCCCTGGTTGCGGTCGGCGGCCCAGACCGAACCTTCCGTTCCGACGAACTTGACGCTGTTACCACCGGTCTTCAGCGTCATCTTCACGCCGTTGGCGCACTGCATTTTAACGTCCCATTTAATGAGGTTATCGTTGAGGCCTTCGTTGGTGATCACGCCGGTGCCCTGGTATTCGGTGATACCGGCTTTGTGGATGTCGTATCCCCACTGGGCGATGGACAATACGTGCGAGCCCCATGCGGCGATCCAGCCGATGCTGTGATCGTAGATGGTGTACCACCCTCGCGATTTGCATCGTCCGGGCACGTACGGTACTTGTCGCGACGGTCCCATCCACATCTCGTAATCGAGCGTCTTGGGCGGCGCCTGGACTTCTATCTTCTTGGGAGCACAGGCTCCGTAAGTCATCGTCACGATGTGAATCTCTTTAACTTTACCGATGCGCCCGTTGCGGACCAGCTCGCAGGCATGGCGGAACTTGTGCGACGCCCGTCGCTGCGGACCGTATTGGAACACCGTTTTGTAACGCTTGAGCACCGCTCGCAGCGCCAGGTCCTGCTCGACGCTCGTACCGAGGGCCTTTTCGCAGAAGATGTCTTTGCCCGCTTTTGCCGCCAAAATTGCCAGCGGAACGTGCCAGTGGTCCGGCGTGGTAATCACCACCGCGTCGATTTTCTTGTCGGCCAGCACCTCGCGGAAATCGGCGTACGGTTTAACCTTATATTGAGCGGCTATTTTGTCGCGCCGGTCTTTCCACGTGTCGCATGCGGCGACGAGTTGACCAGCGCCTCCGCCCATCCGGCAGTGTCTCGGTCCGCGATCGCCAAGTCCGATAACGCCGAAAGTTATCCGCTCACTGGGGGCGGCCTTCTCGCCTTTGCCCAAGGCCTCGGCTGGTATGAATTGCGGAAGTGCGATCGCTGCTGCCGCCACGCCCGTGGTGCCCAGAAACCCGCGCCTCGTCAACTGTGTTCGTTCTGCCGCCATCGTTATATCCTTCCTCTTAACCGTCGCTATCCAAATAAATGTCGCCTATTGCAGTCTGCCCGGGGCGGGAGTCTATTGTCGCTATTTACCCAGGAACAACCACACATTTCCGCCGCTGGTTCTGGTCTGTCTGTCGCTGTAGTAGTTGCCGACCAGGATATCCAGCTTGCCGTCGTTGTTCCAGTCGACTACTTCGATCCGATTGCGATAACCCTTCTCAAAACCGTCGCCGGTCAACTCCAGAATGACGGCCTTGCCGAGTTTCGGCGCCTTGGACGTTCCGACGTTACGGTAGAAAGCTATCTGCCGCGGTTCGGTCGCCACCAGCATATCTTTCTTTCCGTCGCCGTCCCAGTCCACCACGTACGGTGAAGGGCGCGAAGCAAATTTAACCTCGGGCGGATCGATCGTCACCGGTGCCTTGAAGACCGGTTTGGATTTAGTGCCCGCGTTCTTGTAGAAGATTATCGTGCTGTCGTGGCCGATAAGAAGGTCCTTCAGACCGTCTCCGTCCCAGTCAGCCATGTGGATCTTGGAGTAGACCTCCGCGAGCTTGCTGCTGCCCGGGATTACTTTGTCCACCGTAAAGCGTCCATTGACCCGCTTGTAGGTCTTGCGCGAAGCGGTGATGGGCTTACCGTCGGCTTCGACTTGCTTACCGGCGGCAAGTTCGGGCTTTCCGGCGGTACCGATGTTGATGTAAATCCACACATTGCCCTTGGTGTCGCCTGAGATCAGATCCATTTTTCCATCGTTATTCCAATCCACTCCTTGTGGATAAGATCCGATGCATCACCCAGCCGGCAGGCGGATTTCCTTGGTGTCCGCCCGCAGTAGGCTGAAGTCCTTGAACGCCGGTACCTTGTCGGAGCCCTTGTTCAGATATACGCTGATCCTTCCGCCGGAGAACTGGCCGACGATGAGATCTTTCTTCCCGTCGCCGTTCCAATCCATGACGGCCGGCACGAGGTGACCGACCCTGACGTTGATATCCTTACCGTCGGCCTGCAGGCGCACTCCCGGACGAAACTCCGGCGCCGCCGCCAGGACCCCGCCGCAAAGCACCACGAGCGGCAAGGCTACCAATCCCACGACTCTATACCATTTCATTTTTGCTCTCCTTCGCCCGCGATCATCGCGGACCGCAATATACCATTGTCTTCACATTGCCAAGGCCATGTCAATGGGTTGTATCGGCCCACGCCGGGGCTGACAACACAAGAAGTCCCATAGCCGTACCGTACGACTCGCCGCAGTGGTCCTTTGAATCGATCCAATGCCCGTCGGCTTTCTGCAGTTTCAGGAAGTGGTCGACCAGTATCGGACGGTATTTTCTGCGGACGTCTCCGCCCAGACGCTCCAGGGCCTGGGCGAGGTGGTAGTAGGCGTAAAAGCAGTAGAATGTGCCTATTCTATAGGGTTTCTGGTGACATCCTTTCTCCAGACGGAGTACTTTATCGAGACGCTCGCGGTACTTGAAGAAGGTCTCGGCGGCAGCGGTGAGCCTCTCGACCGAACCGTCTCCTGCCTGGAGAAGCGTCAGTTCCAACTGTACCGACCGTCCCGCCGAATCGCGTATCTTCGCGGCGCTGTCCCGGACTTTGGGCACGCCCTGGTAAGCAACGTAGTTTCCCGGATTGCTCTGGCTTTTGAGGAAGGCTTTGGATCTGGCGATCATGGTCTGGGGGATCGCTACTTTCGCCTCTTGAATCGAAATGAGGCCCGCCAGGACTGTCGCGGTCAGGAAACTCTCGCTGGGGCCTTTGTCGTAGGTCCATCCGCCGTCGGGCTGCTGGGTCTTCTGCAGGGCGGCGACCATTGCCCTCGCCTTGGTGCGAATCTGTTCTTGCATCTCTCCCGGGAGATTGCCCCTTCGGAGGACCCGCCCGAATACGAACGTGCAGAATCCCTGGCTCCATACGTTTCGCTCGTGGATTTTGGGCGTGTTGTCGCGGGTGTTCTTCATTTTTCCATCGTCGATGATGGTCTCGAGGATGAAACGAAGGGTTTTGGCTCGCCCTTGCACTGATGCGTTATCATCGGGAGCGACTGTCATCAGCGCCAGGTAAGCCAGGCTGGAGATCGCCACCGGATAGTCGCTCTTGTGCGATGTCTGCTCTTTGACATCGTCGCCGCCCCACGAACCATCGTCAGCGTGCTGCCGCTGGAGCAGCGCCTTGGCGCCTTTGGTCATTGACTCCGCCACAGCGGGTTCGAGTGCGTTGTTTCCCGGTGCCTTGACGTTTGAACCGGTCTGGTTAACGCAGCCGGTCAAAGCAAACCAGAGGCTTAGGAGCAACAGCACCACTTTGGGAAAACGGTGAAAGAATCTCATATACGGTCCTCTGCCGGTGTCAGTATCGCATTAACCTATTCCACTCGAAAGCATCTTACCCGAAAGAACGTCTCCGGGAAACCGCCAGAGAGAAAGCCCCAACTGCTCCGCGGGTAAAATAGCGCCGGACAATTTCTTGATACTTGATATTCGATCGCCCGTAGGCGTTAATGATCCGTGAAGGAGATCACAACATGGCGCGGCGACACAATATCCTGGTTTTGTTCCTGGTATTCTCGGCCACGGTGGTCGCGATACCGTCCCGTGCCCTGCACGCCGCCAAGGGAACGGTGAAGGTGTTCATCCTGGACGGTCAATCCAATGCGGGCGGTACGGTCGGCAGGTTCCTGCTGGACCATCAGGCCAAGGACCCCAAGACCAAGAACCTGTTCAAGCACCTGCGCAAGGATGGCAAGTGGATCGTGCGGGACGACGTGTTCATCAAGTTCCTCAAGCGCAAGGGCCCGCTGACAATCGGCTATGGATGGGGAGACCGCACGGGCGTGGAATTCGAGTTCGGTAATGTTATGGGCAATAACCTCGACGATCCGGTCCTGCTGATCAAGGCCGGCTGCTGTTGCAACCTGTATCAGAGCTCCCGCCCGCCCTCTGCCGGGCTTCCGAGCGATAAGAAGCTCCAGAAGGACCTCGATCAGGCTCGCGCGAGGGTCAAACAGAACAACAAAAAGCACAAACGCAACGATCCCCTGCCGACTATGGACGATATCAAGAAGCCCTACGGATCGGCCTATCGCGTCATGCTGTCAGAGGTCAAAAACGTCCTGGACAACTACGAAACGCTTTTCCCCGCGCTAAAGGGCAAGAAGCTCGAACTGGCCGGTTTCCTCTGGTTCCAGGGTTTCAGCGACCAGTCGCCCGAGAGGTCCGCCGAGTACGAGTCGAACATGAAGCACTACATCAAGGATGTACGCAGGGACCTGAAGGCCCCGAAACTCCCGTTTGTGATCGCCGCGCTCGGTATGAACGGATCGAAGCCGGCCAAAGGCGGGATGCTTACCGTCCGCAACGCCCAACTCGCGATGAATGATGTACCGGAGTTCAAGGGTAACGTCAAGGCGTTCCGAACAGATCTGCTGGCGGACAAGGAAGCAGAGAGGCTGTTCCCCAACTGGCCTAAGCACCACAAGGAGTGGGTCAGGGTCGGCTCGGACATTCCGTGCCATTACCTCGGTAGCGC
>CAZSLS010000206.1:0-12165 GCA_964607575.1 uncultured Planctomycetaceae bacterium | reverse complement strand
GAAATGATGTAAATCCTTATGGTAGTTATTAATAAATGTTACCACTGAATTACGGTCGCAGGTATTCAGAAACTGTATTATGGGCCATCACGGGCGGGCTGTCAAGAACACCCGAGATTCTCCTTTGCGACAGACCGGCGAGACTCTAAGATTGTTCGAGGCGACTGTCCGCACAACGAAAGGATGTGAAACGATGCCGATTCACCTGGGGCCGATAACGCGACGAGATTTTCTGGCCGGTGCGACCGGTGCAGCGGCGGCTTTGCTGCTGGGCGGCCGGGCGGGCGCAGCCGACAAACTGAAGGTCGACCCGCACTGCTTTGCGCTGCTCAGCGATACGCACGTGCCCGCCGATCCGAAAAAAACCCAGGCGCGCGTGAACATGACCGACAACTTCGCCAAGGCCATCTCCCAGGTCGCGGGCCTGGAGACCGCTCCGGCGGGGGCGATTCTCTGCGGTGACCTGGCCCACAAAAGCGGGCTGCCCGAAGAGTACAGCCGGTTTGCCCCGATGCTCCGCAAGCTTACCCGAACGAAGCTGCCGACCCACCTGCTGCTGGGAAACCACGACCACATCGGAAACATTTATAAGGCCCTTGCCGAGTCCAAGCCCGCCAAACCGCTGGTGGTCGGAAAGCACGTTTCGATCGTTCAGTCGCCGCGGGCCAACTGGTTCCTACTGGACTCGCTGGAGGTTGTCAACGCCGCTCCCGGACTGCTTGGCAAGAAGCAGTTGGCATGGCTGGAAAAAGCACTCGACGCTCACACCGACAAGCCGGCGATCGTCATGGCTCACCACGATCCATGGATACCACCGGCGGGAAAACCGAACCTGAAGCCGCGGAGAATGTCAGGCCTCAAGGACGGTCAGGCCATGTTGGACCTGCTGGTTGGGCGCAAACACGTCAAAGCGTTCATCCACGGACATCGCCACCACTGGTTCCCCCGCACATACAAGGGGCTCCAGGTAGTGGGCCTTCCTGCGGTCGCGTATGTATCTCGCAAAACCGAGTCGAGCGCCTGGGTGCTGGCGCGGCTTGAGGACAAGGGATGCTCGCTGGAACTCCGCTGCCTCAATACCAAACACGCCACCCACGGTAAGAAAGTCGAACTGACCTGGCGGTCGTGAGCAACCGGCGTGAGGATGAAGAATTGACAGGGAAAGAACTCTCGACAGCCCTTCGCAGCGGTCGGCGCGTCTACGGTACGCTTGTCGTTTCAACGTCGCCAAGGTGGCCTGAGGCCGTCAGAGGTTCAGGCGTTGACTTCGTGTTCATCGACACCGAACACATTCCGATAGACCGCACAACGCTGTCGTGGATGTGTCAGACGTATACCGCCATGGGTCTCCCTCCAATCGTCCGCATCCCCAGCCCAAGCCCCGCCGAAGCGTGCAAGGTCCTTGACGGCGGCGCATGCGGGATTATCGCTCCTTATGTGGAGTCGCCCAAGCAGGTGCGGGAACTGGTCGGCGCCACGAAGCTTCGTCCGCTCAAGGGGAAACGCATGGAAGAGGCATTGCAGGACCCCGACGCACTGGAGGCGCCTTTGAGAGACTATCTCGGAGAGTTCAACTCGAACAACATCCTGGCCGTGAACATCGAAAGCGTACCCGCTGTCGAAAATCTGGACGCGATTCTGAGCGTTCCCGGCCTCGACGCCGTCATAATCGGACCTCATGACCTTTCGGTGAGCATGGGGATTCCAGAACAGTACGCCGATCCTGCTTTTGACGGGGCCGTCCGGGACATTATCCAGCGGGCACGGAGCAGCAATGTCGCAGCGGGAATGCACTTCTGGGAGAGCATGGAACAGGAGATCGCCTGGGCCCGCGCCGGAGCCAATCTGATCGTTCACAGCGGAGACATTTCCATCTTCGCGCAAACGCTGCGAGCGGATCTGGCAAAAATGCGCGATGCCCTCGGAGACGACGCCCCACCGTCCGACACCGACCAGACCACAACGGTGTAGAATTCAACGTTTCCCGCCACTCCGCTTCAGATTCGGTTTGGGCGAGGCATCTTCCTGCGGGATCCATTTGGCGTGATCTTTAATGACTGCCGCATATTGATCTTCGCCGGCGAGGTTGGTCCACTCATTGGGGTCTCTTGAATGGTCGTAGAGTTCCTCCGTACCGTCGGCGTAGCGGATGTATCGCCAGCGACGGCTTCGGACGGCGTGGTTCTTGAAGCCGTAGGTCATCAACGCCGGTTGCTTCCAGGAGGTGTCTGGTCTTGTCACGAGCCCGGCGGCGCTGCGGCCGTGGAGTTTGTCGTAGCCGGGCAGGCCGCATAGTTCCAGCAGTGTAGGATACAGCACGGTCATATCCACCGGCTGGGCGCAAACCTTGCCCACCGATTGCTTCTTGCGCGGGTCGACGATGATAAACGGGATGTGGTTCGACTTTTCCCACAGGGCGAACTTCTCGATGTGGTCCTTTTCGCCCAGGTGAAATCCATGATCGGACCACAGCACGATAATCGTGTTGTCGGCCTGCCCGCTCTTGTCCAGCGCCGCCAGCAATCGCTTAACGGACACATCGGCAAAACTGCAGCACGCCGCATAGGAGTGGATGAACTTGCGATATGAGCCGGGCTTGCTCTTCTCCAGGGCGAGCATCCCCTTCCAGAACCACTTGGTCCGTTTCATCAGAGCGGCCGCACCGGTCGGCAGATCGTCCCAGTCATCGGCTTTGCGAAGCGGCATGGTCAGGGATTTGTCATACAGTGTATGATATTTTGGAGGGGCGAAGAACGGCGAATGCGGCTTGAAGATACCGCACGCCAGGAAAAACGGTTTGGACGAACGATCGCGATTCTCCTCCAGCACCTTGATCGCATATCCGACCGACTTGAAATCAATGGTCCTGGACTCCTGGTCATTTTCCGGCCAGGCGCCCCAGTCGGTATTCCGCGAACCGTACCTGGTCGCGCCGTTGAGTTTCTTGGGGGGCATGTACTGCGGGTCCATCTTTTTGAACGTGTCCCATGACCCGGGATCATTGAAGGCGCCGTTGCGCTGGTGGTGGTACACCTTGCCGAAACCGGCAGCGTAGTAGCCGTGCCTGCGAAAATATTCGGGCATGGTTAAGTGCCCGCGACAGGCGCCGCGCCAGTCAGTGGCGTTACCGTAGATCCCCGTTTTATGCGGCCGCAATCCCGTAAGCATCGCCGCCCGCGACGGATTACATGCCGCCGAAGCACAATACGCCCGATTGAAGAACACCCCGCGTTTGGCTAGCGCCTCAATATTCGGAGTTTTGAACGGGCGGTCGGCGCCGAAGAGACTGATCCCGTCATTCATATCATCGATAGTGATCAGCAGCACGTTAGGGCGGCGCACCTTGGCGGTTGGGCGTCCATAAACAGTCGACTGCAAAGCCGCCAGGCTCGCCAGTTTCAGAAATGTGCGTCTGTTCATAATGCTCACAATCGGTTCTCCCGTACGAGTATCATTGCTCCCTGAGTGTAACCTGAAACGCCGTAAAAACCACAATCTATTCAGAGCACTGATCGCACCGCCGAATCACCGTAACTTCTTGCGAAAGAGGTGGGTTTGGCGGTCCGGGCGTGTACAATTGACCCGGACGCTATGGCCCGCCGCATTACCTGAGCGCATGGAAAGGAAAAGCAATGAAAGCAATACGACAGATTGGCTCGCTGGTATTCGTATTCGGCCTGTTCGTTTCGATATTTGCGGGGATACCATGGGCCGTGATGGTCGCCGACAGGTCGGTCGTGCCCTGGTGGCTCAGGGTAGCGATATTCTGTCTTCTCGGGGGCATCCTCGTGGTGCTGGCAACATTGGCTCTCGAACGGAAGAAGAAGACGTCTGCAGATGGGCCAGCCGATGATACTGAACCTGACCGCTCGATCCTGCTGTTAAATTCTGACGAAGTGCCCGGGCGACAGGTCACCGAAGTACTTGGCCTGGTCCAGGGTCATACGGTGTTTGCTATCTGGCTTGGCAAGGATTTGTCGGCCCTGATCCGGCTGATCCTTGGCGGCGAGCTCACCGAGTACACCGAGATGATGGGAAGCGCCCGGTCAACCGCTACCGACAGGATGATAGGACAAGCCACCCAGCAGGGCGCCGACGCGGTGATCAACGTTCGCTACATGACTACGAGCGTTGTGGGGACTGCGGCTGAACTGCTGGTGTACGGTACCGCCGTAAAACTCAGTTGACCCGCCCGCTAATGCAGGTTGCCCAACTGCTCGTAGTTTCGTATTCTCTCCCCATAATCGAACGGAAGGAGCAAAATGGATACACTGAGCGAAAGAGCGGCGGAAAAATTCGTTTCGGGCTGCAACTGCGCACAGGCGGTTGTCTGGCCGTTCTGCGATGAGATCGGCCTGGAAGCGGACGCGGCGATGAGAATCGCGTGCGGATTTGGCGGCGGAATAGCCAAGAGGCAGGAGGTCTGCGGCGCGGTGACCGGCGGGATCATGGTCCTCGGCATGATACTGGGCGAAGGTAAAGAACAGGACCGATCGACCACCGAGGAAACCTACGCCAAAGGCGCCGAATTCATATCTCGCTTTGAATCCGAACACGGATCGTACAACTGTCTCGAACTCCTCGACGGATGCGATCTCAACACTGAGGAAGGGCGCAAGAGAGTCAAGGATCGCGATCTGCGGAACGAGACATGCAAGGCATGCGTGCAGACGGCTGTTGAGATTCTGGAGGAGATGATAAAAAACCTGTCCGCCTGCAGGGGTTCATGAAAAGGTAAGCAGACACCGCGGCCAAAATGTTTGCGTTGTAACAGACCGGGATGTATCATCGGCTGATTGTTCGGGTGAGCGGGGAGGCGATTGCCTCGCGGGTCTCAGACGACGTTCGATTTTTAGGAGCAAGTTATGTTCAGGGTGAAATTTCCGGTAACGCTGATCCTGGTGATGCTGTACGCGGCGACTTCCGCGACCGCCCAGCGGGACAGTCGAACCCAATTCGGTACGAGATCACTCCAAGCCGCAAGGCACATCGGCGCGGCTATCGAGCTTTCGCGGCAGAAGAAGAATCCGGAGGCATTGAAGGAAATCCAAGCGGCTGTCAGAGCCGATTCGAAATGTCAGATGGCGCATTACTGGAACGCGACCATACTGGCGGACCTCGGTCAACTCGACGAAGCCAAAACCAGGTTCCAGAAGGTATACGATCTGGGCGGTGGCAGGAACGGTAATCTTACGGTAGATGCGGCGGTCAATCTGGGACTGCTTTTGGGGAGGCTTGGCAAGTACGACGAATCCAGCGTATGGTTCACCAGGGCCATAGTCGTCGATCCGGAAGACAAACACGGATTTCGCTGGAAAGCATTCCGGAACATCTCCGTCAACTTCGCCAGACAGGGCAAGCCTACGGCCGCGGCGCTGGCGGTTTTATTCGCCTACAAAGCAAACCCCAGGCGCGTCTCCGACAAGATGGTCAGAGACTTCCTCAACCGTATTGGCAAGGAGGAAGCTGCGCGAATACTGCTCCTCGAACACAAACTCCCGAAACTCACGCCCCGGACCCCGGTACCCGCACAGGAGCTTTCCGCCGTCGAAGTGAAGCAGGACGAACTGACCGACCGGATCGGGAGCCTCCAGGCTGATCCCCAGGGAAGATACGTCGTGGGAATAGTGTCGGGCGCACCGCACTATTACCTGATCCGCACGGGCACAGGGGTCACCATCCGGAAGATCAAGGCCAAATCGAAGATCCGCTGCGCGAATCTGGTACAGGGCGATCTGTACCTCGTGCTGTCCGACCCGGTGAGGCTCGAAAAGGCAAACCCCCTGACGGGAAGAACGTCCGCATCCTTTTCGCTCGGTAGAATGATGCCGTCTACAATCGCGGTCGTACCGTCACGACAGATGGCGTTCTTCCCGCACGAGAAAGAAGTGCATGCCTTGAGCATGAGGACCGGGAAGATCTTCTCCACGGACGTTCCCGGGCAGCATGTAGCCTCGCATCCCAGCCAGAAGTTCGTCTTCAGCTTCGTCAAGCCGGACATCCGCCATCCCGGTCCGGTGATCATCAACGGCAGGCCCGTGTTCATTCGAAGGGCAAGACCGACGTGGTTGCAATCCACACTGTTTAAGTCCCTGGTGACCCACTCAGGGCTGCAACTGGCCGCCGTGCGCGATAACGCCGGCGCCAACGCCCATAGAATGGTCGTCAGTGACAACGGACGGTGGGTTGCGCTTCCCAGCGGGGGAGGATGGCGACCGACGGACAACAAGGGCAAGGGCGCCGGATACGGTGTCGCCGTTTTCGCGGCGGGGAATATCGAACATATCCAGGGCTTTTTCAAGACTGGCGCATATCCAACGGGAGTTGCGTTTAACCCGGTAACCGGTCAGGTAGCCGCGATCAGGGAGAAGGATACAAGCGTCTACCACCTTTCCGAGCCCGGTAAGAGTCAGAAGATCACGGGCAAATTCGCCGGACCGTGCGCCTGGAGCGGCGGGGGAAACTATCTCATGCTCGCCAACAAGACCAAGGGAATCAGCATATACGCAAATCCATTGTCGGCGAAGGAGAAGCTGACGGCCCGCCGCTGGCCACAGGAGATTAAGGTCGCCGCTGTGCCCGTCATCTCCCCCCCAAAAGCAGTGACGGCGAAGCCCATTTTGTGGCTGGCGAAATTCACGGTCCGGGCGACCCGCCTGTCGGTCAAGAGGGCCCTGGCCCTGACCATAAAGGAAGGACGAACCGATCAACCGCTGACCTGGCCCAACTTCTCGGCGTATACAAAAGCCGATTCGCAACTGCCCGCGAGGATCTCAAGAATCGAGGAAGAAATGAATTCTCCGGACGGTGCGGGACTAGCGATCTACAAGCTCAAGAAGGAACTGAAGGCCCAACCGAAATCCGTGCCCGTGAAACTCTCTCTGGCCCGCGCGTTAAGCCGATCCGGACAGACCGCCGAAGCCAGGAAGCTTTTTGGACAGGTCATACGCTCAGACGCCGGACGAACAAATCTCACTCGCGTGGCGCTGACTGATCTGGGGCTTGTATGGCGGAAACAGGGAAATGAACTTGCCGCAATCTACTGTCTCGCGGCGTCGGCGTGGACCGATAAAGCCAATCCAAAAACGATGAAACTGCTCCTGCCTCTGCTGCAGAAAAACGGATTCGCCGTAGAGGCTCAGAAGCTCTCGACAGGCTCGGCCGGCGGGACGATTACCGTGGCCCGCCGCCCACTGGGCAAGCTCCCGGTCCCCGCGGGGCGAGGAAGGAAGTTCAGCGCCATGACCATCCACGCCAAGTCTGTACAGTCGGTCGTCCTGATCAAGGTGGCTTCCGGGACGGGCACCGGCGTGTGCGTCGGCAAGGCGGGAACCATATTGACTAACGACCACGTCATCGAGGGTCAATCGACCATCTACGTATACCCCTTCGTAGTCAGTTCAGGGAAGACCCGGAGGCTGCGCGCCCTACGCGCAACTGTGATCTATCGAAATCCGAGAGTCGATATCGCCGTCCTGAAGGTCTCCTCGCCGCCGGCGTCCCTGCGCCCCCTCTCTGTGGAAGTCGCTAACCCCAAGGCCGGCCAGGTGGTCTACGCAATAGGACATCCGGGCATGGGAAGCAAGGTCCTCGACCAGACTATCAGCCAGGGGATCGTCAGCGCCGCGGCCCGGACGCTTGAAGGCGTAACGTTCACTCAGCACACCGCTGCAATCAATCCGGGCAACTCCGGCGGACCGCTCCTCAACGACCGCGGCCGAGTGGTTGGAATGAACACGTTGAAAGCAAGGCTCTCAGGCGTAAACTTCTCCATTCCCGCAGAAACAATCCGGGCAGTCTTCGCCGGCAACCGGAAGTAAACAGCCGTCAATACCTCACTCGGCGAGGATTTCGATTCCGTTGATTTCGGGGTTCTGCTCGTTTGTCTCGAAGTCGATCTCCAGTTTGTCTTTGACCTCGACGCCCTTGATCTCCTTGATCAACGGCTTGAAGGCGCCGCCGGCTTCCTTGAACACGTCGAAGTCCTTAAGCACCACCTTCTTGTTGATGCTGACGTCGAAGATACGACCACCGGCGGCAGTCACACCGTCGTATGTCTCGGCGAAATGCAGGCGGACGGTGTATTTGCCCGGGGGGAGCTTGAAGACGTAACCGGCCATGCTGTAGCACTCGTTGAGATAGACCTTCGGGGCGCGGGTGCCGGGTATCTCCACGGTCTCACGGAGGACCACTTCCCCGCCGATGACACCCCAGTCGACCTTGTCGGTCTTCTCCTGGTCGGCCAGCCACGTCTTGCCTCCGGCGTCCACGTATACCTCGTCGGCGCCGCAATTGATCGAGTACACCGGCTTGGCTGCACAACCCGCCAGCAATGCGGTCGCCATCGCCGCCATCGCCAAATACCGGATCGCATGCGTTTCTGTCAACCTTGTCATGGTCCCGACTCCTTATATGCACGAGTAACGCGATATAGAAAATGTCCCAACTGCCCGCACTCCGGCGGGCGAAAATATTGTCGCCCTTCGCCCGGAAGGTGTCAACATGTCAATCACCGGCGAGGGCTATTTGGCGAGCGTCAGGAGTTTCAGTGCGAGGTCGGGATCCAGGGCGCGAGAGGCATCGAGCCCCTCGATCTCGATGATCACGACTTCCAGGACGCAGAAGATCTTGGCCCCGCCTCGCGGGCATCCGGCGATGGTCTCGTCGCCGCGTCCGATGGCCGCGTGGAGATGCAGCTTGGGCGAATCGTCGTCGCAATCGCTGAAGATCGTGCCTACCCCGGCGATCTCGCGGGCATCGTCGAACTCGGTGTAATTCGGTTCGATCGGACCGGTCGGAGATTTGGGACCGACGACCACCCTTGCGCTGCGGAGTCCGCCGATGAGGATGACGGCAGCGGAAGAGACGTTCTCTTTGGCGGCTATGGACTCGATTTCTTCGTAGACGTCCTCGCCGTCAAACCCGCGCGCGACGATGACCCTGCCGATCTTGCCGATCTGGTAGTCCATGGAAACCTGAGGTTACTTCTTCACGTAGGTGGCCTTGATCACGTTCTGGGAGATGTCGGTGATTTCGATGACATTCTCGTACTGCTCGGCGAGTACTTCGGCGAGTTTCTCGGCGTTGGTATTGCACTCGATGGAGATCGTCGCGACGTTCGAGGCGAACTTCCCGTTGACCTGCTCGACGCCCTTTACGCCCTTCAGCGTCTTCTTGAGTTTGAAGTAAGCCGACGCCTTGATCTTCTCGACGACAAGCTGGACCTCGCCGCGCCCCTCGAACACATCCATCCAGAACTGCAGGATGTCGGCGCGGATCTTCGGTCCGACCCTCTTGCTGCATATCCCCAATGCCCTGAAAGCCGCTATCTTCCCCGTCGCCCGGTCGCTCTGCTGGGCTGAGTCTTTCCGACTCGAGAGCACTTGGGCAGTATCGCTGCGGAAACACGTGACGTTGCAGATGGCGCCGTAGCGGAAGAACCTCACGCCCGCGTAGAACCACGTGCCTCCGGAAGTGGCGCTGGCCGTTCCGGTAATGAACAACTGAGCGCCGTACTGTTTGGCGATGGCCTGGACGACGTCGGGCTTGTTTGCGGCGATGGCGGCCCGCATGTTCTTGCGGTCGATGGCCTTTATCTGCTTGCTGTTGACCAGCAGAAAACCCGACTTGAGCAGCATGTTCTCGATACCGGTCTGCAGGGTCGAGGATTCCTGCGACCACCGGTCGATCCGCTCGTTTATGGCGACCATGACCTTCGGGCGCCCCATTTCGGCAAGCAGATTCTTCACGACGCCCCATGTGTCGACGATACCCTTTATCGAGACTACGACTCTGGCGCGGAGTTCGATGGCGCCGTCTTCGGTCTTCTTCGGCGTTCCGATGATCGTGAACTTCTGGACGTAGCCCGCGGACCTGACCAGGATCGTATCCTTTATCAGGACGAAGTTGTCGGTCTTGGACTGGGAGTAGATATACGCCCCGGCGCCTTTCTCAACGGCCCGCCGCTTGGCGTCGGTTTTTGCTTCTTCCAGGCTCAAACCGGACCCGGTCACGGTCACTTCGACGAGATTGGCGTCGATTTTGCGAACCTGCCCACCGGCCGGAGCGACCAGGCAGGCGACCGATGCGGAAAGAGCAATAAGAGCCACTATGATTCTTGGCATGGCGGAAATACCTCAAGGGCGACACCGGTATAGTCCCGGCGGTGCAACATATCAGAATGAAGGTTCGTGCGGCGCGTGCGGCACAAAACACAGACCGCTACTCAGTCAATGACGGGCTGGGGCTCGCCAATGGGCACGTCCTTGATCTCGACTTTCCTGTCGGTCTTGATATCGTCGCCGCATCCGAGTACCGCAAGCATCATTAGCATCACTGCAACGCATAGTATTCGTTTGAACATGGTGTTTTCTCCAATCGCTTGTTCGCTGTCGGGCCGCATGAATACGTGAGGCGGCGTTATCTTATCGTGAGGTTCAGTGTTCGCTGATAGTAGAGGATAGAGTTCCAGAGCGGTAGGAGTTCAATCTCCACGATTATCTCAGCAGTACCGTCGGCGGCGATCTTGAAGGAGTTATCGACTACTCCGGCGCCCTGCTGGAACGTCAGCATGGAAGTTCGGATCTGATCGTTCTGGGTGACGAAATTGACAACGGACGTGTTTGAAGTAATCTGTAGTCCGTTGATTTTCTCGGCGAGTTTTCGCCGTCCGTCGAGTTCCGCCGCCCGCTTGGCCATCAGTTTCGCCTGGGCGGCGTTCGCGTTGGCGTTATCGACCGCCGCATTTCCCGTCACTCGCAACGTTTGAGTAGCCCAAGGGGGTGCGGCCGATGCGGTGGCAACAGTCCGCCTGACCGACACGGTTGCGGCGGTCTTGAGGTACGCCTCGGGCGGGATGCCCATCCCCGTTTCGGTGATAGCTGTGTCCTTGGAGCGAACGACGGCGTCTTCGACCTGGCGGACCCTGACATTGTTGCCCTTGAGATGCGTGGAGGTCCAGGACTTCAAGCTCAGGTAGAACTGGCGGAGCTTGATCTGCATCTCGACCTCTACAATCAGTTCATCCTTGTGGTACCGCCGCCCGACTTCCTTCATGCCCCTGATGTACGTATTGACCCGGGTCCTGATCTCATCGCTTTCGGTGACGAAATCCTGAACGGTGGTCGTGGAAGTTATCCGCAGACCTTTGATGCGCTCGGCGAGTTTCCTCATGGCGTCTGCGCGTGCGGCTCGCTCGGCCATCAGGCGCCCGCGTGCGGTGCAATACTGCGCCCAGTACTTTCTGGCCGCGGCGCTCGCGCCGGAGAACGTTGCCCGGGAGGCTCCGGATGCCGGAGGCACGAGCGGGTCCTGGGTTAATTCAGGGCGAGGCACGCCCGAACCGGTCTCCCGGATAACAGTTATTTTGTTTGTGGTGGACATCTGCTGAAAATCTCTGGCTTTGACCTTGTTGCCCTTGTAGTGGACGGCATGGATGCCCTTGAGCGTAGCGACGACCTGGCTGAGCTTTATCTCCATTGTAACTTCGCAGGTTCCGTCTTCCAGGTGTTTGACTGACACTTCCTTCATACCCATCAGGTGAGCATCGAGGGCGGTCTGTATGGTGTCGGACTCGGCGACAAAATCCTGCACGGTGGTATCGGACCTGATCTTCAGCCCCTTGATGCGTTCGGCGAGTTTGCGGATCGCATCGGCCCGGGCGGCCCGCATTGCCAGCAGCTTGTTCTGGGCCTTGCGCTTCTCGGATATCGCGTCGCCCCAGGCGGGAAGAACCGCCAAAGCCACGACAATCACGCACATCGCCAGTTTTATTGTTCTCATCATTGCGTTACTCCCTGATCTCATTGGTTTTGGCCTTGGAAGAAAGCGGCCATCGTTGTTGTTTCGCTGTCGAGCCTCGGCGGCTTGACTTGTTATTCCAGCTAACAGTTAAGGTGTGTCCCGCGGGGCCCACAAGGTTACACGCACCTGTGCGTCCGACGGGCGCCATCGGTCTTTTAAAGGTTAGGTACGTGCCGTAGCAAAAGTCAAGGTCGCTACAAGAATAAGTATCGGTAATCGGGCGAGCAAAATGAAGTTCCAAGCGTTATACGGGTCGATCGCAGGACCCGAAGGGAGCGTGTCCACACGAGGATCAATAACAAATCCGCCAGGGTGTGAGAATTTTTTCTGGCGCTTTTTAAATCACTATGTATGCTGGCCTTA
>CAZSLS010000205.1:0-12171 GCA_964607575.1 uncultured Planctomycetaceae bacterium | reverse complement strand
TAATTGATCTTCTTACCGGTAAGACGATTCGATCGCTCCCCAGGATGAGAGGATCGTATTGCACGCCCGTTCTCGGCTCGCCGAACCTGATCGCCTTCCGGGTTGGGGTCATTGGCTATGTGGACCTCGCCAATGGGCGAGGCACGGAGTACTTCGGAGGCATCCGCCCGGGCTGTTACGTGGACATGACACCTGCCGGCGGGCTGCTGATCATGTCCGACGGCGCCTCGGGATGCTCGTGCAGCTACCTGAATCAATGCTCGATAGCCCTGCAACCCAAACGTTCCAAACGCTGAAGGGCGTCATTGTTCGGCGCCGAGGTTGTATCTCTCTTTGAGTGGCCTGAGACGGAAGACCAGGCCCGATGCGGTGGTGAAGATTGCAACGCTCCCGAGGATAATCGCCATCCTCATCCACGGCTGCCCGACACCCTTGCGGATCATGATGAGCATCAAAATTGTCCGGACCCACTCGATTGCGCCCAGCACGAGGGCGACCTGCACCAGTCGAGCGGACCAGCGGCGCGCCGCCAGAAGCACAAACGGAAACGCCAGGCTCGCGGCGACCAGTAGATACATCCGCGCGCGGAAGAAGTGGGCCCCCAGCAGGATCGCACTCAGGAAAACCGGAAGCAGTCTTACGATGTTCATATAACAAGTCGCTCTGAGAGAAGATTGTTCGGAATAATAGCGACAGTCCGGATCATTTCTTGCGAATATCGTAGCAGTAAAGATTTTCTCCGTACCGCAGGTAGAGTCGCCCGCCGAGGATCACCGGGTGGGCCCAGGCGTCCTTCTTGCCCTTGACCAGATTGAACCAACCGGCGAGTTGGAAGCCCTTTGCGGTCGGTTTCATGAGAGCCATCATGCCGCTTTGGGCCAGGCAGTACAAATGTCCGTCAGCGTGTATGGACGAACCGAGCGGGAGGTTCTTCGTGGCGTAATCGACTTTTCCGGAAGCGAAGTCGAGGCGAGCCCAACCGGGCATGTTGCGGCGGCTTGAACCGTATATCTTACCTCCGACACTCACCACCGAACCGTGCGTGTTGTCGAACTTCGAGTCCCATGCCTTGGTGACTTTTCCCGCGGCGGTATCGATCTTCAGGCAGTACGAAAACCCCTTCTCCCGAGATGAATTCGAGATGAACAGCAGGTCATCGTGCAAAACCGGAATAGCCGCGGACATGCTCTTCAGGATCCCATGTCGAAACGCCCAGAGCACCTTCCCGTTTTTAGCGTCAACGCCGAAGGCATGCCTCGAACCGCACGTGATGATCTGGCGTTTACCGCCAAGGCTAACCAGGATCGTCGAACAGTAGTTAGCTCCTTCCAGCGGTTTGGCTTTGGTTACCCATAGCTCTTTGCCCGTTTTCTTGTCCAGGCGCACCATGAGCCCTTTCGTTCCGCCGGGCGTTACGATAACGCCCCCGCCATCGATCAGCGGCGACTCGGAGTATCCGAAGACCTTCCTGGCTGCCCCGTATTGGGCGGCGGTATCGACAGACCACAGTTCCCTGCCGTCTTCAGCGTTAAGGCACGCCAGGCGGGCGTGAGCGTCGAAAACGAACACCCGCCCGTCGTCGTACGTGCATGCGGCCCTGGCGCCGCCGAACGGTTTGTCCCACGCCTTCCCGACGACGGATTTCCATTTGGGCTTTCCATCGAGCGTCAGTGCAAACACGTGCAACTCTTTGCCCACGTCGCCGGTAATATAGATCGCGTCTTTGGAGAACACCGGCGAGGACCACCCCTTGCCCAACTCTCCGGCAGTCCAGAGCAGCTTCGGTCCACCCTCGGGCCATGACGTCAGCAACCCGGTCTCGTCGCAGACGCCGTCGCGCCGAGGTCCGCGCCACTGAGACCAACCGGGCTCTCCGGCGGCGATCAGTTTGCTTTTTCGACTGGGGTCGGAAGGTTTGGCCCACACCGCAGCCGTACAAACCAGCACCAAACCGACAACCACGAATCTCATTCGCTTAGCTTTCATTATCGCACATCTCCTGTGTATTCATTCTATGGCGTCCGATACGGTAATCAGCAGAAGAAATTCGGTATTGCCCCCCTTGCCCGCGATCGGCGAGGGGATTATCTTTTCGGGCTCGAAGCCGAGTTGGGCAAGTTGCCCGCAGACCTGGTCGCGAATTTCTTCGGACTGTTGGATCGTCAGGCTTTTCGGCCCGGGCTTGCCACCCGCCGGCGGATTCAACTTGGCCAGTTCAAATACGGGTTTCAGCAGGCTCACTATCCGCCCGCCGGGTTTGAGCCACTTGGCGGCCGCCGGTACGCTGAGCTTCTGGGGCGTCCAGGCAACGTCAATGGTCACGAGATCAACGCCCTCGGGCGCTTCGGCGTACAGCGCGTTGGTGCGTTCCATGACGACCACGCGCGGATCCTTGCGCAGCTTCCAGGCCAGCGTTCCGTAACCAGTGTCTACCGCGTAGACTTTCGCGGCGCCGCATGCGAGCAGGCAATCGGTGAATCCCCCGATATTGCAACCAAAATCGGCACAGATCAAACCAGCGCAGTTTATATCGAACGCCCGGATCGAGGCATCCAGCTTCAAACCCCCGCGACTGACGTATCGGTCGGTAGAATCGCTCATTAGTCAATCTGCGCAAAAACAACCGCCCGCGGACGCTATCGCCGCGGGCGGATAGTAATCATTGAAGTTCCCCCCAAACGCTATGCGCTGGCCTTGTTGAGTTTCCGCGTCAGTCGCGACTTCCTGCGATCCGCGGTCCGCTTGTGGATAGTACCGGTGGCCGCAACCTGGTCGAGCTGCTTGAAGACGACCTTGAGGCATTCGGCGGCCTTGGCGGTATCGTGCTCGTCCAGAGCCTCCTCGAAGGAGCGGACAGCCCTCTTGATACGCTCCTTACGCCACCGATTGCGGGCGTTATGACTCTCGTTCTGACGAATGCGCTTCTTTGCTGAGTTCGAATGGGCCACGTACTGCTCCTGCGTATATTCTCTGCTTGTTGAGTTCTAGGTTACCGGAAAAGAACCACGAATTATACACCCCGTCGGTGCAATGACAAGAGAATTTCCGACAAATTATTCCTGCGGGGGAGCATCCGGCGACTCGCCGCCGGCGGCGATAGCCTCGTTGATCGCATCAAGACGCTCTCGCACGTCCTTGTAGTTATAATCCGCCTGCGCAACGGCGGAGAATTCCTCCCTGGCCTGGGTCAACTGGCCCATCTTCTCCAGGACACTGCCGAGGTTATATCGCAGTTCCTTGGCTCGGTCTTCCGACATTTCGGTTTCCAGCGCGCGTCCGTAGGTTTCACTGGCCTCTCTCAACCATCCCTTGGCCTCGAACGCCAGTCCGAGGTAGCTCATCGCCGCAAGGTGGCGTCTGGGATCTCTCTGGGCCTGCTGGAGCGAGGCGATGGCATCGTCGTGCATACCCGCAAGATGCTGCCTGCGCCCAAGCTCGAACTTCAGCCTCAGGTCTGTGGGGTAGTTGATCGACCTTTCCTTGAATTCATCGAGTTCGAACGCCAATTGGGTCCGGATCTGCGCCTTTGCGCCTTCCTTGTCCCCATCGTGCACGAGTTTGCGGTATCGGCGGGTCATTTGCGTGATCTTTATGTCGCCAATTCGCAACTTGTACTGGTAGGTCCCGCTGTCGCGGTGAGCCTTTGTAAGAACATCAACGGCCTCGCCCTCGTACGCCTCGTCGGGAATCTTCAGCAGCGAGTCGACCAGTGCGTTTACTTTGCCCGGCACGTCCGGGCTGCCCAGGTATTCCTTCCGTGCCTTCTCGATCTCCTGAAGCAGAAAGTCCTCGCTTTGAACGAGATGGTCCTTCTGCATAAGTTCCTTCTGCCCTTCGAGGTCCGCCACCTTCTCGCTGAAATCTCCTTCCTCGCCGTACTTGCCCTTATGCATCGTATACCTGGCAGAAAGGTCGCTGAGAGTCTGTTGGATTTCCGCGCTGTCGGGCGACGCCTTGCGGGCGAGTTCGCAGGCCTGGATCGCCTGGGTGAACTCCTCGACCCCACTGTAGGTCTCGGTGATCATCATCAGCAACCGCACATTGGGCTTCTTGGCCAGACGCTGCGATTCAAGGAGTATGTCGCATATCCACTTGACTACCCCATTCAGTTCGAGTTTGACAGCACACTGGCGTATCTGGTTCATGAACTGCTGGGAGCCCGGTTCCTTGGCCAACAGGAACGCCGAGTTTACCAGGTTCGTTTCGAGGTCCTTGCCCGGGCGACGTTTGAACTTGTCGCCCATACCGGGCCCCTTACCGCCCTGGGCCTTGCGACTCAGCGATATGTCACGAAGCCGCTGGTAGCCCTGTTCGACATTTCCCGGTTCGCGCTTGAGCCCCTCTATATAGAGTTCAATGGCGAAATCCCAGTTGCCTGTTTCCGCCACTTGCTCGGCACGTTCAAAAAAAGCTTTTCCCTTACCCGGTCCGGTCGGTTCTTCGGAGGGATTCTGAGTATCTGCCTCGGTCATTCCTGCGTCCTTCTATTATCTGCTATCCGCGAAATATCAAGCTCCATACTTTACACGGAGTCGGCGGTTCGGGCAAGCAACTTATCCGGTCTTGTCGGCTTCCGTGTGCGACATTAAGAGGTGGCAACCGGCAATGGCTTTTTTTTGCCACGGATTAACACGGATACGGCAACGGCGAAAGAGATGTTACGGCAACGACGACAACGGAAGTCATAAACCCCAAAAAAAGCCGTTGCCGTTGCCGTAACTACCTTTCTATCCGTGTTTATCCGTGTTCATCCGTGGCAAAAAGCCGTCGCCACTTTTTTATGTCGCACACTGGGCTTCCAGGGCGTTGGCGAATCGGCAAAACTGCTCCGGCGCGATTCGCTCGGCACGACTGGCGGGGTCAATCCCGGCGGTGTCCAGCGCCGATCGCAGCGCCGAGGGGACAAACGAACCGCCGGGGCGTTTCAGAATTGAGCCGATCTGCTTTCGTCTTTGCCCAAATGCCAGCGACACAACCGCCGACAGAGATGCAACGTCTTTTACCATAGCGGTCGAGGCACGGTCGAAGTCTATTCGCAAGGCGCGGCTGGCGATTTTCGGTGCGGGCCAGAACGCACTAGCCGGTATCGCGGGCCCGAGAGTCACCTGCCCCAAAAGGGATACCAGAACGCTGATCGGACCGTACTCGCGCCCCCCCGGGACGGCCCGCATGCGCCGGGCCACTTCCTGCTGAACGGTGAAAGTCATGCTGTCAAAACAGACGCTGCCTTCCTTCGGTCTGCAGACCGCCTGCCAACTCTCGATCAGGCACTGCGCCACCAGCGGAGTAGCTATGCTGTAGGGAAGATTGGCGATCATATCCGCCGACTGGCCCAGTGCGCACTTCACCGCGGGCGATAGAGCATGCTTTCCGGCGAGTACGTCTCCCTCGATCAGCACAAAGTTATCGCGGCGGGCAAAACGCTGCCTGACCACCTCCGCCAGCCCGTGGTCCAACTCTACCGCCACTACCCGCCCCGCACGGTCGAGCAACTCTTCGGTCAGCGTTCCGGTACCCGGACCGACTTCGAGGACAGTTCGCCCGCCACCGGGCTCCCCCAGTGCGAGGACCTTGCCCAGAAGGTTCTTGTCGATCATGAAACACTGGCCCAAGCGCTTATTGGGACTCAAGCCCGCCCCGGTAAGGATCTCCCTGATTTCCGTGCGTGTTTGCATGGGCCCAATGGAATCTGGCGACCGCTACAGGTCGGCGATGGCGGCAAACTGGTCTTTCAATGCCGGGTAGAGTTCGCGATATTGGGCGTAGTATTTCGCGTAGAGTCGCTTGTCGCACGCGACCGGTTTGATTGTCCGGGTTATGCTGATACCGGCCTTGACCGCCTGGCGAATGTGCCCGTATTCACCGGCACCAACCGACGCCAGCAGCGCCGCTCCGTAAGCGGGGCCCTCCTCGGTGTTGATTGTCGCGCACGTGGTACCGTAGATATCCGCCTGCAACTGCCTCCAGAACGCACTCCTGGCCCCCCCGCCGGAAAGGCGCACCTGCCGGATCCTCATGCCCTGCTCGTCTCGCAGCAATGCGACGACATCGTTCATCGCGAAGGTGGCGCCTTCCATCACGGCGCGAACCAGTTCGCTGCGTGTCGTGCGTGAATGAATGCCTATCCAGCATGCCTTGGCGTTGGGGTCGGCGTGGGGGGTGCGCTCGCCGGTGAGGTAAGGCAACCAGAAAAGCCCTTCGCATCCGGGGGGCGCTTCGGCGGCTTGAGCGGTAAGGAGTTCGTAGGGGTCTATTTTCTTGCGCTTGGCCTGCGCGATCTCAGCCCGTCCGAGCACGTTGCGATACCACTGGAAGCTGCCGCCGGCTGCAAGGACGCATCCGAACATGCAATACTCGCCGTCGACCGAGGCACAGAACGTTCCGACGCGTCCGGCGGGGTCGGTTTTGTAATCTCTGGAGTGTACAAAAACCACGCCGCTGGTGCCCATCGTGGCGCTGGTGAGCCCGTCGGCAACTACACCGTTGCCCACGGCGCCCACGGCCTGATCGCCTCCCCCGCCGACAACCACCGTTCCTTCAGCCAGGCCCAGTTTCGCCGCCACGGCGGCGGTCAATCGCCCGGAGAGTTCGTGGCTTTCCACGAGCGGAGGGAGGATATCAGCGTCAAGCTGGAACGTGGAGATCATCTTTTTGGACCACTTGCGTGTCTTCTGGTTGAGTATGAGCGTGCCCGACATGTCCGAGACGTCCCCGACATACTCACCGGTAAGCCTCAGGCGGACGTAGTCTTTGGGCAGCAGCATGTGCTTTATGCGATCGTAGATTCGCTTCTCGTTCTGGCGGACCCACAGCAGCTTGGTCAGCGTAAAAGACGTCATCGCCGCATTGCCCACGAGCCCAATGAGTTTCTTCCTGCCTCCGACCGCCTCCTCGATCTCCATCGCCTGGCGAGCCGTCCGTTGATCGTTCCAGATTATGCTCGGACGCAAGGGCTTGCCCGCCCCGTCGGTTATCACCAGACCGTGCATCTGTCCGCTCAGACCGATTCCCGCAACTTTCTTTCCGTTGATCCCGGCTTTGCGGATCGCGCTCTTGGTGGCTTTGACGGTCGAGCCCCACCAATCATCGGGATTCTGTTCGCTCCAACCGGGCTTGGGCGCCGAGATGGGGTGTTCGGCAGTAGCGGTCGCCAGAACCTTGCAGCGGGAATTCATCACCAGCGTCTTCGTACCGGAGGTCCCAACGTCGATTCCCAGGTAATAAGCCATTGTCTTCTCCTGTGCTCTGCATGCAACCGGTTTCAAGACCGCAAATCAGGTCTGGACCACGTCGCAGACGCTGTTATTTGAGCGCATTTGAGCATATTGGAGAACGTCTGGCAAGAGTGGACCACGATATTTGTACCCAAACTGCATATGGATGAGCCCTTCGCCAAAAAGTACTTGACAGAATCCCAACATCAGCAGTGTTCGATAGATGTGGTCGGTTGCGCCCCCGCAATATCGCTTAAACACACCGGTTTTACCCTGTTTTTCGGGCAAAAAGGGACCTGCGCTTGACTTGGACCACTGTTTCTTCTATAATCGATCTTACTATGGCAATAGCATCCGCAACAAAGCGCACCAAGCGCAACGGTGGAGGTACACCGTCGAAGCGTTCGGCCCGAACTTACAATTCGGCCTTGAAGTATCTGTTCTCGCAGACCGACTACGAGCAGATGGTTCGCGTACGCTACAACAGTGACACCTTCAGCCTCGATAGAATGAGGCGTCTCCTGCGACACCTCGGCGATCCGCAGAAGAAGCTGCGGACCGTCCACATAGCGGGCACAAAGGGCAAGGGCTCGACGGCAATCATGCTCGCTGAAATGCTCAAGGCCTGTGGTCACCGGGTCGGTCTGTATACCTCACCGCACATCATCGATGTGCGCGAGCGTATCATGATCAACGGCGATAAGATCACCCAAGCCGCCCTCCGCCGCCTGATCTGCCGCGCCGAAATCTGCATCGAGAAGATGACAGACGACAAGCCCACGTTCTTCGAGATATTCACCGCCCTGGCATTCGTGCATTTTGCGGCGGAGAAGGTAGATATAGCGGTGGTGGAAACCGGTCTGGGCGGGCGCCTTGACAGCACCAACGTACTCAAGCCCGAGGTCTGTGGGGTGACCAGCATATCGCTGGACCACACCAGCCAACTGGGCAACAGCGTCGCGAAAATCGCCGGCGAGAAAGCGGGTATCTTCAAGGAAGACACCCCGGCGATCTCGGTACCTCAACTGCCCGAAGCCGAACGCGTGCTGAAACGGATCGCCAAGAAGACCGGGGCGCCGCTGATGTTCACCGGTAAGGATATAGATTTCAGCCTGCGAGTCGAGTCTTCGCGGACCGGCGGATGCATGACGCGAATCTGCCTGACGACCCCGTCCAGCCAGTTCGAGCATCTGCCCGTCCCGCTGGCCGGCGAACACCAGGCATTGAACTGCGGACTCGCCCTGGCGCTGCTCGACCAGCTCAAGGGTCAGGGAATCAAGATCGACGACGAGATGGCCAAACGCGGTCTGGCGAATGTCTACATCCCCGGACGCATGGAAATGATAAACTCCGATCCCAGAATCCTGGTGGACGGAGCCCACAACGCCGCCTCCATCCGCGCACTGATGCGAGCGCTGGGACAGCACGTACCGTATGACTCACTGGTACTCATCTTCGGATGTGCCGCCGACAAGGATATACCCGGAATGATGAAGCAACTTGCCGCCGGCGCAGACAAGGTCGTCTTCACCCAGGCAAAGAGTTCGCCACGCGCCGCAAAACCCAAGGATCTCGCCGCGGTATATGATGAAGTCTCCGGACGACAGGCCCAGATCACCGACAACCTGACCGACGCAATGCGAATCGGTATCAACGCCGTCAGCCGCGAAGACCTCGTCTGCGTGACCGGATCGTTCTACCTCGTCGGCGAAGCCAAAGAAATGCTGCGTAAAATCAACAAGTAGCACGCGGGATTCCCAGAAATCATTCGGCCGGCCTGCACGTCAGGCCGGCCGTTACTTTTTACTCAGCGAAACCACATGCTCAGATATTTCAGAAATGTGCAACTCACCGGAGGTATCTGCTCGCCTATGGTGCGGTGGCTTCATACCGGCAGATAACTTTGTACAGAACATCGGCCGATTCGGCATCCAGCAACTTTCGGCGAACCGATGCAAAACTCATCATGCTCGTGACGCGCGTCAGCAATCGAATGTGCTGCGGTTTCATCTCCTCCGGACCGATCAGCATAGCTACAAGCCGCACGCCGAGACCATCTATGCTGTCGAAGTCAATCGCCTCGGCGCACACCCCGACAGCCATAATCACGTCGCTGACCTGCGAGGTCTTCGCGTGGGGTATCGCAAGCCCGCTACCGATACCCGTACTCCTGGTCTGTTCCCTGCTGAGGATCGCCGCCAGCAATTCATCCCGGTCGCTCAGATCACCAATATCAACCAGCAGGTCAACCAACTCCTCGACAACCTCCATCCTGGTCGTGCCAACCAGCGGAACCTTGATCCGCTCGGGCGTCAGAATGTCCCCGAGCTTCGTCGCCCCACGCCGCATAACGTCTGGAGCCCAGAGATCTCCATGCCCCATAGTGTCTCGCTGATCGGAATACTGCCTTTCTGTCGGCCAGAAGCTGTGCTCAGCGACACGTCCGGCAGTCGGTTTGTTCGATTCTGAATTCATCTCTCGTAATGTGCGGTTCTCACCAGGATCATACCTCGAAATTACCGCTACAATTATCTTATCGGCGTATTCCAGCCGTAACTCCCCTCCAAATGGAGACTTTTGCGATTATCGCGCCCCAGGATTGGCGTCTATAATCTTCATACGTGTCCGATAAAAAGAAGACGGGGCTTGAATACCACAAGTAACGAACATATCATCCACACCCATCACACATGTTGCCTACAAATTGTACACAAATACTAAAACACCCCCAGCATATTGTGCCTTGACTTTTGCCTCTCGAGATGTTAGGATTATGTGTGGGTGTTTTTGCTTGTTGGCAAAAAAATTTTTGCTCCAGAACATGACTCTGGATAAAGAGTTATAAATAATTACAACATTTAGTTTCTTTTTGGCTTGGCGCATACTAGATGTAGTACTATCCTTTGAAGTCGTTGGTCGCATCGGATCACCAAAGCATCTTGCGAAGAGTTGGCGGATTGACAAGTCGCCGGTTTGGCAGGAAGGTGGATGCAAGAAGGGTAATGGTCTTTTTCGTGGCTTGTTACCACTGTGATCGCGCAGGCCAAATTGCTGGTTTATATACGTTATAGATGGTTTATATACGTTATAGATAGTGTCATAATTTGAAAACTGGTCAAATGTTTTGACGGGAGATTGGCGATGACGCACCTGGACTCAACTAGCTCTTCGGGCAGCTCAGAAGTTTCCCAAGCACCTGCACAAATTTCGCCCAACAGCGGGGGGTTGAAAGTACCGCAGATATTCTCCAGTCCCGGGATACACCCGTTCGACGAGATCACCTGGGAGAATCGCTCGGCGCATATCACTGACGATCAGGGCAACACTATATTCAAACAGACGGACATCGAGACGCCGTCCGACTGGAGCCAACTGGCGACCACTGTCGTCGTCAGCAAATACTTCTACGGCGAACACGGTTCGCCCCAGCGCGAAAGATCGATTCGCAACATGGTCGATCGCGTTACGCGAACCATTACCGACCTCGGTAAGTCCGCCGGTATCTTCGCCGGCGAAGAAGATGCCGAACACTTCTACAACGAACTGACGTACCTCTGCGTCAACCAGTACGGTGCATTCAACTCACCTGTATGGTTCAACGTCGGGCTGTTTCATCAATACGGTATCGAGGGCTCTGAAGGCAACTGCCACTGGAACCCGGAAACCGATCGGCCCGAACGCACGATGAGAAGCTACGAATACCCGCAGGCCTCGGCGTGCTTCATCCAGTCTGTCGACGACACGATGGAAGACATCATGCGACTGGCCCAGGACGAAGCGATGCTGTTCAAGTACGGTTCGGGCACGGGTACGGACCTCTCGACGCTGCGATCGAGCCGCGAGACCCTCTCGGGGGGAGGCACGCCTTCGGGCCCGCTGAGCTTCATGCGGATATTCGACCAGATCGCCGCGGTCGTCCGATCGGGCGGTAAGACGCGACGCGCCGCAAAAATGCAGTCTCTGCGATGCGATCATCCGGACATCAAGGAATTCATCTCGTGCAAGATGGTCGAAGAGCGCAAGGCATGGGCGCTGATCGAACAGGGATACGACGGCTCGTTCAACGGTGAAGCATATGCCTCTGTGATGTACCAGAACGCCAACCTGTCGATCAGGGTCACCGACGAATTCATGAGAGCGGCGGCGGACGGTTCAATATGGGAAACGCGAGAGGTCACCACGGGCGAAAAGTCAGAGGAGTATCCAGCGGCGGACCTGATGGGCCTGATCGCCGAGGGCACGCACGTCTGCGGCGACCCGGGCATCCAGTATCATACCACCATTAACCAGTGGCATACCTGCTCCAGCGATGGAGAGATATGTGCTTCAAACCCGTGCAGCGAGTACATGTTCCTTAACGATTCGGCGTGCAATCTCGCCAGCCTGAACCTGATGAAGTTCAGGCGCCAGGACGGGACGATAGACACCGACCGCATCGCCGCGGCGGCAAGGGTGTTCATCATAGCCCAGGAAATACTCGTTGACAGCGCGAGTTATCCCGGCGAGAGAATCTGCACCAACAGCCATAACTACCGCCCCCTGGGACTGGGTTACGCCAATCTCGGCGCGCTGCTGATGTCTCTGGGACTGCCCTACGACAGCGACGAGGGTCGCGCGACGGCCGCCGCGATTACCGCTGTACTCACGGGAGCGGCTTATACCGCAAGTGCGGAACTTTCAGAATGCCTGGGGCCCTTCGCCAAATTCGAGCAGAACCGCGAGTCCATGCTCAAAGTCATAGCGATGCACCAGTCAGCCGTTGAAGACATTGACGGCGACAATTGCCCCTTCGCCCTGTTGAAGTCGGCACGGGATTCCTGGGCTCAAGCACTGGCCGCCGGCGAGAAATCCGGCTACCGCAACGCCCAGGTATCCGTGTTGGCGCCCACGGGGACCATCGGTTTCATGATGGACTGCGACACCACCGGTATCGAGCCGGATATCGCGCTGGTCAAGT
>CAZSLS010000204.1:0-12367 GCA_964607575.1 uncultured Planctomycetaceae bacterium | reverse complement strand
TTTTGATCGGGCAGGAAGGACAGCGTCAGATTCGTGCCGATCACGTTTGCAGTCAAAATATCCGTATTGCTGTTGGCCGATACTGCCAGCGACAGCGTGTCGCCGACGTCGATGTCATCGAACACATTTGCGAGGTCAACGATCATATCGGGGTCATCTTCATCGGCTATAACACCATTGATGGGGCCGACCACTGCCGGCGCATCGTTTGTCGGATCGACCGTTACAGTGAATGTGTCTTCGACCCAGAGCCCGCCGGAATCCGTCGCCCGAACGGTAATGTCAGCCGTACCGTTTTGATCGGTAACATACGACAGTGCAAGGCGATTGCCTAGCATGCTGGGCACAACCAGGCCGGTATTCGTATTGCCCGTCAGCGAAAGCACAAGGGTGTCACCAAAATCAACGTCATCGAATACATTCGACAGGTGAACAATGCTGTCATCGGAGTCCTCGTCGACGGTGACATCAACCACGGGCTCAATAACCGTCGGCGGCGCGTCGTTGATGGAAGCGACCGTCACCGTAAAGGTATCTTCGGTCCAGGCGCCGAGTTGGTCTGTCGCACGGACGGCTATGCTAGCCGTACCGTTGACATCCGCCACGTACGACAACGTAAGGATTCCAGCGGTCAGGTCGGTAGTCACAAGACCCGGGTTCGTATTACCGCTGACCGAAAGCGTCAGCGTATCGCCGGGATCAGGATCGTCGAACGTCGCGGACACATCCCGAACGCTGGGGGGCGAATCCTCGTCCACGCCGACGTCGTCAACAGGAGTGATGACGACCGGCGGCATGCTGAAACCCGAGGTCGCTCCGGGAGTCGGTCCGCCGGATCGCCAACTGCCCGCATTATCGCCGAAAATCTCAGAGTGGACGCGATGCAACGAGTCGCCGTTACCGTCGGGAGCAACAGGCCATGGCGCAATGTCGGAATACCGAACCTCATCCTCAGTCAGGTGTGGTGCAAAACCGGGCTCCAGGAGCGGAGGCGAGTCAGGCCGCTGCAGTTCGATACGCTCCCCGTCATCGTCCAACCGACCGCCGTAACCGCCCGTCAGCGGAATGCTCGCATCGATACCGTAGTACGTTCGGAAGTTAGCAACCCGCGTAGCATTGGCGGGGTTGTTCGGGTCGAATGAAAGCACGACCAGGGTACCATCGGCAGCGATGGTAGTGCCTTCATCGAATTCCATGTCCACTCCGCCTCGGAGACGCCAATCGGCGAAATATTGGGCCCCGCCGTGCGGGTTGTCCGTCCAGGCAGAGAGCGCGATTTCCGAGCCTGTCGGGTTGTAGATTTCGATGAACTCCAGATCGTCGGGGTCCACACCGCCCACGCCGTCGGGATCGGGCGGGTTGTACATGACTTCGGTGATTATCACCGGACCGACGCGCGGAGGGCTGTTGGACCCCTCGAGAGTCACCAGCGTCATCGGGTACAAATCCCCGACCCCGTTAGGCCAGCGGCCGAACGATTCGCCGTTGGCCGCGGCGCCGAAACCGACGTGATCTGCAAAGTGTGTCAGATTCCCCGCTCCATCAGTCTTCATCAGCCAGACGTCGTCTCCGTGGGCGGCGTCCAGGGCGAAGTCCAGAGGATCAACGCCGACCGACGAGTTGAAATCATCTTCGTTGAAGACAAGGTAACCGCCGACGGGAATCGATGTACCACCTGGAATCTGGAATTTCTTGTAGTCTCCGTTATCCGGACTCGACGCCCAACCCCAACTGTCGCTGAGATACCATCCGCTGATGTCAACAATCACGCCGGTAGTGTTATATAACTCGATGCTGTCGACATCCGGCAGATCAGTGTGGCTCAGCACCTCATTGATAGCAACGCCCAGAGGCGCCTCGGCCTCAGCGCCGGGCGTACCGCCATATGCCACGCTCGACCGCCAGTTAGACGGATCGTTGTAATCGCCCGCCGGATCGATGACCTCCAGCACCGCCCCCTTACCGTCAGCCCGCCCGGGCCAACTGCCTGAATCGTTGAAACGGAAGTTCAGAATGTCGATCCCCAGGAAATCGACAAGTCCGATTCCCTCGCCGGTGTTAGACAGGTGAGGCGCCTGGTATCCAACACCATACTCGCCGAAGAGAGGGATTCCGCCGCCATACCGTGCCGTAAAGGCCGACTGGTTGGCGACCACCACCGCACGCTCACCCGCCGGTAGCATCGCATCGCCGTCAAACTCGAAATCGAACCCGTCAACAACCTTCACGCCGCCAAGGGCAATGGCCAAAGTACTGGTATTCGTTATCTCGACGAACTCGAAGTCTTCGCTCGTGAAGGCCGAATCCACCGCCAGTTCCCCGACCGTCGGATCGTAAGGATTGTAGTTTATCTCAGTGATCGCCAGATTGCTCGAGTCGGCAGGCGTATCAATAACGACCACAAGTTCGGACGATGCACCCCACTGCACCTGCGAGAAGCAGTAAGCCGACGCTGTCGCCGATGCATCGTAAACGCGCGCGATGATCTTCGTGTTGTCGTTGATGGTGATTGGCGCACCGGTGTAGAGTTGCCCTACTACTCCGCCACCAGCAGCTCGCGGGTCCGTACCGTCGGTAGTGTAGTAGATGTTTCCGGAAGCCGGAAGATTGATAAAGGTAACGTTCGTACCCGGGGTAACCTGCCCGTTGCTCCTGGAGAACTGCGCCATCGGACGGAACTGGCTGTCCATCCAGTTAATGCGGTTGGTCACCCAGTTTTTCAGATTGTATCGATGTGTCGACCAACCGCCATCGTAACTCTGAGCGGAATTCTGTATGGTCGCGGCCTGCGTGTCTATGATACTCTGCAGGTTTGTGTGGCTGAATTCATTGGCCCGCAGTTCGAAGTAGCGGTCGATCCAGGCCTGGCTGAACTCGGCGTCGTTGAACATGCGAGACCACCACCCGCCCCACCGGAAGTCCGACCACCATCCCACCGGGTTTGCCGAGCGGCCTTCAAATCCCAATGCGCGATCGAAGTCCCATATCGGACCCCATGCGAACTTCCCATCGCGCGGCTTGTAGAGGTATGTACTCAGGCGGAACTCGTCCGGATTCTTGGTGAATTCGTTGAGTATGTGATGGTCGATGGAAGCGGCGACGTCGAGGTAGTCCGAGTAATGCAGCCCGGTCGATGGATTGACGAAACCAGCGCCATTCAAGGCTGCATAATACTGATTGAGGTAGTTCTTGATCCAGTTTTCCTGGGCGTTGTACTGGGGAGTTTCTATGACGATCTCTTTGGGATAGACCCAGCCCAGGCCCTGACCGCCCGCGTTGAAACCGCCATCGCCCGGGTCGAGTCGATCGACCTTGAACATGTATCCGCCGGAGATGTCCGGTTCGGTATTGTCCGTTGGATCGAGTGCTTCGACGTCCACGCGATCCGATCCGCGCTTGATCTTCTCCATGAAGACGAATACGCCCTTGCGGTCCGCCCACGACACATCGCCTCCGCCGGTGTTCAGGAAAAATTCCACGTGGCGAGTGCGTACGGCGTACTGACCGACCTGGTTGGATAACTCGTATATGAACGAGTTGTTCATCTTGGACTTGTCGAAGCTGGAGCTGTAGAGGATCCAGTCGGACTCGCCAGGCATTCCAAGCGGCTCGATATCGTCATCGTCATTGATGTGGTCGTCCCAGGACTCAACGGAAAACGACTGTCCGCTGGTACTCGAACCGCGGGTTTTGATCCCTCCGCGGGTTTCGAGCGCGTGGTCGCCGGTAATGTGAGTCCACCCGCCAGTACCGGGCTCGAAGATGGATATATGGCTGATCTGTTTGGCGCCACCGCCCACAGCACCGCCGAAAGTCTCGACTATGACAATCGGAATATCACTGGTATGGGTCTGGATATCACTGGCCAGTCCGATGTAGGTTTCGGTGTTGACCGGTCCGGGTGCCTGGCCAGGTTGGTATGCCCGGGCACGCACCTGCGTGGTATTACTGATCGTCAGCGGGCCGGTGTACACGATGGAAGTTTCGCTCGGAACGGTCCCGTCGCGCGTGTAGTAGATCGTCGTGTCGGGAGACTCCGTACTCAAGGACACAGTGAACGAAGCCTCGGTGAACGTTTCGCCCAACCGCGAGAACCGGACCTCGTCGGCCGGTGCGCCCACGGTCGGATTATTAGCCCCCCCGGGCGTCGGGATCCCGAAGAACCGCGGGTCGGAAATACTGCTGCCTGCCACCAGTTGAGGCTGGATCAGGAAATCGTCATCGACCGCATCGACATTCAAACCGTGAATCGCCAGCACGTTAGTCCCGACGGTATGGAGCAGGCCCATGAAGGGGGTAATGTCGTAATCCTGGTAGATAACCGCCTGCACATTTGACTGTGTCGCAGTCGCCGCCGAATCAGTAGCCAACGTGACCGGAGCATTCGCCGAGGCGACCTCAGCTCCATTGAGATATGCAACGAACCCGTCGTCGTATTTCATCCTGAGCGTCAGGGACTCATGGCCCAGAATACTGGCGACGTCGAACTCTATGCGAATCCAAATCGAGGCGTTGGGGTCGCCGACCTCGGGTTCCTTCATCACATGGTCGACTCTGGTCTGGATGACGGTCTCGAACTCATCCTGCTCGTTTGCGAAACCGATGCCCGTCTGGTTGGGCACGATCAGACCAAACGGCATGGTCAACTCCGCGTTCTGGACACCTGCAGTGGGGTTGTTGCTTCGCTCAAAATCATTGGCGGAATCAGTGTCGAAATTACCGGTTCGCGACGTCACTTCGCCCGGACCTGGCGCGGCGCCGTCGCCACCCCAGTAATCGCCAGGGGTAATACCCGTAAAGGCACCGTAGTCGACACTCATGGCGGCGATCTCAAGCTCGGTATAACCCCACGGAACGAAATCCACGACCTTGCCTGCATCATCGAGGATCATCGCCCAGCCCGGCCCCTCGAGCTCCCAGTCGATACCGCCCCACTCCGTATCGTTTCTCGACAGGATCTCTCCGGCATTCATCGTCCCCGAAAGACTCCACGCGGTACTGTTGACGGCGTTGATATCGGTAGCGGGATCGTTGATGAGTACCACCCAACCGTTAACGTCAACCAGATCGCGTGAAGCGTTCTGTATCTCCACGTACTCGCTGTCACCTGTATTGATCTCGGTGACCAGAAGCCTCTTGGCGCCATTGACGGTATCGTGAGACCAATTGGAATCATCAAAGATCTCATCCGTCCAACCCTCGCTGACGCCCGAATCGGGCAGATCGCCTGCATCGCCGGGGGTCGGAACAAGATAGGTGAAGCTATCGCCGAAATCGACAAGCGTGTTCCACGTACCGCCAATGTGGACACCGTACGATATGTCCGTAATCTGGTCGGGGTAGTCCTCGTACCCGTGCTCGACCGTCGTACCGTCGGAGCGGACCAGCAGGACGCTCTCGCCTTCCTTACTCAGAGTGAAATTGGTGTGATAGTACTCCCCGTCCCAATATGGGTAGTCGTCGTTCTTCCCTGAAGCGAATACAAGCAGATAGTCATTACCTCCCGGGTGTCCGGCGGCAGCCAGCGTAACGTCGGGAATCTGCCACTTGTCCAGATTGCCCGTCTTGTCGGTCAGAAACCAACCGTTCAGGCTGACCGGCGCATCGGTCGGGTTGTACAGTTCGATCCAGTCTGAGGCGTTACCCTCGCGATCCAGGATCGTGTCGTCATTGGAGGCCATGAACTCCGAGACCATGACGCTACCGTCGAGCATGAGACGTGGCTCAAGCGGTTCAAGCATAGGACGAACACCATGGTTGTCTCTTACGCTACACATAGTCAGGCAGTTTCAACGCACAGGAAGTGGAGTGTCACATCGCATGCTGAAGCACAACTTTGACGACCATCTCGGCTCGGACGGCGCCGCGGGCGGTACGACAATATACCGTTCTTCCACTATTCGATGTTCCTTCCAGGCAAGTGGCACGCGGACTCTCCGTTCTCAACCACCCGGCGACCTCCAAGGGGCGGACGAGTTTAATTGATTGTAATGGATGGAGGCGGTTTCGCATAGGGTAATGTCCCAAAATACTTCCATCGCCTCTTTATAAACCGTTTGCTTTCCGGTAACGGCTGGTCAGCGCGGTGTGCAGATATACCGGAGGCGCCACGCCGACCCGGGTTCAGAGCATCCGGGATCAAATGTGGCGGTTGAGGTTGAAACGGGCGCTGCAACTCGGGCAAATCAGTTCCAGGCGAAGCGAATCGCCCTGGCCCTCACGCACAAACGCAACGTGAAAACCATCGGTATAATCGCAGCGTGGACAGGCGTGCAGTTCGTCTGTGACCTCGACAGGTTCAGATATTCTCTCATCAGCGGTCATTTCATGTCTCCTATACCTGATTTGGGATTGGAATCCGGGTTTTGAGCATCCGGCTTCGGGTTCAGTTGTCAATCGCGTGTCGCCGGCGATCGTTTCTTTCGATTGCGTTTCATGTCGAAGACCATCTTGTTGGTGAGCTTGAATTCCAAGCGGTTGCTCAGGAGCGGTACGTTCGCGCCACGGATGCCTGCCCATCTTTCACTCAACATTTTCAGTTGCTCGCGATAGCCTGCGCCGCGGGTCGCGGGATGTTTTTCGCTACCGCCGGGACAGTACATCAGTTGCAGCGAAATGAGGTTTCCGGCCTTGGCCTTGATATGCTGCGGCAGCGACGGGAGGCTCACGTGGATATTCGTGGCCGAATCCACATCCGCTTGGATGGCCTCGAGCATATCTTGCATCTCCTCCTCTAGTGCTAAGTCGGCGGGAGGCGGTTTGACCGCTCGCCCGTTAACCCACCATCTGGCCAGAAGGACTTCGTCGAGTCGCTTGTTAGTGAGCCGACGCTTGAGGACGACTTCGATCTTACCGTTCTTACCAAGCGAGACTTTAAGCGGTTCGAAAGGCATTTGGGAATCGGTGTTCGGCGGCCTCATTTGGCGTTTGTAGAACTCCTCTACCGGCAGGCGCCCGGGCAGGGGGATGCCCTGCGGTCGGTCTCGAACGTTGTGACTGGCAAGAGCAACTTTCTTCCCCGGCCCGAATGACCACAGTATGTCTTGTCCGGCATATGTCGGGAACAGTTGCGGAGGCTGAGCATCAATCTCTGCGTTGATGTCCGTCCGCCCCGCCTTAACCCGCATCCTTTTGACGAAACCCTGCCAATAACAGGCCCGAGGCCGGTTGACCCGCACGATACGTTGGGCCAGCAGCAGGCCGGAGTGACTCCACAGACGCACCCGATAAGAACCTTCCCACGGCGTGTGGACCGCAGCACAGTATATCGGAACGCCCTTTACCAACTGCCTGACCTTGGAACGCAGCACCTCCAGTTGACCCCCGTGAATGTCGGATGCCGGATTATCAACGGTATACCTGACCGGACCGAGGTCCTTGGGTATTTGCCTGAAAGTGTCACGCCCTGGCTTGAGGGGCCCGATCGCGGCAGGTCGCTTCACCGGTGTGGCCAGGCAATACAGGAGCTTCCACGGTCCGGAATCCTTGCCTCCATCGCCCAAGCCAATGCGTATTTCATAATCCCTTATTGCAATTGGGCGAACGATCCTAAGCTCCCTGAGCGTGGAGACCGGTTCGATTCCGGGAATATCCTCAGGCTGCTCAATGCTCCTCCCGGTAATCCTGCGGGTTGCCAGACGGACGTGGTTCCGAACGGCCTGTCGCAGGCGTGTTTTGGTGCGTCGACGTAATACAGCGGCGAGGGCGGGCAATGTCCCTTTGGCGGGCGGGCCAATCCGACCGAGCGCTTCGGCAGCCAACCAGGCAACATCGTCGTCCTTGAGCGCGGCGGCGAGCGTATCGCAGGCACCCGCAGCGTCGGCGCCGGCGTGACCGAGGGCGATTATCGCGTGATGGCGTACCTTGGATTTGCGATCGGCGGCGATTTCGATCAGGGCGGATACTGCGGGCCTGCCGATCTTCCCAAGCGCCAGTGACGCCTTCACCGCGACCTGCTCGCAAGGGTCCGACAGTGCTTTGATCAAATCCGCAATAGCGCTTTCGGATCGCCGACCGCCGCCACCGAGAGCATGAACCCCCTGCTTTCGACGGACAGGATCGGTGTCCTGGAGCATCTCGATCAGCACGGATTTCGAGGCGGGCATTATTCCGCCCAACGCCTCCAGTGTCGCCAGGTGAAACTCATCGTCGCCCAGCATCTTCACGAGAACAGGTATCGCGGCCTTTGCGGGCGGACCAGCCTTACCGAGTATTCTGACCGCCTGTTTCAAACCCTCCGGGTCCCTACCGCCCAGTGCCTTGATAAGTCCGGGTACTGCAGCCTGACCCATTCCGGCGAGAGCATCTGCCGCCAGTTTCCTGGTATTTGCATCCGAATCGTCAAGGAGTTTCCATAGGGCATCGACAGCGGTTTCCCCGCAGCGCCCCAGCGCCGCGGCGGCTGCAAGCTGTACTCCCCTGTCGCGATCATCGAGTGCCTCGATCAATGTCGGAACCACCTTATCGGATGACGGACCGACCCGGCCCAGCGAATAGGCAGCAGAGCTTCGAACGCGAGGGTTCTTATGTCCGATTGCTTTGACGAACTTCTCCAGCACGCCCACGGCCTGCGGACCGAGATGTCCGATGGCCTCGATGGCGGCAGCCCGGATATCATCGTTGTTCGAGTCGATCGCCTTGTCCAGGGCCTTGAAGGCGGATCTGTTTCCCTCTCCGGCGCACCGGAGCACCCATGCGCCGCTGACGGCTATCGCCGGGACCTCGTGCGAGAGGGCCTTTGCAGCCTGCTCGATGAGGGCGCCGGCTGAATCGGGAATCTTTCCGGTATTCGCCGTTATCGCCAGCACGGCAGCAGTTGAGTTGTCGCCCGTGGAGGCTTCAGCGAGCGCGTCTCGAGTCAACTGGCGGTTGCGCCCCATCGCGACCGCTGCACACATCCGGACGTTTGCGTCGGTATCCACCAGCGCCCGCGCCAGCGCATCGGTCGCCCGCGGCGTGGGCTTGGAGAGTTCACCGACCGCCCATGCGACCGTCGCGCGTACGAGGGGATCACGGTCGCCCAGAAGTCCCAGCAGACGCCCCCCGACTTTCCGGCGGTCCGACTGACCAAGACGCCCAAGAAGCCACACCGCGTTGCGTCGCGCAACCGGATTACCGTACTCCAGAGAGGCAAGACACGAACCGACACTATTCTCGCCGGATGCGGATGCACCCGCGACAAAGAGCATCGTCACGCATGCGATTATCACGGGCCTTCCCAGTGATTCCATCAGTGTCGCACCGAAGCGCAGCTCCGCGTTATCTGTGTTTGGCTTCAATCCGTTTTATGCGCCTGTAGATATCTCTGGCGGTTGGGTCGGCTTTGAGTAGTTGATCTACTCTTGCGTCGCGGGCTTTTTGGGCACCGTCCCGGACCTTTCGTTCGCGGGTGAGATGCTTCTCGTAGACTTGGCGGTAGGCCTTCTCAGCGTCGTCCATGTCTTTGTGCTCTGCGAGAGAATGCCTGGCTTTTTCGTAGGCGGCGCTGGCATCCTTATAGTCCTGGTATTCGGGGATTTTGGTCTTTTGGGCTTCGTAAATACTCTTGGCCCGTTCGTAGGCGGCGCGATGCTTGCTGCTTCGGTTGCGTGCGTCGCGGGCGGCGGCGTAGGCCTTATATTCGGGTATCTTGTGGTAGGCGTCGTAGTAGGTCTTCTTGGCCTTTTCGTACATCCGGGCCTCGGGTATATTTTCGCGGGCCTTCTCGTAAGCCTGCCTTGCCGCATCGTATGGCTTGCGGGCCTCGGCGATAACGGGCGCTCGCTTGGCATTCTCGTAGGCACGCTCGGCGGCGTCGCAAGCCTTACGCAGTTTTGCGACGGCCGGCGAGTAGTAGAGTTTCTTGCGGATGGAATCGAGCTGGGCCTTGAGTCGGGATACCTCAGCTTGGTCAGCGGCGGCGTGTCGCCCGGAATTGCCTCCGTGTCCCGTACGGGTTGGGGGTGACTTGTGTGCGGTTTTGCGTGGTGATGGGATCCGCCCGCGGGCGAGGTCCGTATTGGCCTTGGTGCGTTCGCCGCCCGAGAGCTTGCCGTCGGCGTTGGTATCGTAGGCGGCGAGTACTCTCTTGCGAATATCGTACCGGTAGGCGTCGGCCTCGAGCCAGTCGATTGACTTATTGCGATCCTTGTCGAAGGCAATCAGAGCCCTCCACGAGTCGAAGCGGCGAACGAAACCGTTGGGCTTGGCCTTGTTGGCATTGAATTCGGTTGCGGTCAGTTCATTGTCGGCTCCGGCGGCCTGGAAGAAACGGGACTTCTGGATACTCGGCCTGTACGGGTCGATCGCATCCTTGCAAAGATCGGGCGGCGGTTTAGGCGGTGTCTTGGACTTGCGGGTATACTTGGCGCCCGCCGCGGCGCCGATCAACAGAACCATAAGAATCGTTGTCAGATGCCTGTTCATTTACGCATCCCTCGCCAAAGCAAGAGGGCGCCTAGTGGTTGTGACCGGCATGGTCGGCGTGGTCGTGCTCGGCGTGTTTCACAGCCGGTTTGTCCATGGGCGCAGAACGAACATTCATCATCATCATCGGCATGAACATTCCCATTAAGGCCGAGTTGCCTTTCATGCTGGCTGTGACGGTAACCTTGGTGCCGTCGGCCTTTGCCTTGATGCTCGCGATGAAGTCGGCCATCGGTTTGATCATCGGCATGCGCTGGGCCTGCTTGGCGGTTTCTCTGCGTCCTTCGGCCATGTGCCCGTCGAACTCCTTGACAGCCTGGGCAACTTTCTCGGCGTCGGTCCCGATGGCCACCAGCTTGAAAGTCTGCACGCCCTTGGCGATCTTAGAGGTCATCGTCATTGTATCAAACGGCGCAAGCAGCGACTCCTTGCGGTAAGTCTCTGACAACTTCGATGCCGCCCAAATCGGCGAGCTGGTATCGACGGTCTTGATGAGTTTACCGATATCGCTGTCGGCGGTGAGGGCTCCCTTGCCCGCCTTGACCGCGGCGATCATCTGGGCGACGGGCGTCTGGGCCTTGCGGGGTCCGGCGACCAGGACCAGGCGATCGGACGATGGCAGGAAGATGGCGAACTCATTATCAGGCTTGAACACCTCCGTACCGTCGATGGTCTCGGTATTGCTCCGGGCGACCTGCAGGAGCATTTGCTTCAGGGCCTTCGTATCGTAACGCCCGCGGGCGATCACCACCGCGAAACCCGTCCGATTGCCCACGTCATTTGCCACGCCGAGAGTGATCGCATCGATACGAACGTTGCCCACCTGCCCCGCGGCCATGACGATCATCGAGGTAAGCTGGGGAAGCATGTTCTGCGGCGCCTGCCCGCCTCCTATCATCGGTCCCATTGTTTTAATCACCTTGGCTATATCGATGGGTTTGCCCGGAGGTATGGTCACCTGCCCGACCACACCGCAGCCGGCGGGCAGGAGCCAGATATCCTTCATGCGTTCCTTTGCGGGCAGGCCCGGACGCTTGAATTCCTTGCCTTCGATAGCCGCAATCGCGGCGCGAGCGTATTCGGCCTCGAACAGGGCTTTTGATTTCAGAAGCGGTTGGAGAATCGCCAACGCGTCGCGTTTCTTAAGCTCGCCAAGCGTACGAATGGCCATCAGGCGCCGCACGGCCGGGCCCTGCACGTTAGCGTAAAGCTGCCCGATAAGATTCTGGACGCGAGCGGCTTTTTCGGGTTTGCCCTGGGCGTCGCGGGCGGCTTTCTCCAGATGCGGCATAGCGGCCATTCCTATCGATTTGATCTTCACAGCCGCGGCGCGGCTCTTGGCTTCATCGTCGCCAACGAGATCTTTGCACAGCGCCGTGGCGGCATCGGCATTGGCGGCCGCAAGCTGGGCCTTCATCGCGGGAAGAGTAACTTCAACGCCCTGCAGAGCCCAGTAGGAATTCGTGTCGATAAAATCGGTCAGGTCGTTTGCACCCCCACCGCCCATCAACGCCATCATTAACATCATAGAACTTGCCATGGTCTCTTCCTTTCTCTGGTGTGTACTAACTCTCTCGACACATTGTCCCGTAGACGGCAGGAGAGGTCAAGGCGATAACGCCGAGGCAGTTGACAAACGACGTATCGCTACGATCATCCACACCACGCCGACGGCCAGACCGAGGTAGACGCCCATGTGAATATGCCATACCGTCAGGAAACGGACGGCGCCAGCGTGACCGATGCGCGTTTCACTGAGTTGATTGACGAAACCGCTGGGGTCGAACCACGCGCACGCAAAGGGAACCACCGCGGCGAAGACGCCCGCAAGCAGGAACGGGCGCCACGCGAGCATCGCGATCTTTGGCAGGGAGATACTCGCCTTGTCGCCTCTTCGCATGCCAACGAAGAGACACAGAGCCCCCGCGATCGCCCCGGCGGAAAAACCGGCCGCCAACCCTAG
>CAZSLS010000203.1:0-12485 GCA_964607575.1 uncultured Planctomycetaceae bacterium | reverse complement strand
GTCGTGTCCGTACACGGTGAACTTGTATTGGAACAGCCCGGTTCCCGCCGACGGGTCGCCCGTCACCGGATCGATCTCGACTACGGTATAGTCCAGCGTCGGTACGACCCCGGCGTTGTCGGCGAACACGTCGGAGAGGTACATGACTGTATCGGACGAACCGCTATCGACCGTCACATCGGCGATGGGATTGGTTACGGTTGGCGCGAAGTTGTCGGAATTGACATCCACAGTGAACGTGTCATCAACCCACAGGCCCGGGGTGCTCGAGTCGGTCGCACGGATAGTGATCTCCGCCGTACCGTACTGATTGGGGAGATACGAAAGCGTAAGTTGCGAACCGGCCATTTTGGCTGTCACCAGGCCGGGATTCGTATTGTCGAACACCGACAGGGTAAGGCTGTCGCCGATATCGACATCATCAAAGACACCGGCGAGGTTCAACACCGTGTCGGGATCGTTTTCAAAGGCGAGGACATCATCGATCGGATCGGCCACCGTCGGGGCGTCATCCACTGGATCGACGGTGACGGAGAACGTCTCGTCGATCCAGAGTTCCGGCGTCCCGGAGTCAGTCGCCCGGATAGTGATATCAGCCGTACCGTGCTGATCGGCCACAAAGAACAGCGTCAGATCTGTGCCGGTCAGGTTCGTAGTCACAAGATCCGTATTACTGTTGCTCCATACGGACAACGTCAGCGTATCGGTGGGGTCCACATCGTTAAACACACCCGAAAGATCGATGATCGTGTCGGGATCATCTTCATCGGCAAACTCATCGGCGATCTGACTGACCACGGTTGGCGCGTCGTTGATCGGGGCGACCGTTACGGTAAAGGTATCTTCGACCGAGACGCCCGCTCCGTTCTGGTCGGTAGCCCGGACGGTGACCTCCGCCGTGCCGTACTGGTCGGAGAGATAGGACAGCGTGAGTTCGCCGTTGGCGATACCCGTCGTCACCAAGCCGGTATTCGTATTGCCCGTGACTGAGAACACCAGCGTGTCGCCCGGGAGGTCGAGGTCGTCGAATACGCTGGTAAGATCGATAATCGTGTCGGGGTCATCTTCATCGACGGCGACGCTGACGATCGGATTGGCCACTACCGGATCATCGTCGATAGGATTGACCGTAACCGTGCAGACATCTTCGATCCACAGACCCGAGGGATCTGTCGCACGGACGGTTATACTGGCCGAACCGCTCTGGTCCGCGGCGTACGCCAACGTAAGGTCCGTACCATCCATACTCGCCGTCACCAGACCCGGGTCGGTATTGCCCGTGATCGAGAGCGTCAGCGTATAAAGCTCGGGGTCTTCAAACGTCGCAGACAGGTCCAGAACGCTGTCGTCTGAATCCTCGTTTACGTTCACATCCGCAATGGAAACAGCCACGATTGGCGGCAGGCTGAAAACCGGGGCCAGTCCGGGCGTCGGGGTGTCGGGATTCCAACTTATCGCGTCGTTACCGAACAGCTCATAGTGGAGGCGATGCAGCGAGTCGCCGTTACCGTCGGGACTCGCAGGCCATGGCGCGATGTCGTCGTAGCGGACCTCGTCTTCGATCACATGCGGGACAAAACCGGGTTCCTCAGCCGGGGGCGAATCCGGGCGTTGCAGCGTAATGCGTTGACCGCCGTTATCCAGGTTGCCGCTATACCCTCCCGCCAGTGCAACAGAGGCGTCTATCCCATAGTAGGCTCTGAAAGCAGCCACGCGGGCGGCGTTCTCGGGCTTGTCCGGATCAAACGAGAGAACAACCAGCGTACCACCGGCAGCGATGGTCACACCCTCGTCAAACTCCATATCAACACCGCCGCGGAGGCGCCAGTCGGCGAAATACTGACCGGAAATATGGGGGTTGTCTTTCCAGCTAGCCAGATTGATATCCGAGACCGTCGGATTGTACAATCCGATGAACTCCAGATCGCTATCGTCGTATAGTTCCACACCCACATTGTCGAAAGAACTGACGGCATTATCCGTACCGATGCCAAGTTCACCGTCGCTAAGCGCCTGCCCGAGGTATTCGTGGCTCAATACTGTCGCTCCGTCTACCACGAGTGTGGCGACAGTACTCTGGACGTCAAGCTTCAGATCGTAGTTCTTACCAGCCAGAATCGTGTCGTTGACGAAGGCATCGATAATCCACGCGCCACCACTGTAATGCCCGATATGCCACCGGCCGCTGTTAACGGACCCGCCGGCGAATTTGAAGTCTGTCGGGCTGTGGTAGTCGAATATCAGCATCGCGTTGGACAGGTACCCGCCGCCGGCGGCGGCAGCGTTGATCTCTGCTTCCAGAACGTAATTGCTCTGCAGCGCCTCGGTGAGATCGATTATCGCAATGGAGTCAGCACCGATCGACGCGGGCGTCACGCCGTAGCGACCGTCGGCGACACTCCACGTGCCCGCAACTTCAGTAAACCGCTCCGAACCGCCGCCGGTAAAGGTTTCGTGGAAAATACCGGGATGGTACATCACCTCGCTGATGATCACCGGACCGATACGCGGAGGACTGTTGTCGCCGTCGAGCGTCACCGAGGTCATCGGGTACAGATCACCAACGGCGTTGGGCCAACGCCCGAACGATTCGCCATTGATCGCACCGCCGAAATCGACGTGATCGACAAAGTGCGTCAGATTCCCCGCTCCGTCAGCCTTCATCAGCCATACGTCGTCACCGTGGGCTCCGTCCAGGGCAAAATCGAGAGGACCGACACCGCCGAAGTCATTCTCGTCAAAAACAAGATACTCACCGGAATCTATCGACGTGCCTCCGGGGATCTGGAACTTCTTGTAATCGCCGTTATCCAGACTCGACGCCCAGCCCCACGTATCGCTGAGATACCAACCGCCGATATTAATAGTCCCGCCGGTAGTGTTGTACAACTCGATGCTGTCGACGTCCGGAAGATCTGTGTGCGTAAACACCTCGTTGATGACAATACCTACAGGCGTCTGCTCGCCCGCCCCGCCGGGCGTACCACCGTAAACAACGCTCGATGTCCAGTTGTCTGAATCGTCGTAATCGCCGGCCGGATCGATGATCTGGAGCGTGGCGCCCTTTCCGTCGGCCCGACCGGGCCAACTGCCCGCATCGTTGAAACGGAAGTCCACGATTTCGGCGCCGAGGATATCGGTAAGTTCAATTCCTTCACCGGTGTTAGACAGGTGAGGCGCCCGGTACCCAATACCGTACTCGCCGGCGATAGTGACCCCGCCACCGTATCGCGCCGTAAAGGCCGACTCGTTGGCGACCACGACCGCCCTACCGCCTGCCGTCAGCGTCGCATCGCCGTCAAACTCGAACGCGAACCCGTCGATAAACTTCACGCCGCCAAGAGCAATGGTCGAAGCGCCGGTGTTGGTTACCTCGACGAACTCGAAGTCCTCGCTTGTGAAAGCCGAATCCACCGCCAACTCCCCAGACGTCGGATCGTAGGGATTGTAGTTTATCTCGGTGATCGCCAGGTTACTCGCGTCGGCAGGCGTGTCGACGACGAACACCTTTTGTGCCGGCGCGCTCCATTCGGTGTGAGGCTCCTTCCCCGCCGCGGCGTAGACGCGGGCGATTATCTTCGTGTTGGAGTAGATCGCAATCGGCGTTCCGGTGTAGAGCTGCCCGCCAATTCCACCCCCCGCCGAACGCGGGTCCGTACCATCGGTCGTATAGTATATCGCTCCCTCCGACGAAGACAGCGTGACGGTCGTCCCCGGGCTTACCTGCCCGCTGTCGCGGCTGAGTTCGGGGGTGCGCCGGAAGTTACTGTCGATCCAGGCGACGCGATTCGTCACCCAGTTCTTCAGATTATTGACGTGCCCCCACCAGCTTCCGTTACCGCTCTGGGAGCTCTGCAGTTCGGCGGCCTGCCCATCGATAATGGACTGCAGGCCCGCGACGCTCATCACACCCTGCCGCAGTTCATGCACCCGGTCAATATATATCTGCATGAAGTCGGGATCGTCGAACAGGCGCCCCCACCAGCCGTAGTTGAAGCATTGTTGTTGGTTGTCCCAAAGGACGTGCCCGACGGGATTGGCCGAACGGTTTTCAAAGCCCAGAGCGCGATCGAAGTCCCAGATGGGCCCCATTGCCATCTTGCCTTCTCGGGGTTTGTACATGTAGGTGCTCAGCCAGAACATGTCCGGGTTCTTCGACAGTTCGTTGAGCAGATGGAAGTCGATAAATGCATCTATATCAATGTAAGCAGCGTACCCCAGTTGCGGATCGGTGAAACTCGGGCCGTACAGGGCGTCCTCGAAGTCTTCCAACCAGTTTCTTATCCAACTCCCCTGCGCGCTGGTCATATCGTCTTCCTTGGGATAGACGTAACAGAAATACCCGTAGGAAGCCGGGGTTCCCCGCGAGGTATGGAACCCGCTGTCGCCCGGGTCGAGCCGGTCGATCTTGAGCATGTATCCGCCGGTTACGTCCGGTTCGGTATTGTCGTTCAGATCGAGTGCCTCGACGTCGACGCGGTCGGACCCCCGCTTGATCTTCTCCATCAGCACGTAGACACCTTCGTGGTGTAATGTTTCAGTCGTCTGCCCGCCGCCGGTGTTCAGGTAGACTTCAACAAATCGCGTCCGGGTCGCATACGAGCCGATCGCGTTACTCAGTTCGAACATGAACGAATTGTTCATCAGGGAGTCATCGAACGGGGAGCTGTAGAGTATCCAGTCGGACTCGGCGGGCATGCCCAGGAGTTCCAGGTCCTTGTCCTCGTTGAATTCGTCCCAGAACTCAAAAGCATACTGGGCCCTGTTGCTCGAGCCGCGAATCCGCAGCCCGCCGCGGGAGGCCAGATCCATACCGGCCGTAAAGTCAGTCCACCCGTCGGCCTGGCGGTCGAACAGGCTAATGAAACAGGTATCAAAACCACTGGTTGGCACGCCCCCGCCACCGAACGTGTCGATAATCATCACCGGCAGATCGTAGCTGAAACCCATAGTCCCGCTGTCGACCTTGATGTAGGTCTCGGTGGTAATCAGTGAGGGGACCTGCCCGAGTTCGTACGCCCGGGCGCGCACCTGCGTAGTACCGCTGATATCGAACGTACCGGTATACAGGGTCGAAGAGTCAGTCGGTATCGCACCGTTGAGCGTGTAGTAGATATCGGCCGTCGGAGAAGCGACTGTCAGTTCGATAGTGATCGACGCGTCGGTAAACAGACCGCTGGTGCGGGCAAAATCCACGTTTTCCACCGGCGCTCCCTGACTCGGATCGTTTTCGGCATCTGGGGTCGGGTTCCCGAAATACCGCGGCGCCGATGTTTCGTTGCTGGCGACCAGGCGGGGTTGGATCAGGAAATCGGCGTTGGCGTCAGTGCGGTTCAGCCCGTGGATCGCCAGCACATTGTCGCCCGGTTGGACCAGGCCCATGTGCGCGTTGAGGTCGATATCCTCATAGAGTACCGCCAGCCCGTCGGGATGCTCGGCGTCGGCCTGGGAATTGTACGCTGGCGTAACCGGCGCGTTGCGGCTGGCAACTTCGGTTCCATTGAGATATGCGATGAACCCGTCGTCGTACTTCATGCTCAACGTCAGGGTGGTAAGCGCCGAAACATCCGCCGCCTGGAACTCGATGCGCGTCCAGAGAGAAGCATTGACGCCTTCCATCTCGGACCCGACGTCGGTGGCGATGATGTCGTCGAAGCTCTGCTGATCGTCGCTGAAACCGATGCCCGTGATTGTGTCGACGATCTGGCCGAACGGAACGAACAGGTCGGCGTTCTGCGCCCCTTCGGTGGGAACGTTGTTTCGCACGAAGTCGACGGCTGAGTCGGTGTCCGTATCGCCGCGGCGAACGAGTGCCTCTCGCGGTCCGAAGACGCCCGTGAATGAGACGTCGTCGACGGCCAGCGGGTTATCGTCAACACCATTATCATTCTGATCGTGCCAGGTGATGTAGAACGTTTCGCCGTTTGCGATGGGGACAGTCGGCGTGAACGTGGCGCTGATGATCTGCCGGTTTGCGGGATCGTTTCCGTCGACGCTCGAACTGGCGCCGGTCTGGTTGGGGCAAAGGAAGTCAAACTCGACGCCCATATATGTAAAGCCGCTGCCCGGATCGGTGCTGTACCACACCGAAAGGATCTGGGTAAGGTCTCCCGCGCCGGCGTTCCAGTCGCGCCACTGTTCGCCGGTGTATCCGAGCGTGAACTCGGTGATGTCCGAACCGGTATCGTTTGTGAACGCCAGTTGCAGCGCGCGGTCGCCGGTGCCCGTTGTGGCGATATGGCCAATAGCGCGGTCCGAGTCGCCGGTGGAACCGTAGTTATAGGAGCGCCCTTTGGTGGTTGACGACCCGTTATCCACGTAAAGCGTCTCGTCGGCCGGTGCAGTTCCCGGCGGTTGGCGGTTCTGCGTGCTGGTATACTTGCCTGCAACCCACCCTTCCGGCGTGCTGGTACCAGCCGATCCCATGGAGTCGAAGTCCTGGACATACGTCCCGCCACTGTAGGCGATAGTACCGGCGACGGCCCCTCCGCCTCCGCCACCGCCGCCTGAACCTCCGGCGCCCGGGGGGGGCGCCGTCGCCGGTCCACTGGCTACCGACGGTGATGTTGGAGAAGCCTCCATGGCTTATGTCCAACAAGTCTATCTCGGCGGAAGTATATCCCCAAGCGGCGAAGTCCCGCACTGCGCCGCCGTCATCTACAATCATCGCCCACCCGTCATCGTCGGTCGCCCAGGGGATGTCGCTTCCCCACGTCGAATCGTTTTTCGCCAGGACTTCTCCGGGATCAATCGTGCCCGAGAGATCCCACGCGTCGCCGTGGACGCCGTTGATCCCGCCCGACGGATCGTTGACCAGCACCGACCATCCCGCGACGGCGACGCCGCCGCCCGAGACGTTCTGTATCTCGACGAAGTCGGTATCGCCGGTGTTGATCTCCGTGATAATGACATCGGCGGCCCCGAGGACTTGTGAGTCGGTCCATGACGAATCGTCGAAGGCAACCGCGGTCCAGCCCTCGCTGACGCCGGATTCGGGCACGTCACCCGCATCGCCGGGCGTCGGAACGTGGTATGAAAGCGGCGCCCCCGAGCCGATCAGCGTATCCCAGGTAGCCCCGAGGTATATACCGTACGAAACGTCCGTAAGCTGCAGCGGATAGTTGTAGTATGCGTGGGCTATTGTTGTTCCATCGTCCTCCACCAGCATGACGTCTTCCCCCTGGTTACCGTCGTTGGAGGACAACTTGAAGTTGGTGTGGTAGTACGTCCCGTCGTCGTACGGATAGTCAATATCATCCTGCCCGGACGCGAAGACCAGCAGGTACTCGCCCGGACTGAGCGTGATGTCAATTGACCCGCCGGAGGGGAAGGCCCACTGGTCCGGATCATCGGAATCGTCGGTAAGATACCATCCTGCCAGATCGACCGTCGTATCTGTCGGGTTGTACAGTTCGATCCAATCGGAGGAGTTACCGTCGCCATCGAGGAGCGCATCACTGTTGGAGGCCATGAACTCGGAGATCACGACCGATCCACTCAGCAGCAGACGCGGCTCGAGCAATTCAAAGAGCGGCACATCGCTTTGGTGGGCCTTGGGACTATCCATAATAGAACTACCTCAATAGAACTACCTCGTTATCAAAAAAGAGGTGCTCTCAAGCGTAAAACGCAAAACGCAAAATAGCACAATCTACCATGCCTCCGAGTAGATACACGTTTTATTGTACCACAGATCCCCATATTCTGAAGGACTTTTCTTCGATTCAGGACAATTGATTTGGTCCCGATACCGGAGTAAGAGCGGAAGGCCCGATGCATATCATATACGATTTTTCGGGACAGGCTCTGACAGCTAGTAGCTGATAGCCCCAGTCAGCGGCGATTCGGCCAGTATGTCTACCAGCAAGTCGTCTGTATCCAGCGAGGCATTAAAGTTGTCGCCTGGTGTCAAACCTCCTTCGCTTAACAGCAAATCATCAGCGGCGGCGGGCGGTTCGGTTGCGGGCAATGTAACGTTTAAGCATACTGCAGAAGGTTGTTTTCGCCAAGGGCCATTCCCTAAATCCCGACAACTTGCGCCGGCTTTGCGATTAGGCGTTGCACATGACCGGCGGAGGCAATATGATTGCCGTTGACGTACTTTCGTGTACTCCGAAGTACCAGAAGCGAAGGGTCGTGTTTATGGAGCCTGGGAACGCCAATGGCGAGATCATGACGCTGGCGGAAGTGGCGGAGTATCTTCAACTGGCCGAGCGAACTGTGCTTCGGATGGCCCAGCGTGGCGATATCCCGGCGGCGAAGGTCGCCAGCCAGTGGCGGTTCATGCGATCGCTGGTCCGCGAGTGGCTTGTGGGGCAGATGCAGTCATTTCCCGCCCATGCCGTCGGGTCCACCGGCGATCTGAAAGACCCCCTCCTTCCGCTGCGCGAAATTCTCCATCCTGAATTGATGAGTTTCGATCTCGAACCCGGTCCGAAAGAAAGCATGTTGCGACAGTTGCTGGCACCGCTGCTGAAAACCGGTTTTGCCAAAGACACCAATCTCCTGCTCGGCGGTCTGCTCGATCGCGAGAGGATGATGACAACCGCAGTGGGACATGGTGTTGCGATTCCCCATCCGCGAAGGCTCATGAGCGGAATGTTCCCCGAACCGGCGGTCGCTCTGGGGATATGCCCCAAGGGGACCGATTTCGCGGCCATTGACGATCAGTTGGTGCATATCTTCTTCCTGATCTGTGCAACTCGCGAGGAAATTCACCTGCGCCTCATGGCGAATCTCTCTTTGATGACTCGGCGCGAAGGCATGATCGCGGAATTGCGAAACACCACTTCTCCGCAAGAAGTTGTCGCCTTAGTCTCCGAAACCGACGAATAATCGCAGAAAACTCCTCATTTCCAATGCGGTTTGCCCCTATTACAAGCGAACTATAATGTACTATAACGTATTATGATTCCAAATATCGCTTGCAGATGGCCAAACATAGGCCTATAATGCCTTTCATGCAGTCGTTGGAGGCGAAGAGGCAAGAAAGCTGAGCATGATGAAGCACTATACAGGAGCAACACGATGAAGCTTGCGGATATTATTGTCCCCGAAGCGATTATCCCATCTCTGGCGGCAACCACGCGCGATGAGGCGATCGCCGAAATCATGGGGGCACTGGCCGACGCCGGAGCCATCGCCGGCGACAGCGTTGAGGACGTTACTGCTGCACTGTTGGCCCGAGAGGCGCAGTCCACCACGGGGATTGGCAATGGCGTAGCTTTTCCCCACGCCAGGATCAAGGGCATCAAAGAGCCGCTCGGTGCGATCGGGTGCAGCGCCGACGGTATCGACTTTAATTCCCTCGACGGTCTTCCCGTCGACATGGTGGTGCTTCTCCTGTCGAACCCCGAAGAGCCCGGCGAGCATCTCGAAGCGATGGAAGCCGTCTTCAGGCACATCCAGCGCCAGGCCTTCCGCGACGAGATCCGGGCCTGCGAGACCCAGGATGAAATCGCCAATCTCGTTCAAAAAGCTGACTAGATCGATTAGGGCGATTTGATGTTACGTGCAAACAAACACGTGTGTTCGCGCGTTATATAACCGCTTGCGGTTTCGCGCGTCGTTTCTTTTCAGTGTCGTTGGGTTTCGCGCGTCCCTGGTTCATTGTCGGTTCACATTTGTCGAACGTTCGCGGATGCTTGCATCGACGGATGGTTCATTCGAGAATAACGAGTTATGGAATCTGCGGGTAGAAGTCCGAATGTGTTGTTCATCGCTGTTGATGATTTGCGGACCGAGCTTGGTTGCTATGGCAGCGATTGCGTTATCAGTCCGAATATCGATCGCCTCGCGGGCCAGGGGGTTTGCTTTACTCGGGCTTATTGTCAGTCGGGCGTTTGTAATCCGTCGCGGGCGAGTTTGATGACCTCGATGCGCCCCGACACCATACGCGTATGGGACCTTCAGACGCATTTTCGCGACACGGCGCCTGACGTGACCACCCTGCCGCAGCACTTCATGCGGTCCGGGTATCACTGTGCGGCGATCGGGAAGATATACCACAACGATCTGCCCGACCCGCTTTCGTGGAGCGAACCGAGGATTTGCATCGAGGGCTACCCGTACGATCCCGATGCGGTCTATCGCGATGACGATAACACCGAGTACCTCGAGCGGAGAAAAGTCGAAATCACCGCCGAAGGGCGCCGCGAGCGTTATATCGATCCGCTGGGCAAGTGGTATCTCAAAGCCAGCGCAACTGAATGCCCCGACGTGAGCGACGACGCCTACTACGACGGCGCCCAGACCGACGTCGCGATCGAAAAACTCGGCGAGTTGAGCGCCCGGGACGAACCGTTCTTCTTCGGCGTGGGCTACTATCGCCCGCACCTGCCCTTCAACGTGCCCAAGAGGTATTGGGACATGTATGACCGCGACGAAATCCCGCTTGCGGAAAACGATTACCCGCCGATCAACGTTCCGCCGATGGCGATGAACAACCTCCGCGAACTGACGGGTTATACGGACATGCGCGATGTCACCCATCCGCTCGATGGCAAGCTTGACCAGGCCGACGCGAGACTCCTGAAGCACGGTTATCTCGCGTCTGTCACGTACGTTGATACGCAGGTGGGCAAGCTGCTTGCGCGGCTGGAGGAACTGGGGATCGCCGACAATACGATAGTGGTGTTGTGGGGCGACAATGGTTGGAAGCTTGGCGAGCACGCCAGTTGGTGCAAGATGACCAATTTCGAGACCGATACTCACGTACCGCTTATAATCCGGGCCCCGGGGATGGGACCGGCGGTGTGTTCTCAATTCGTCGAGTTTGTCGACGTCTATCCGACGCTGTGCGAACTGGCGGGCCTGGATATCCCGATCGAGTTGGAAGGCGTCAGTGCGGCGGCGATCATGGGTGAACCTTCCGGCGCCGGTAAGATTGCCGCCCGGAGCCAGTTCCTTCGCTCGGGGATATGGCGGTCGCCTGACGGGCGGGACTACATGGGCTACACGATCCGGACGAATGAATACCGCTACGTCGAGTGGTTCGATTGGGAAACCGGTGGCCTCGCGGCGCGGGAACTGTACGATCACCGAACCGATTCGCAGGAAAACGAGAACGTAGTCGACCGCGGCGAGTACGCGGAAATCGCAGCCGAGCTGTCGCGAATATTGAAAACCGACCAATAGCCCGGAGATGAAAAAGGGGTCCCGTCTTACGTTTTAGCGGCCACAGGTATTTTCGCGTCAGTAAGCGTGCAGCACAGCGCAAAACAATGCGGCGAGGCCGGGATCTGATCCAGCCCCGCCGCGTGGCGATATGGGTATCTTCTACGTACTACCGCTTGCGCCGTCTGCGGAGCAACGCCATACCACCCAAAACAAGCAAGCTCATCGAGGCAGGTTCCGGAGTTACCGTGACAGTGGTCGAGTCAGTAGCAGTGCCGGTGTGTCGCACCAGTTCGACTGACAGGTCGTACGTACCGGGGGTATTGAGATCCCAGTTGCCTGAATCAACGAAAAATGAGGCGGGTATATCGACGTTACCCGACGTGGATATCGTGGCGTACCCATCGCTCGGGCCGTCGTCCCCTAAATCAAAAACCAATGCGACGTAGTGCGCGATTGGCCCGAAAGTGACATTCACCCCAAGCGTGTCGCCGGGGTCGATACTGTAGGGACCGCCGAGCGAAACAGTGTGCAGCCCGATACTGGCGTTCGTTGGACCGGCATCGGGACCGTCATCGATTCCGTCCGCGTCGGAGTCCGGAACAAAGGGGAATGGATCATCTACATCCCCCAGCCCATCCTGGTCCTGATCGCCTTGGCCTGGGTTGAGGTTCGCAATCGCGTTGTCCTCATGGTCCGCCACACCATCAGCGTCGATATCAGACGCCGCGCCAATGGTCCCGCCCATTGACGCCGCGGACATGCATAAAACTATCCCGCATGCAATTAGATAAGTCGCTGTCATTCGAATTGCGTTTTTCATCTGAAACATCTTCTTTCCCTTTCTTTTCTGAATCAGGTTCTTTTCTCTCCCCAACCGCACCATGCGCCGGGGAGTGGTTCGTTTCATGTGTCTCAATGCTTTAGTATGCGTATCATCGTGTTCCTCTCTTTCTGTGTCTCCGCCTGGAGACCCTGCCAATACCCCATCGACGAGTTGCCCGAAACGGGAAGATCCACGCCGATGGTATACGAAGATACGCTGTCAGATTCTTAGACTTCTCAGATACGCCTTGTTGCAGGAAAGGAAACGTGCGAACGGCAAACCGCTCCTGCCTCATTTTGGATTCGACCGGCTCAGGTCGAATGCAGCCCGCCATTCCACACGGAACGGGCTGATAACTCGTATAACTTGTATGGAATATACCATATCACCCAGATAGCTCCAAGGAGAATCTCAGATTATTCCGCCCCCAACTATTGACCCTAAAAGAAGTAAGGTGATTACCTGGCAGATACAAAAGGGGGCAGGACTTAATGGCACTAAGATAAGGGAATCGTCATCATAAAAGTAGGCCTGCCTTGTCGAT
>CAZSLS010000202.1:0-12546 GCA_964607575.1 uncultured Planctomycetaceae bacterium | reverse complement strand
GAAGTAGTTTCTCAGACGCGTTTATTTGGCGGTTGTCTTCTTGAGTTTCTTATCCGTGTCTTTCAACTTGAAGCGGGTGCTGATTACCGAATGCTTCACTTTTCCCGAGCGGTACTTGATATACGTCGTTGCGATAACGGTATTGTCGGGAAGGAGTTCCATGCCTGGATAACCGCAGTCGCGACCGGCGTGGCTGTGCAGGAGTTTGATCCGGTACTCACCGGGGCGAGAGCGGCGAATGTCATCGTATGTGCCCACCCACGCTACGAAATGACCGCCTGTCGGGCTCTTCTGAGCCATGTCGCGGAATGCAATTACTAACCTGCCGTCCTTTGTGTAGACGCCCATATGGCGGTCTCCGGTCAGCCCCCACGGCGTGTCGATTGGCTTGGACCAGGTCTTGGCTTCGTCCTTGCTGAACATCATCAGGCTCCGCCCTTTGTGCCTGTTCTCTCGCATGAGGCAGCAGAGTTCCTTACCGTCCGGCGAACGAAAGACGTAGGGCTCGCAGGGGTCTTTCCCCTTAACATCCGCGACAACGCTCGGTTTCGACCAGGTAACGCCTCCGTCTCTGGTGATCGTCTGCAGTACCGCCACGGGTGAGCGCTGGTGATACATGCCGAGATAACTCCCATCTTTGAGTTTGATCACACTGCTGAATGTCATCACGCAGTTCAGGCCCAGCGGCGGGGCTTCCTTCCATGTCTTCCCGCCGTCTTCGCTGACGATTCGCGGCATCTTAGGCCATGCGGAGAAGACCCAGAGTCGCTCCTTGCCTTTGGGATCGACCATGCGATAGATGCTCGGACAGTTGCGATGTTTGCGGAAGTTCTCGGGCAGTTGGTCATCGAGGCGTTTCCACGTGAGTCCCGCATCATCGCTGCGGGCCATCTGCCCGGCCGGTCCACCGTGTCCGCTTGACCAGACGCAGAACATGGTCTTCTTGTCCGGTAGGAGCAGGGTAGTCGGATGTCCCTGGTAAATCTTTTCGGTTCCCTGCGCGACAATCACGTGCCGGTTTGTTTCGCCGGATATATCGACGACAGGCAGCTTTGGAGCTTCTTGAGCGTCTGCGGTTGCAACCAATATCAGTAAATACGCGATGCTGGCTTTTCCAGGCATGATGGATTTCCTTCTCGTGTTGTGGGGTCAGGACTCTTTTTTGGGCGGCGGTGTCAGGTACTTGGGATTCTTGACCTTTCCTACCGGGCGGCAGTTGGCTTTGTTGTCGAGATCTGCGCGGCATGCGGCGAGATGCTTCTTGAGGCGCGCGACGACATCCGGATTCTGTTTGGCGACGTTCTGCTTCTCGCCGATATCCTTGTCGAGATTGTAGAGCTGTCCGTTGGTGTGGAGCTTCCACTCGCCGCTTCGGACGGCCCGCAGATTGGCGCGGTGGTAATAGAAGAAAGCCTTGTGCGGTGATTTCGCGTTTGCCTGCCCCAGCAGCAGGCCCGAAATGTCCTTACCGTCTATCGCGCGGTCGTCTGGCGTTTTCCCCCCGCCGAGCGCCGCGAAAGTTGGCAGCAGGTCCATCGTCGTAGCCACTTCGTCGCAAGTGGTTTTCGCCGGGACCGTTCCGGGCCACCACGCGATTGTCGGTTCGCGCATACCGCCTTCCCACGTGCTGCCCTTTCCGCCGCGCAGCGGTTTGGAGGAGCACCCTCCCGCTCCGCCGTTGTCGGAGGTGAATATCACCATCGTGTTCTTCTCCAGGCCGAGGTCCCTGACGGCTTGGAGTATCTGTCCGGTCGACCAGTCGACCTCTTCGATCTGGGCGCGTGTGGCGTTGCCTTTTGCTTTGTCCATGAACTCCTTGCGAGCCCTGCGCGGACCGTGGACGAATGTGTGCGGCAGGTAGACGAAGAACGGTTTGTCCTTGCTGGCCCGCATGAACGCGACCGCTTCATCGGTGAAGCGTTTGCAAAGCTGCGCCTGGTCGTCCATGTCCTTGACGATGTCCACGACCTTGGTGTCGCGCAATACCGGAAGCGGACAGGGAAAGACCTTCCATCTCTTCGCCGAGGGCATCGGCGGCCACATGTCGTTTGAATATGGAATCCCGAAGTACGTGTCGAACCCGTGACTGGTCGGCAGGAACTCGGGCTGATCGCCGAGATGCCATTTCCCGAAGCACCCGGTTGCGTAACCGGCGTCCTTGAGTACTTTCGCGATGGTGATTTCTTTCGGATTCAGCCCGTGCGGGTCTTTGGGGAACAGCACGCAATGCCACGATCCGTTATCCAGCCCCACGCGCTTCGGGTAGCATCCGGTCATCAGCGCCGCCCGCGACGGCGTGCAGACCGGAGCGGCCACATAGAACGAAGTCAGCTTCCTTCCCTCGGCAGCCATTCGATTCAGGTGCGGCGTTTTGTTCCGCGTCGAACCAAACGGTTCGATGTCGCCATACCCCATGTCATCGATAAAGATCACGACGAAGTTAGGTTTCTTCTTGGCGCCCTTGGCTTTCGAAGGCGCCGCCAACAATCCCGTGGCCCCAATCGACCAAACCGCCGCACCCGCACCCGCACATTTAATAAAATTTCTTCTGTCCATCATGTGATAACTACTCCTTGTTTCTGTATCGCGCTATTTGCTTTTTGGCATTGATGCCCACCAGTCGGTGGTCTTTTTCGTCAGTTCCTTGACGATCTCGGCTTGCGACTCCGCGAGGTTTTTGGTCTCGCCGGGGTCGGTGATTACGTTGTAGAGACTCGGTCGCCCGCCGTCGTAGTCGCAGAGGAACTTCCATTTACCGTGGCGCATCGAAAGGTCGGGCAGGTTCTTGAAGCCGTAGAAGTTCTTGCGGTCCGGGGGACGGCTGAAAAAGATCGGCGCCCTCCGCGATGCTTTTGATTTGCCCAGTAGCGTATCAAGCATGTCCTCGCCGTCATACTTCGCGCCGGCCTGCGGTTTGGCGCCAGTCAGCTTCAGTAGGGACGGGGTCAGGTCGATCGCCGCAAACACCGAATCTCTGTTTCGCGTACCGGAAGCCTTCTTTGGAATGAATCCGGGCGCCCATGCCACCAGCGACGATCGCGTGCCGCCTTCAAACAGATGGGTCTTGTATCCTTTGAGATTCCCGGCCCGTCCAGCACCTTTCTCCGGGCCGTTATCCGAGCAGATCAGAACGAGCGTATTATCGCGCAGCTTCTCATCCTTGCGTACGTAGTCGAAGAGCTTACCGAACTGTCGATCCATCTCCTCCAGAACCGCGAGGTATAGACCGCGCTTCCCGCCTTTCTTCGCTTCGTTGTACTTCTCCGCCGGAGGCCAGAAGGGGGAATGTACGTCATCGGGCCAGAGATTCACATAAAACGGCTTATCCGCTTTGCGCGCCTTGTCCATGAACGGTATCGCCGCATCGACGAACCCGCCGGTTATCTTCGAACGCTGCATCCACGTCACCGGTCCGCCGAGGATCGTCGCCCGGCCCCATATCTTCCCAACTTTCCCATCGCCCGTCATGGTAAGCGGAAGGAGCTTGGGACCCATACCTTCGAAGTTAGTCAGGGATTCATCGAAACCATATTTCGTGATCGCCGGCGCCTCATTGACATCCCGCTGCCCGCCCATGTGCCACTTGCCGAAGTGCCCCGTGGCGTATCCGGCGCCTTTCAGGCTGCGGGCCAGCATAGGCGCCTTCGGATCGAGCCAGTTCTTCACGCCGCGCTGCTTGTTATGCTTCCGATTCGACAGGAACGACGTGATACCCCATCGCTGCGGATACTGTCCGGTCGATATCGCCACGCGCGACGGCGAGCAGATGGGCGAGTTGACGTAGAACTGTTCGAAGGCGATCCCCTCAGCGGCCATCCGATCGACGTTCGGCGTTTTGGCGTCCTTATTCCCGAAGCAGGAGAAATCCGCCCAGCCCATGTCGTCAATAAAGACCAGGATAATGTTCGGCTTCTTCGCAGCTTTCGCCGGCGCCGCAAACAGCGACCCGGCGCCCAGCGAACAAACCGCCGCGCCCGCACACTTGAGAAAATGTCTTCTATCCATCATGTCGTAACGATTCCTTATGTTATTTCTTCTTCAGTCATCTCTTCTGCTCATGGAAAGCAGCACCTGTTTGACCGATACGTCGGGGTAGTCGGCGGCGAGGCGGGCGATGGCGCGGACCTTTCTGTCGTCAGCAATGCACCGCAGCGCCATCGCGGAGGCATGTCGTACATCCAGAGCGTTGTCCATGTTGCCTAAAACCTTCATAAGAACATCCGCCGCGGATCGTTTACCAATCCGGCCCAACGCATAAGCGGCGGCTGCTCGGTAACAGGGGGTGTTGTCTTCCTGAAGCATGCCAACCCATACCGTATCCGGGGCGGGCCTGCCGAATGCGGCTTCGTTGGGATCCTTTTCCAGTGCCGCTATCAAGCAATCAGAAGACCCCGGATCCGCGAGTTTTCCAAGCAGACGCGCCATGTAAAACAGCACCCACGGTCTGTCCGGAACCGGCGAGCGTATAGTCCTTGTCCTGAATAGACGATCTCGCTTTCGCCCGCGATAGCGATTGAATACGGCGCGAATGCGGGGCTCATACTTCCGGTCCGCACACAGGATCGACAGCACCTGGGCTGCTCGATTCTCCAATTGAGGCCGGCCGGCGAAAGCCCTGTACAATTTCGAAACGGAAGGTTTGATAGTGTCGTCCGCAATCGCGGCGGCATCGCCAAGCAGCCCAAGACAGGTTTCCACCACTTTATCCTCACATCCGGAGCGTTTGACCAGTCGACCGGCCATCAACTCATAGTCATCCAATTCGAAAAGAAGCTGTCTGTCCACATCTATCGGAAGTGATCGGATGATAGCGCCGGTAAGAGTCGCTGTCTTTGCGGATCCGATTCTGTCCAGGACATCCAGTATCCGAAAGTGCAGCGTGGAGACTTCGTTGTACGGATGCCCGCCACCGTACCAGTTGTAGTATTCGTGGAATTCCTCCAGTTGCCCGAACGTCTTTATCATGTAATCTTCTAATTGCTTGTCTCCGATTACTGACAATGCTTCCAGGCAGGCTTCCGCCAGAAACAGGTTGGACTTTCTCGACGACAGATTCCTGCCCAGGATATCCTTCAAGACCCCGATGGCGTCGGCATCTCGCAGATAGCCCAGAGCCCGAGCCGCTTCCTGAATGATCCGCGGGTTCAACCGTGAATCCGCGGCGAAGGTGATCCCTTCCCCGGGACCGCGCTGTTTGTAAGGGTTTGTCTTGCTCTCTTTGATCAGGAACTGACGCAATGCCTTCTTTGCATTGTCACCTCCGATGTGACCCAGCGCGACGACAGCCTTGTGCTTCAATACGCGATCGGTTTCCTTCAACCGGGCGATGAGAGCCTTCTCGTGCGCCCCCCAGGATAACGACTTGAACCAGGTGCGCCGCGTGTCTGCCTGCCGGTGCCTTTGTTCCGCGGAAACGAACGGGTTGAACTTCCCGGTATGAGCGGTCAGGTTCTCCAGCGCCATGTCGGCAGCCTGTGCGACAACCGGATCAGGATCGTCCAGCGCTGCCAGCAGGTGCGGTATGGACGCCCGGTTTCCGCAGGCCGACAGCGCCATCGCCGCCGCAATGCGCACCTCGCGATCAGAGTCTTTCAGGAGGCGGACCAGCGAACCCGAGAAGCGGCGTCCGCGCGTGCCGCCGAGCCGCTGACACGCGGATATCCTCAGACCGGCGTCCTTGCTCATCAACCAGGATTCGACGGTTTTCCATTCAACCGCCCCGGTCGCGCCCGGATCTTTGTCGAACCCGCGCTGACCGACGGATGCTATCTCCCGAATTCGCTCGAACTGCATGTCCATGAGTCCGTTGACCCAGGGATTCTGTCCGCGGAAACGATACGGTTTGCCCCGCCCAACCAGTTTTGCAGGACGCGCCTTGGCTGCCTGGATGCGTCTGTCGACAGATGGCGGCGCCACTCCGCGGGGCTCATGGCATCCAATACAGGATCTAGTTTCGCCGGGGCGCACAAATATCCAGGACATTTCATTGAGCTGCGGTCTGCCTTCTCCATCAAGCATCTGGAAAGCAATGGGGGTGTCGGCGGGCACTTCCACGAAGAACGAACCGTCTGGCGCCAGGGCGACGGAACCCAGTTCGATCACCTCAAGGCCCGCATGCACCGCTTCAAAATTCGATGACCGGAGAGTCGAGACTTTTCCGCCAAGCACCCGAACAGACCGTATCCGGGGCCAATCGGCCGCCGTTTTTCGGGTGATTTGCGCTTTCTGGCAGAGAAAGTAACCTGTTGCGACACCAGGGGTTGCTTTCCTTATCTTGAGGGTATTGGCGATCGCTTTCTTCTGTCCCCCTCTGCGACCTGCGTACACTGCCGAATGAATAGCCCCGCCGGTTGACTGGAACAAGGTCGTCAATTGGTTCGCCCTGTCCGGGTCGAGAATGGCAATCGTATTGTAGTGCCCGCCGCCCTTTCGGGAACTGAACTTTTCGCTGCACCAGCTCCCGCCTCTTCCGCTGGGTTTTCCATCGATGAGATACTCGGGCGCCCAGACGCCTGGCGCTTTGTAGGCCGACGTGCAGCTCAGGACTTTTCCACCGTTTGCGGCGGCGGCGACGTTTCGACCTTTCGAGTCATAGATTCCCAATTCTCCCAGCTCGATATAATCCTGTCGGTAACCGGAGGTGATCAGCAGTTTGATATACTTTGCTTCCGTGGGCTGAATCTTGAATGTCTGCGGACCGAGTTTGGCTTTGAGCGTGCCCTTACAAATCTTCTTAAACGCCTTGGGGTCGCGCGAACTCGACGAAGCCGCGATAGAGAAGTCCTTGGCATAGTAGTTCCCTTTCGCTTCGGCCTGACCGTAATTCTCAATCACCACACGCTCGATTTGTGTTCTTGTTTCAGCCAATTCAAGGACGAACTCAACAGAGGGATTGGAGGCAGCCTGGGCTTTGCGATTAACCGTGCAGAGCAGGCGTCCGTCCGGCAGGGGCGCCACTCCGCAAAGATTCGACGGTAGACGATGGGCTCGCTCTTTTGGAGCGCCCGGTTTGATCAGCAAGTTCCCCCGTGATGAGAGAAATGCCAGCCGCCCATCCGGAAGAGGGGCGGGACTACCAAAACCGAATTTGCGGAGCCGGGCACCGTAGCGGGCGCCCCGATCGGCGGAGGCTATGGAACGTCCGCCCGTCCCATCCGGACGAATGGCGTGGAGTCGCGTTTCGACTTTGGCCCGCTCCATGAAGTTGTCGGAGCGGATGAACACGATACTCCCATCGGCCATCACCTTTGGTTCATTGTCGAAGATGCTTGTGAAGGTAATGGGATTGATACCTGAGCCGTCACCATTCATCACGAACAACGCGCGCGATGGCGAGCTGTGATATTCCTCGAACGTTCCAATGCGCGTGGACGAGAACACGATACGGCCGTCAGGCAACTCCGCCGGATCGAGATCGTGAAAAGGTCCGTTCGTCATTCTTGTCGGCTTACCTCCGTCGGTGGGTATTTTGTATATGTGGTAGAAGGACTCGCCTTTTCTGGCCAGGGATGCATAGATGGTCTTACCGTCCAGCGATGCGCTGGGTGAACCAATACACCCTTGCCCCAAATCCAGCAGTAATCTCGCTTTAACGCCTGGCCGGGCCGGTTTGATGATATAGAGTTGTCGTCCGATTTTGGATGGTGTTGGCAGATCAAACTGAGTATATGCCCGGGTGTTTCCGATCCGGAAGATGGACAAGCCATTCGATTTGAGTGAGCAATCTTTGGATATGAACGCAACCGCTTGGGGCCATTGGGTTTTTGTCGTACGCGCTTGCGGGTGCGGGTTATCGCCGGCTTGGGAGAAACACTCCGGCGCCGAGACAACAAGACAGACTGACAATATGAATGCCGAACGTATCATTACAATCCTTCTGAACAATGCACCTCACGCGTTTTGCATAATAACATGCAGGCGCGGCCTGCGACGGATCGTCGCCTGTCATTGTTCAGCAATATCATAACAGACGCCCGGAACGCTTGAACCACCTTTTTCTCGGGACGTTGCAGGCCCCGGATCGAAACGAGCCTCCGGTCTTGGTGTCTCAATCCCACCCGTAGAACACTTTGGAATCGTACGTCCGCCAGTCGGAACGTTTCTTCTGATGCTCATCGAGCCTGCCGTAATACAGGCAGTGGAAGAAACGGGCGTCCAGGATGGGCTGGGGAAGCGATGGGCTCTTGCCTTCAATGGCGGCTGCAAGGTGCAGTATTGCCAGCGGCGCCTCGTCGCCGGTGCGCGCGTATTTCCGCCCGGAGCGGGGAAACAGGCCGTTTCTGCTTTGGGTCGCCAGGATGTTGTCGCCTATCCGAGACGCCAGGCGCAGCAGGCGTGAGTCTTTGGTTGCGATGTGCAGTTCCAGGAGACCGTAGATGAGCTTCCAGTCTTCCAGCTTCGTCCTGGAGTTCAGATCGCGCTTTGTTCCGTCCGTCCGGCCGAGATCGCCCAGGCCCAGGTGTGGGGCGATCAGGCCCAGTGTCCGCCAGTGCGCCGTGTCGCCTGTCATTCGGTACGCCATGGCGCAGGCCCAGAAAAGCCAACCGTCCGGTTTGCGCGGCTTGAAGGACTCCGGTACGTAGTAGCCCGTGGTGGACTTTTCCCAGTCGATGGGCGTACCGTCGGTCATCCTGGCGACGAACACGCCTTTCTTGGAATCGTAACACTCCCGAACGTACGCCTTGAGGTCGTCGGAGGCCCACTTGACGAATTCCCGACCGATTTTCGCCCGTTTTCCCCCGGCGGCGATCATGGTCTCGGCGGCCTGCAGCTGGGCGAGGGGCAAGTGATGGTAGCGCGAAGTCTGGTGATACGACGCGACAATCTTTGCCTCGTTGATATTGGGATGGACGTGGGCGAGCGCCTTCCTGGCGCGGTCGTCTTTGCGGTAGCTGACCTGCCCGCCGCAGAGCCCGGTTTTTGGGTGGCGCCCCTGCTGCCACCTGTAGATCAGGCGGCGGGTCCAGGTCAGGGCATTGTCGTCTTTGGCGGTCACTGCCAGAATCGTCCCCGCGTGCAGCAGCGGGGGGGTCACGTTGACGAAAGACAGATGCCCGCCGCGAGCCGGGAAGGGCACGTCGATGTCCTCGATGAACTCGCAGTCCCATTGCGGCTTGATGGGTTTTCGCATATCCGCGTGGCGATTGTAATCGAGGCGCGACCAGTCGACTATGTGCCCGGCCCACACTGTCTCCATGAGCTTGCGGGTGGCTTTTGGGTTCACTTTCCACATGAGCCGGTAATACGGTTGATGGGCCTTCAACTCGTGAATGTAGGGGACGTAGTTGCCTACGGGGCAATCCTCCTTGAGGTCCCATGCGGTGTGTCCGGCCCAGTACAGGAGCCCGTTTTCGGACCGCAGATGCTGAAGGGCATATCGCGTTGCATCTTCGGCGGCGGTGCGGTATCGATCATCTTTCGTCAGTGCGGTCAGTCCGTCCAGAAGCCTCAGGAGCGGTTGCTGGCTGGCGAAGTTCGAGAGGACCCAGTCCTTGCTCTTTCGTCCCTTCCATATCGCTGGTTGCAGCGTATCGACATGCAGGCCGTCAACGAACAGCGGTGTCTTTGTATTACCGAAAGTGTCCCGTCCGCTCGCCAGAACGGTGTCCGCGAAAAGGCGGACTCCCCGGACGTACGGGCCGGCTTTCAGCTTGCCCTGTGTACACCCTCCGGTGCAGAACACCGCTGCGCTGAGAACCAGCCTCACGGCACAAGAACATTTCCTGTTTACCATGCCGTTATCCTATTTTTTCCTCGGTTTCTTTCTAGCCCCGCGTTTCAATCGGCCGGCGTATTCCGGGCGTTTTTTCCAGTCTTTGAAGTAGGGCTTGTAGCGATCTTCGGTCGTCCAAAAGCGTGGTTGCGGATGGTCTGCGCGAACCTTGCCTTCGGGGTAATCCTTCCCGGCCACGCTGGCGTCAACCGTTGCATTCCATTTCATGAATGCCGCTTTCATTCTGTTGAATATCTCAGGCTCATCTTTGGAAATGTCCTTCGATTCTTTCGGGTCGGTTTTCAGGTTGTACAGTTCAAATACGCCTCTTCTGACGGCCGGCGATACCAGTTTGTAGTCGTTGTCCACCAACGCGCCCCTTCTTCCGAATCTGAACGGTATAGGTTGTTTTCTGGCCGCGATCTTCTGCTTGAACAGACCAGTCAGGCTCACGCCGTCCACCGGTTTCAGAAGAACAGACTTGGGCAGGTCGAGAATATCGGCGATGGTTGGGAAGATGTCCATAGTCGATGCGGGGTAGTTCGTGATGCGCGGTTTGATCCCCGCCGGCCACTCGATGATCCCCGGCACGCGGAGCCCGCCTTCCCAGACCGAACCCTTATGACCTCGCAGCCCGCCCACGGTATCGGGCTCAATGCCCCCGAGCCCTCCATTATCGCTGCAATACCACACCAGCGTGTTGTCGGCCACGCCCAGGTCGCGCAAGCCCTTGCGCAGGACGCCGATGCTGCGGTCAAACGCCGCCAGTTCGCCGTAGTGATGCTGACTCCTGGCGTTCAGGCCGGCGAACGATTTCCGGTCGGTTTCGCTTGCCACCCATGGGCTGTGAGGAGATCCGTCCCAGATGACGGCCAGGAATGGCTTGCTGGCCTTCGTCGATGCGGAAATGAATTTCATGGCCTCGCCGACGATAATCGCCGACGTATCGCCCTTGAATTCCTCGAAGGAGCCCTTGCGGCTCATGACGGGATTCATATCGAAGAAGTTGGTGACCGTCAACCACTCGTCAAAACCGAATGCTCCGGGATTGTGAGTGTCATTTTTCAGCACGGGCACGCCCGGGCCGCGAAACCCGTTCAAGTGCCACTTGCCGAAATGTCCGGTCGAATACCCCGCAGCTTTCATCGCCGCGGGCAGTGTTTTCTCCTGTAGGCGCAGAGCGTGCCCGTGAGACGGGACGCCGGTGCGATCGTTGGCCCGTCCGGTGAGTACGCTTGCCCGGGTGGGGGAGCAGACCGGGGCGCCGGCGTAGAATCGATCAAAACGCAGACCGCCGGCGGCCATCTTGTCCAGGTTTGGCGTCTTGAGAGCAGGGTGGTTGTAATACCCCGTCTGCCCCCAACCCTGATCGTCAGTCATGATCAGGACTACATTCGGCCTGGTGCGTTTCGTCTCGGCAGCCTCTGTGCAGTTGCCCGAAATCTTTGAAAGAAGCAATCCGGTCGAAGCCAGAGAGACAACCTTCAAGAAATCTCTACGATTAGTTATTTCCATTGTGCTTGCCTTCATCCTCTCAAGCATAACAATGCTTATTGAGCGTTCTGCAATACTACAGACGACCAGCACATCGGGACCACCTTTTTATCGAAATGTTGTGACCGCGTTTCGCGAAGAAGTAGAGAGCATCAACTCGGTGTGGAGATGCTCGTCGTCCAGTGCAAATGGAGGCATGCATATATGAACGGGTGTTGGTTGACTTTCTCGGACCGGTATCTATAAGATGCGGGGAGAGATCGATAATGCATAAAGTTCGCGTATATGTTGACACGTCCGTTATTGGCGGCACGCAGGACGAAGAGTTCGCCGGACCCAGCAAGCGTTTCTTTGATCAGGTGCGAAAGTTCAACGGTGTCAATGCGATTAAGGGTTGTCATGCTTTGGATATCCGCGGCCCAATGGAAATTTATTATGACTCCGAAGACGAAGACATTTGATTGTGTCGAAATGAAGCGGCAGGCGCAGGAGAATCTGCTTGCAGAGTATGAATCCCGCAGGGGCGAATTCGATTCGTACACGCAGTTCCTGACCGCCAGAAGCCGCAGTTCGGCGAGGCAGCTTCTCAAGTAGGGGAAAGCGATAGATCAGAGGCAATTGACTCAGATTGCTTAAATGTGGATCCAATTCCCGGAATTTATCAGGTTGATCCCAGTGCAGATTGTGGGTTTTGTATCTGATATCCATAATGATCTCCACGCACCATTAACCATTATGGGTTATCGACCGATTTAGTCAACGGCCATTGACTAAATTTATTCAATGACCGTTGACCAAAGAAAGGGGTCAGGACTCTTTGTTTTGGATATACCCTCCCAAAACAAAGAGTCCTGACCCCTTTGTTTGGTCCTACGGACCCGATGAGAACATCTCCCCGCGAATTGGAGCCTTATTCCGAGTGCAGTTGAGCCAGGTTGCGTTGTAGGGCTAGAGCTTCTTGGCGCTCACATCCGACGTGTCGTGCTTAACGTATCGACTGTCGCCCTTGATGAACGCTTCGGTCAGGGTGTAGGCTTCGTCGTCTGTATACTGCCTGGGCGGATGCTTGCAGAAATACGATGACGGGGCATCGAGCACGCCGCCGGTTCCGCGGTCAAGGGCGAGCTTGCAGCAGCGAATTGCATCGATGGCGACACCGGCGGAATTCGGGGAATCTTCGACCGACAGGCGAAGCTCCAGATTCATCGGCACGTCGCCGAACAGCTTGCCCTCCATGCGAATGAAGCAGACCTTGTTATCTTCCTGCCACGGTACGTAATCGCTGGGACCGACGTGTATGTTGTGGTCGTCGATGCGATCGCCGGCGACTGACTGGACCG